>PDQE01000024.1 GCA_002747735.1 Flavobacteriales bacterium | reverse complement strand
GTATTTTTGCCAGGTTCGTAGAATTTGGTATTGCTAATTTCTTTGGGCAGAAATTCCTGATGTACAAAATTGCCTTCATAGCTGTGGGCGTAGGCATAGCCTTTGCCATATTCCAAGTCTTTCATTAGTTTAGTTGGAGCATTTCTCAAATGTAGCGGTACGGATAAATCTCCGGTTTGCTTTACGGTTTGCAGGGCTTTGCCAATGGCTTCATAGGTAGCATTACTCTTTGGCGAATTGGCCAGATAAACAGCACATTGACTGAGGATAATTCTTGCTTCCGGATAGCCAATTATCGAAACGGATTGAAAAGTGGCATTAGCCAATAATAAAGCATTAGGATTGGCATTGCCAATATCTTCTGATGCCAAAATTATCAACCTGCGGGCAATAAATTTTACATCTTCGCCACCTTCAACCATTCTGGCAAGCCAATATACCGCGGCATTGGGGTCACTGCCACGAATAGATTTGATAAATGCAGAAATAATATCATAATGTTGTTCACCCGTTTTATCATATCTTGCTGCTTTGTGTTGAATCTTTTCTAACACCATTTTATCCGTTATCTCAATATCATCAACATCAGCATCCACCAATAGCTCAAAAATATTGAGCAATTTTCTGGCATCGCCACCCGAAACCCGCAGCAAGGCATTGGCTTCCTTTATCTTTATACTTTTTTTGGAAATAACCTCATCTACTTCCATGGCTCTTTCCAACAATGCTAGCAAATCTTCTTTACTAAAATCATTGAGAATATATGTTTGGCATCTGGACAATAAAGCCGGAATAACTTCAAAACTGGGATTCTCAGTGGTGGCTCCTATCAGTGTAACCCAACCCTTCTCCACTGCCCCAAGCAGTGAATCTTGCTGGGACTTACTAAAACGATGAATTTCATCTATAAATAAAATTGGATTTTTGGTGGTAAATAAACCACTGCTTTGCTTTGCCTTTTCTATAACTTCTCGTACATCTTTAACACCGGAATTTATAGCACTCAAGGTATAAAACGGCCTGCCGGATTCCACAGCAATAATTTCTGCCAATGTGGTCTTACCCACACCAGGTGGGCCCCATAAAATAAGCGAAGGAATAACGCCGCTTTTTATATGCCGGGTAAGTGAGCCATCTGCCCCTACAAGATGCTCCTGACTAATATAATCAGACAATTTTTTTGGCCGGATGCGTTCTGCTAAAGGTGTATTCATAAGACAAAAATACGGGATAATATTGGAAGTTTTTAACTATGGATTTGTTTTAACCTGAATTCGGTTAATCTTGTTTTCACAGAACGTATAGGAATACTTTAGATTTGTACTTAAAAGCATGAAGAAATATCAAGATATTTCAAAGGTTTTTAAGTGCAAAGATGAGGTGTTATATACGTTTGTTGTTAAGTATTTTAATCTTTAATCCAAAATTTTGTTAATTAGCACTTACATGAATGCAAATACAGAACACAGCCAATTCAAATTTTCTAACTGGATGTTAGCCGTACCGCTATATCTGGTTTTATTACTATGGATAATTCTTTGGGCGGAGTTAAAATTTGACCTTTATTTTACCAAATATGGGCTATATCCACGAACCTTAAAAGGCTTGCAAGGCGTAATTTTTTCACCGTTTATCCACAGTGGCGTAAAACATCTCTTTAACAATTCTGTTCCCCTTTTCGTATTGCTGTTGTCACTATTTTATTTCTACAGAAAAATTGCTTTTAAAATATTGATTTACGGCACCTTACTTACAGGCATATTCACTTGGGTTATTGCTCGACCGGCCTATCATATCGGAGCCAGTGGGGTGGTTTACCTGTTGTTTAGTTTTTTGTTGTTTAGTGGTTTAATCAGAAGATATTATCGGCTGGTAGCAGTATCTCTGATAGTCATTTTTTTATATGGTGGAATGGTTTGGTATATTTTGCCAATTAAAGAAGATATGTCTTGGGAAGGGCATCTCTCCGGATTTATAACCGGTTTATTATTGGCTATAATCTATCGAAAACACGGCCCGCAGCCGGTTAAATATGACTGGGGAGAAGAAGATGAAACAGAACAATATTTTATCTATGAGGAAGAGGAACCTGATGCAGCGTTATAAGTACAATGTGCGGAAATTAAATTCTTATACCATTATCTAAAAGCATCCATGCGAAACCGTTCCTTTTCCTCATTGAGCATCTCTAAATAGCTCTGGTATCGGGAAATGGCAATTTCCCCATCTTCCAAGGCCTTTTTTACGGCACATTTGGGTTCGTTTACATGTTGGCAATTGTTAAATTTACAAAGGTGCTTACGAGCAAAAAATTCCCGAAAAAAATCAGTAGTTTCTTCCGGATCAAAATCTACTACTCCAAAACCTTTTATACCCGGTGTATCAATAATATATCCGCCAAAAGGCAATGGAAACATTTCTGCAAAAGTAGTGGTGTGTTGGCCTTGGCGGTGCTGAGTAGAAATTTCAGCTGTCTTGAGATTCAAATCCGGTGCTATGGCGTTTATCAAAGTAGATTTTCCTGTTCCTGAATGTCCGGAAAGCAAATTTACCTTCCCTTTCATTAAATTTTTAAGCGTATGAAGGTTTGTTCTTTCTGTAGCAGACACCTCCAAACATTCATAGCCTATTTTTTGATAAATCCCTATTAGATTCTCTTTTTCTCTATCCAAATCGGCATTGTAAATATCAATTTTATTAAACACCAAAAAAGCAGGAATATCATAGGCTTCAGCAGTACCCAAAAACCGGTCTATAAATTGGGTGTGGGTTACCGGATGAATTAAAGTAACCAATAAAAAAGCCTGATCTATATTGGCAGCTATAATATGAGTTTGCTTAGACAGATTTACCGATTTTCTGATAATATAATTCTTTCTATCCAGAATATCAGTAATAATACCGGTATCCGAATGCTCTTCCCGTTCCACCACCACTTTGTCACCTACCGTAACAGGATTGGTACTTTTTATCTCATTTAAACGGAACTTTCCTTTGATACGGCAAGCCAGTTCTTGGCCATCTTCAGTTTTTATCTGATACCAACTTCCGGTAGATTTTACAACTACCCCTCTCATTTTTCTATTTTTTACACATTAAACCCATCTTTACTTTTTCTATTTCCTAAAAAAACGGCTCAAATTTGTTCATATTCTCGTTACTTTTTTATTCGTAGCCACGGTTATGACTTTCAAAAAGTATCTCATCTGAACAAATTTTATCTCATTTTAGCTCACAACTCTTTTATCTTTTACTAAGGCGTTCGCGAGTCTTTGATTTCGGTTAAAAACAAAAAGTAACGATAAGTTCATTAACTTCACACAAAAGCAGTTCTACTTCCCCTCCGGTTAATGTAGCGAATCTACATCTAAAAAGAAGCCCGGCCTGCCTACAAGTTACTGTACTGCTCTGCATAATCCAGCATTTGTTGTTCAAATGACCCAGGTTGCCTAATTATTATATCCGTAATTTCTCCACTGTCATTTGTCTTAGGCACCAATATCGGGTTCACAAAGCCACTGTAAGGTGGAGCCTGAAATTGGCTATTGCGTTGCAGCACTTCCTTATGAATATCCTGATCTACTTTTACACCGTAATTTTCCACTAAATTTTTGGCTGCCTGATAGTCTCCCTCTGAGGTAATCCGCTGAGTTTCGCGTAACAGTCTCCCGAATATTTCTCTGAGCTTTTCGTAATCATTGATATTAAAATAGGTCTTTCCGTTTCGGGTAATTTTTTCAATTACATTTTCTTTTTTCCCCTGTTCGTATACCCAAGCAGAGACCCATTGCCGGTTTCGCATGTGAGCTTCTTCCAAGTCATCGCCAAGATCTAATCTAATTAACTGTGTCATTAATCCGTTACGAATATAACCGTCATACGCAGCTTTTCCGGTGTTCTTCCAATCGTCCACCAAGCCCAGTTCTTGCAATTTCGGGCTGTAGAGATAATACAAGCCTACTAAATCTGCCCTACCCTCTTCTATGGTTGATTTATAGGATTTTAAAGTCTCCTTTGGCGTTCCAACTCCCGGATTTATTTGCCCGGAAGCATGGCCTATAACCTCATGAAGTGCAGTGTGTAATTTATCAGCTTTTTGGCCATATTTTTTTTCTAATGTAACCTCATCCTGGTCATTGGCAAATTCTTCCAATCTGCCGGTACTACCTACACGATTGTACGCATCTATAATGTTTCCAAGAGAAACGGACTTACTACCGTGCATTTGGCGTATCCAGTTGTTATTGGGCAAATTTACTCCAATGGGCGTACTGGGGGAAGCATCACCTGCTTCTCCAGCTACATTTACGGTTTTGTAGGAAACACCTACTACATTTTTCTTTTTATGAGCATCCATAAGCGGTGAATTGTCCTCAAACCACTGGGCATTTTCAGATAGCACTTCCATCTGTTTAGACATTTCAAAATCTTTAATTTGTACAATGCCTTCGTAGGAACCTCGATACCCTTTAGGGTCGTTATAGACTTCTATAAAACCGTTTATCCAATCAATATCGCCATCAGTAGTATTTACCCAAGAGATAGCATATTTATCCCAAGTGTTTAAATCACCTGTTTTGTAAAATTCTATCAACAAATCCAGCGTTTTTGCCTGCTGTGGATTTTCTGCCACTTCTTTAGCTTTTTCCAGCCATTTGATAATTTCCTTAATTGCATTGCCATACAATCCGTCTGCTTTATATACTTTTTCTACCAATTGGCCATTTTCATGAACCAATTTAGAATTTAATCCTTTTTCAATAGGCTTTTCTTTATCCACTTCTATAGCCCCGTAAAAATCCTCCACTTCCTTTTGGGTAACCTCCGGCCCGTAAACATTTACCGCAGATTCCAGAACAATATCAACATCTTTGGAAAGGTTTACTTTTTTATTATCTACATCATTAAACAAAATGGCCACTACCGCCGTGTCTAATTCAGTTTTGGTATCTGCCAATAATTGCTTAAAATAATTTCGGGTAAATTCCGGTTTTATTTTTATAGTTGAATAGTGATGGTGAATACCATTTGAAAACCAAACTCTTTTTAGATAGGTTTCAAAGGCTTTCCAATCCGGAGTAGTTTTATCACCCGCAAAATGGGTATAAATATGCTCTAAGGCATCTCTAATTGCCAGATTATGCCTGTAATTCTGATCCCAAATGATGTCACGGCCTGCTAAACCGGCTTGCGTAAGATAATATACTAACTTTTTCTTTTTCAAACTCAGGCTGTCAAATCCGGGAATTTGATACCGTAATATTTTTATATCTGCAAATTGATCCACTATGGTATCATAACTGACTTCGGACGGGCTCAAACCGGGCAATACCGTATCAGTTTTAAGTTTAGGATTTTCATTACAAGCCCATGCCAAAAACAAAAAAAGTGTTACTGAGGAGAAATATTTTAACTTCATCATATTTATATATCTATTCTATTAATATTACAAAATTAAAAAAATACAGATAAATGCCTATATTTGTTATGCATAAAATCAAGCTAAAATAATTATCATGAAAGCTCTAAAATACATTTTACTGTTCTTACTTTTGGTTATTATCGCTTTTTCTATTTACATAGCTACACTGGACAATCAATACGATGTGTACCGAACCAGAACGATAAAAGCCCCTGAAGAAGTAGTCTTTAATACGGTAAACGATTACAAAACTTGGCCACAATGGTCGCCATGGCTAAAAATGGAGCCGGATGCTAAAATTTCGTTTGGAGATGTTTCAGAAGGAGAAGGTGCTACCTACGCTTGGGAAGGAGAAATAGTCGGAGCCGGCAATATTAAAACTATTGCGGTGGCTAAAGACAGTATAGCCCAAGCAATTGAATTTATTAAACCTTTTGAATCTACTGCTGATGTCTATTGGAAATTTGACAAAAAAGAAGATGGCACTGCCGTAACCTGGGGTATGAAAGGCGATATGGACTTTATGACCAAAGCATATATGGCCTTTTCGGGGGGAATGGATAGCCAGATAGGCCCCGATTACGAAAAAGGATTGCAGAATCTGGATAGTCTAGTACATGCCAGCATGGAAAAATACAGTATTAATACCAGTGGCATTACCCAACACGGCGGCGGTTATTATCTATACGCCACCACTTCCTGTAAAATAGAAGAAATTCCGGCAAAAATGGAAGAATATATGCCCAAAGTAGGCAGCTATGCCCGTCAAAACAATATTACCATGGCCGGCTCGCCATTTGCACTTTACCACAAATACGACACCGAAAACAACGCTGTGATTATGTCTTTAGCCGTTCCTATTTCAGAACGCGTTATTACTGATAAAGACAGTGGTATTTTAACCGGAATGTTATTACCTTTTACAGCTGTAAAAACTACGCTTACAGGGAATTATAAAAATCTGGGTGAGGCATGGAATAAAACCAAAAAATATATAGAAAAAACCGAAGGTATTGAAAAAGATGATAATTTACCCGGTATGGAAGTGTATTTAAATGACCCCATAAATAACCCAAATCCGGCGGATTTAAAAACTGAAATATTCATGCCTATAAAGGAAGCTCCAGTCTCTGAAAATTCGGATATTTAATCTTACTGATATTCAATCACTTATGATTAAGCATGTCGTTTTGTAAATAGCTCAGATTTGAGTCATCCTTTCTACTTAAAAAGTTTTCAGTATCAAAAACTCAAACAAAATTTTGTCTTTATATACTCACACATTCCGGTAAACTGAAAATTATTATAACCCTTTACGGATTGGCAAGGCAGAAAATTTACGTATCTTTAACCAATGAACCTCAGCTACTGGGAACAAAAAACTTGGTTTTCTAATATAGACTATACCATTACAGGCAGTGGTATCGTAGGCTTGTTTACGGCTTTATTTTTAAAAGAAAAATTCCCAAAGGCCAAAATACTTATTCTTGAAGAAGGAAGCCTACCTCAGGGTGCCAGCACAAAAAATGCAGGTTTTGCATGTTTTGGCAGCATGTCTGAACTGGTTTCAAACCTTGAAAATGAGAGTCCATCCGATGTGGCCGCCTTGGTAAAAATGCGATGGGAAGGTTTACATTTACTCAGAAAGATTTTATCTGATAAAGATATTGGATATCAAAATTACGGTGGCTATGAACTGTTTTACGATAAAAAACATTTTGTTAAAAACAATGATAAACTCATAGAAGTAAACAACTTACTCTATCCTATCTTTAAAGAAAATGTTTTTCGATTAACACCCAACACATTTAATTTTAAAAATTGCTATCCCCAACTTATTTACAATCCATTTGAAGGACAAATAGACACGGGTAAAATGATGGCTTCACTTATAAAAAAGGTACAACAAAAAGGGATAACTATTCTTAATGACTTTACACTTAAAAATTTTCAGCAGGGAAACAACGAAGTAAAAATTAACACAAATAAAATTGATTTTAAAACAAAAAATCTTATTCTAACTACTAATGGTTTTTCTGCAAAATTTTTTCCCACCTTACTTCCGGATCCGGTGCTTCCGGCCAGAGGCCAGATACTGATAACAAGACCCATACCTAACCTAAAAGTAAAAGGAACTTATCATCTGGAACAAGGTTTTTACTATTTTAGGAATATAGACAACAGAATTTTACTGGGTGGAGGCAGAAATTTAGATATAAAAGGTGAAACCACAACTGAATTTGGCCTTACTAAACGCATACAAAATAAATTGGAAAACTTATTGTCAACTGTTATTTTACCCGATAAAAGTATTGAAATAGAGCAGAGATGGAGTGGTATTATGGGAATGGGAGAACACAAAATGCCCACAGTAAAACAGTTAGACAACAACATCTATTGCGGTGTAAAACTGAGTGGTATGGGAATTGCAATAGGCAGTAAAGCAGGGATGAAATTATCTAACTTAATTATAAACAATCATGAATAAATCTTCTAAAACAATTATTCTTTATCTTCTTTTCATGGCATTTACCGTTTATGGAGACTTTTTACACAGTCAGGAACTCTCACAAATAGACTCCAAAACAAATGTAAGTTTTAAAATTAAAAATATGGGGATTAATGTAACGGGGGTATTTAAAGAGGTGAATATTACAGGTCGTTTTGACAAAAACAATTTATCTGACAGTTATTTTAATGCAACCATTGAAGTTGTTTCTATAAATACCAACAACAGAAAAAGAAACCATCACCTCAGATCTAATGATTATTTTGATGCAAAAAAATATCCCGTTATTACATTAAACACCAATAAAATTACGCTAAAAAGCGGAAACAATTATCAACTAAATGCCAATCTTACTATAAAAAACACTACTCAAAAAATTGATATTCCGGTTGAAATTATTACTGATAACAGCAACCTGACCCTTATAGCAAAATTTAAGGTAAACCGATTAGACTACAACGTAGGCAAAAAAAAATGGATTATGGCAAACGATGCATATGTAACTGTTAATTATACGGCAAAAAGATAACGTATGACATAGGATATTTATACCAAGTCTATTATAAGTAACATGCCGGATTTATAGCT
>PDQE01000043.1 GCA_002747735.1 Flavobacteriales bacterium | reverse complement strand
TGCTATATCTCCTGAGGAAACAATATCCAGATTTTCTGTCTTTTTAGAGGAAACAATGATATCTTTAGGTTCATAATCAGAATTGATAATATAGTTGGTCAGTCCCAATTTTCCTCTATCACCCAGATAAGGTTCCAGTTTGGGTGCCCTGATATCCATACCTAAGATAATGGTCTTTTTGTTTGCATGAGCCAGAGCTGTTGCAAGATTTGACGAAACCAAAGATTTCCCTTCGTGGGCAACGGTAGATGTTACAAAAATCACCTTACCACGGTTGTCTTTTGTTTTGGGTAGTATAAAACTAAGGTTAGTTCGTAATATTCTAAATGCTTCTGCTATGGCAGAGTAATCACCTTTATTTAAAGAATAACGTGTACCGGTCTCTAATTTGGGAATATCCCCGATAATAGGAATATTTACTACTTTTTCTACATCTTCTCTGGTGTGTATTTTTGAATCTAATAAATCTTTTACATAAATAATAGCAAAAGGAATAATTAACCCAACCAGAATTGCTACCAAATAGGCTATTTTTTTATTTGGCCCGGCAGGTTTGGGTAAAGTTTCTGCCTTGTCTATAATAATCGCATTGGGGTCAGCAACACCCAAGGTTATAGCTGTTTCTTCTCTTTTTTGTAAGAGGTATAAGAATAATTGCTCTTTAATTTGTTGCTGTCTTGTAACATCTCGTATTTGCCTTTCTTGGGTGGAAGCACCATAAATTCTGGAAGTGGCAATATTGTATTGGTTGTTGTAATTATCCAAAGCAATCTTCTGTGAGTTTTCTACAGAATTAAGCCCTTGTCTTACGGTGTTTTGTAAGGTGCTTATCTGTTCTTGCAGATTAACAATTATTGGGTTTTTTTCTGTAGCTCCTGCTTCTAAGCGGCTCATCTTTTCCAAGATAAGCTCGTTTAGTTTTTCTACATTGCTTGAAACGCCCGCATCAGGAATACCTATGTTAGGGATAACTTCATTACTTTGGCTGTTAATAAGGTTTTTTACCGCCCGTATTTGCTGGAGTTGGGTTCCGGTCTGGGTAATCTGTTTTTCTATTTCTCTACCGGCCTGATAATTTATACCGGCACTGGAAGCAAAATCTGAAGCACCAAATTTTGATTTTACATCTTCTGCCTGTTCATCAGCCTGAGATAATTCATCAGAAATAATTTGTAATCTTTCGGTAACAAAATTAGAAGTACTCTCGGAGAGTTCTCTTTTCATGTTTATGGCACGCTCATTGTAATTTTCTACCAATGCATTTAAAAAATCTGCTGCTTTTCTTCTTTGGCTGCTCGTTACACTTAAACTAAGTACAGAAGAAAATTCTGCTTTTGGCTCAATAGTTAAATCTTCTTGGTAGTTTAATGCCATATCACTAACAGGAGAGAGGCTTACCATAACTTTTTTACCGATTAAGTCATTTTTCTTAAGGTCTATATTGGGGAGGATGATGAGTTCCCCAAAGTTAGTGGTCATTTTTTTACCAAAATCATTGGTTTTGGTTACTCCGGTTTCTATATCTTCATATACAAACTGCGTAGGTGAGTTAATTTGTATAAGAAACTGTGTGCTAAGATTATAAACAGCAGAATCGGGCATAAAAAAGTTGAGCTTTAAAGGTGGGTGTTCATAGTTCTCCTTTTCGTAAAACTCGGTACTGAAACCCAAATTATGATCTAAAAAAAAGCTGATGCCATTTTTATCAGTGTACTGTGCAATGTTAAGCCCTAAATCTTTGATAGACTCAGAAATCAAATATTTACTTTTTAGTATTTCAATTTCATCCTCTATATTGTCTTTTGCGTTAGGCATTATGCCTAAGTCTTGAAAAGCCGATAGGGTAGAACGTTCTCCGTTCTTCTCATCTTTGATTTTTACCGTAGATTCTGCAGTATAACTGCTTCTGGTAAAGTTTAAACTAAAAAAAGTATAGATAAAAGTAATTAGCAAGGCTAAGGCAAACCATTTCCAATACCGGAGGTATTTTTCTATCTGCTCTTTAAAGTCTAAATTACTTTCGTTTTCTTCTTCTTTCCCTAATAAATTTTTATCAAATTCCATAAATAAATACCTTAAAATAATTTAAGACTAATAATAAACTTAATTAATAGTTAGGTTAGCCCTAAAATGAATGTTAGTTTTTTTGTTTATTTTGAGATAATTACGATTTATTTGAATTAATCACAGTAATGACTAACGCTGCCGATGTTAATATAGCACCTATAACGCCCAGTGTAAAATTAGTGTCTGGCCCTACGGTAGAGGATCTTACTCTACTGTTATTGGGTTCTACATAGATAAAGTCATTTTGCTGCAGATAGTAAAATGGAGAATTAAAAACAGCTTCTGTGGTTAAATTTATCCTGTTATAGGTGGTTTTACCACCTTCTTCACGTACCAATAATACATTGTTTCGTTCTGCTTGTATGGTTAAGTCTCCTGCCATACCCAGTGCTTCAAACAATGTTATTCTATTATTAGGGATGGTAAAAGTCCCCGGATTTTTAACCTCACCCAGTACAGTAAACCTAAAATTGGTTATTCTAAGATTTACTATCGGGTTTTTAACATATTCAGAGACCATATCTTTAATCATCTTAGCGGCTTCTATTCTGGTTAAACCAGCTAGTTTTAGTTTGCCCAAGACTGGAAAATCAATATTTCCTTCAGCATCAACAAGATAGCTTTGAAGTGCATTTCTTCCAATAGTGCCTTCCTCATCTATATAGGCTACAGCCATTAAATTAAAAGGCCTTACACCCACCATATCAAAAGCTGAAACGGTTATGGTTAACATGTCATCAGGCCTGATTATTGGGCTGTAATCCTCAATAGGTTTACTCACTGCCGCTATATCTATATCCTGAAAATAAACAATGTCTTGCCTAGTGCCACAGGAAATTAAGAAGATAACAGAAAATGCTAATAGAAGTGATTTTTTAATGTAAGAGATGGTGTCACTTTTGTACATATCAAAATAAAATTAGGTTTTGCAAATGTAAGTTTTTTTTATTATTAACAAGTATTTTTAAAAAAAATTGTCCATAAAACCAGATATTTAAGGTTTATAATTCTTTAAAACAGCCACTATTTTCTGATATTCATTCGCAGTAAGTTTTGATCCGCTGGGCAGGCATAAACCGCGATTAAATAAATGTTCTGAGGTACCATTAATAAAAGAAGGAAATTCTTTAAAAACCGGTTGTTTGTGTAATGGATACCATAAATGCAAGGCTTCTATTCCGTTATTAATAAGGGTTTTTAAAAGCTTTTCTTTTTCGGCTCTGGATATTGTTAAAATACATGTCATCCATCGGTTGGAAAATGAATTTTCAGATTCTTTTTGAAAATCAAATAAATCTTTATCCAATTCAGAAAAATATCTAAAATAAACTTGTCTTCTCAAGTTTATTTTTTTGTGTAGATTTTCTATTTGTGCCAAACCTATTGCTGCTAAAACATTAGACATTCTATAATTAAAACCTACAGATGAATGATGGTAAAAGGGTAAGTTGTCTTTGGCTTGCGTAGCCCAATGAATAAAGCTTTCTTTTTCTTTAACCGTATTACAAACTATAGCACCGCCCTGTGCACTGGTAATTATTTTATTGCCATTGAATGACAATACAGCCAACTGTCCAAAATTTCCGCAAGGTACATTATTATAGCTGCTGCCCAATGCTTCTGCAGCATCTTCAATAACAGGGATATTATATGTAGTGGCAATTCTTTGAACTTCATCTATTTTATAAGGCATACCGTAAAGATGTACAGCAAGGATAGCTTTTGGTTTTTTACCGTTTTTAATTCGATTTTTTATGGCTTTTTCCAGTAAGACAGGACAAATATTCCAAGTATCTGGTTCACTATCCACAAAAACCGGAATAGCTTTTTGGTATAAAACCGGAAAGGCCGTAGCTGCAAAGGTAAAACTCTGGCAGATGACTTCGTCATTTTCCTGTACCCCCAGTTGTTTTAATGCCAAATGAATAGCAGAAGTTCCGCTGTTTAGGCACACAACTTCTTTGTTTTGATTGATATGGAATTGTAATTTCTTCTCAAATGAGTCAATGTACTTTCCCTTAGAAGATATCCAATCACCTGATAAAGCGTCTAATACATACTTTTTTTCTGCTCCGCTTATATGTGGTGGGGATATTAATATTTTGTTTGACATAAAAGCTAACTTTTGGGGTAAATATAAATAAACTTTGAAACAGAAAATAAAAAAAGTAAAGATGAGCTCAAAGAATATAAAATGGAAGGATTTTAGTTTTTAGCGATAGATTGCTGTTGTTGGTCGAAAAAACTTAATGAAGTATTAAATATTTAATAAATTTGTGCTATCATGTTCAATATAATACCTAAACTATGTCAAAGCAACTAATAAAGCATCAGGCACCGGGAAAATTTGAAGATACCCGATTTGAAAAAATTCACAACGAAATATTTAAAAGTTCTGACCATGCGTCTAAACTGGTAGCAGAAGAAATAGCAACATTAATAAGGAATAAACAAGGCAAAGGAGAAAAATGTGTGTTGGGTTTAGCCACAGGGTCTTCACCGATAAAGGTGTATGAAGAATTGGTGAGAATGCACCGTGAGGAGGGTTTGAGTTTTTCCAATGTAATTACCTTTAATTTGGATGAATACTACCCAATGAACAAGGAGAATATGAACAGCTACCACTATTTTATGCACGACCATTTGTTTAATCACGTGGATATAAAACCTGAAAATGTTCATATTCCGGATGGTACTTTAAAAGAAGATATGAATGCCTACTGTATTGCTTATGATAAAATGATTGATGATGCCGGCGGATTAGATTTTCAACTATTAGGTATAGGTAGAACCGGCCATATTGGATTTAACGAACCGGGTTCGCATTACAACAGCGGTACCAGAAGCATTACGCTTGACTACGTGACCCGTGCAGATGCAGCTCCAGCTTTTTTAGGCATAAATAATGTTCCCCGTAAGGCTATAACTATGGGAATTTCTACCATTAGAAAAGCCAAAAGAATAGTATTATTAGCCTGGGGTATTAATAAGGCCGCTGTAATTAAAAAGGCTATAGAAGGCCCGGTAACTTCACAGATACCCTCTTCTTATCTACAACGACACAGCAATACTACTTTTGTTTTGGACACTGAAGCTTCTTCAGAACTTACCCGGGTAAAAACACCTTGGCTTGTAAGCTCATTGGAATGGACAGAACCATTGAAACGAAAAGCGGTATTATGGCTTAGTGAAAAATTAGAAAAATCTATTTTAAAACTGACTGACAAAGATTATAATGACAATGGAATGTCTAATCTGTTGGTTGAAGAAGGAGCAGCTTATAATCTCAATATTAAAATGTTTAATGTGCTGCAACATACTATTACCGGTTGGCCGGGAGGAAAACCAAATGCTGATGACACTAAGCGTCCGGAACGTGCAGAACCGGCCAAAAAACGCATTATTATTTTTAGCCCGCACCCTGATGACGATGTGATTTCTATGGGTGGTACTTTTGACCGTTTGATAGAACAAGGCCATGAAGTTCATGTAGCATACCAAACCAGTGGCAATCATAAAAAGTTTACAGCAAAAAAGTGAAAATACGGTTGACACGCCGGATGTAAGAAGATTAAAGGGGTCTATCAGAAGAGGAGAATCTCTGGCAGCTACGCGTTATTTGGGATTGGCAGATGAAAATGTTCATTTTTTAGACCTGCCATTTTATGAAACCGGTACGATTAAAAAGAACAACCTCTCTGAAGAAGATATTAAGATTGTAGAAAACCTTATAGATACTATAAAACCACACCAAATTTATGCTGCCGGCGACTTGGCAGACCCACATGGTACGCATAAAGTGTGTTTAGATGCTATTTTTGAAGCCGTAGATAGGTTAAAAGACAAAAAATACATGGACGACTGCTGGGTTTGGTTATATCGTGGTGCATGGCACGAATGGGAGCCACACGAAATAGAAATGGCTGTTCCTATGAGTCCAGATCAGGTGTTGAAAAAACGACATGCTATCTTCTATCACCAATCACAGAAAGATGGTGTAATGTTTCAGGGAGATGATAATAGAGAATTTTGGGTAAGGGTAGAAGACAGAAATAAGTTAACCGCCAAAAAATATAACGATCTTGGATTGGCAGATTATGCTGCTATAGAGGCTTTTAAACGGTATCATTTTAAGTAGAAGTTTTTAACTGGAAGAATCGAGAATTTTCTGTTTTACATCATCTATGTAAGTACGGCCAATACTGTATTTAATACCATCTATCTCTAGTTGGTTGCCGGTTATGGTATCTATTTTGTCAATAGCTACCGTAAAGGAACGGTGAATACGGATAAAATTATCTGCCGGCAACTGTTCTGTAAAACTAGTTAAAGTGCTGTGAATAATATACTTATTTGTTTTTGTTTTAACTTTTAGATAATCTTTTAAACTTTCTATAACCAATATTTCGTTTAAGAAAATTTTCTTTAAGGTCTTATTATTTTTCTTTATAAAAATATAGGGATTTTCTAAAGCATGACGTGTTAAATTGTGCTTTATTTTGTAGCTTTTTTCTACTTTTTTTATGCATTTTAAAAACCGTTGAAACGAAATGGGTTTTAATAGATAATCTTGCACTTCCAGTTCAAACGACTCTACAGCGTATTTTTCATATGCTGTAGTAAATACTATTAATGGTGGGTCATCTAAACTTTTTACAAAGTTAATGCCATCTAACAAGGGCATGTTTATATCTAAAAATAATAAGTCTGTCTTTTTATCCTTTACATAATTAAACCCCTCAATAGGATTGCTAAAACTGGTTTTTAATACCACATTGTTAATTTGCGAAATGTGATTTTTTAATACAGCTATAGCCAATGGCTCATCATCAATAATAACACAACTTATTTCCATTTTACTTTTATTTTGAGTGCTGTGATAAACTCCTTGTCATTCTTCATAATTCTTAAATCATATTCATCGGGCTGGTAACCTAATTCCAACCTTTTTCTAACATTTTTTAGCCCGATACCACCTAAAGGCTTTATCGATTTTTTGTGTACCGGCTTGCCGGGGAGCGGGTTTCTTGTGGTAAAGAAAAGAAATTCTCCCTTAATAATAAAATCTATGGCAATATTAATATTGCCCAGATTTTTTTTTGCTCCATGTTTAAAAGCGTTTTCTATAAAGGCCAGTAATAGCATAGGTGATATTTTGGCGTCTTCAATTGCCCCGGAGATATTGGTTTTAATTTTTAATTGGTCGCCATATCTTAGTTTCTCCAATTCCAAATAATTTTCTATACATAATATTTCCTTTTCTAATGCCTGTTTACTTTCATCGGTTTCATAGAGAAAATAACGCATCAACTCAGAAAGTTTTATAATCAGTTTTGGTGTTTTTTCAGATTTTTCTACCGCCAGAGCA
>PDQE01000044.1 GCA_002747735.1 Flavobacteriales bacterium | reverse complement strand
TCAGGTTATAAATTCCTATTCTGTTTTTTCTAAAAAAATTACCTTAAAAATTAATTAAAATTAAAATTTTTGAATTATTACCAAATATTTTTATAATTTTAGGCATGATTAATACAAAACACTCCGTTTTTATTATTGTATGGATAACTACCTTTTTATTAATATTACTTACGGCACTATCCTTTTCAAAAATAAGTTTTAGCTGGATTTTTTATCTTACTATTATTGGCCAGGCCTTAGTTGTTTATATGGTATATAGGGTACTTATAGATCAATTTACTACAAATAAGACTTTTGATACGCATTTTTATCAGGACAGTGATATAAGACGAGATTTATAACTGAATGATACCCCACTTAAAAAAACTCCTTTTTAAGATAATACCTCCTACCGTTAATCTATCCAAAAAACTGTGATTACCTCTGGCTACTGCTAATTGTATGTTTAAGAGGATTAAAGCAAGCCACATACTTTGGAAGCCCTTTCGGATGCCAAAAGTAGCCGAAGCATAAAAGACGAGACAAGAGAATTAATCTAAAGAAACTCTAAAATACAACTTAGAGCAAAACATAGTTATTGGATGTACATTAAAATCGTTAATTTTGTCATTAAAGTACATCCATTTTCTTTTGAATACTAAACTTTACATAGTACCCACGCCAATAGGCAATTTAGAAGACATGACCTTTCGCGGGTTAAAAGTTTTAAAGAGTGTGGATACCATATTGGCAGAAGATACGCGTACTTCAGGGCAATTATTAAAACATTTTGACATTGATACTCCCATGGAGAGCCATCATATGCACAATGAACATAAAAAAGTGGGCAGGTTGATAGAAAGGCTTAAAAATGACGAAACCATGGCTCTAATTTCCGATGCCGGCACACCGGCTATATCTGATCCCGGATTTTTATTGGTTAGAGCTTGTATAGAAAATGATATAACGGTAGAATGTTTGCCCGGAGCTACAGCATTTGTCCCGGCATTAATAAATAGCGGTTTACCTAATGACAGATTTGTTTTTGAAGGCTTTCTGCCAATTAAAAAAGGGCGACAAAAGAAACTTAAAGAACTGGCTGAAGAAACAAAAACAATGGTATTTTACGAAAGTCCGCATAAACTGATAAAAACACTATCACAATTTGTAGAATTTCTGGGCGAAGACAGGCAAATATCAGTTTCAAGAGAACTTACCAAAATATACGAAGAAACCATTAGAGGAACCGTTCAAGAAGTCTTGGCTCATTTTAAACAAAATCCGCCAAAAGGGGAATTTGTATTGGTAGTAAAAGGAAAAGCGTAATCTTTGGTAATTAAACTTAAGAACAAAAAATAACGTATATTTTTTTTAAATTACAATCTCTTTCCCATTCAAAAATTATTTTGCATACCAAATGGCTTGGCTCATTACCATTTTTACGGTTACTACAGTCTATCTTTTAGACAAATGGGAAAATAAGTCTATTAAATCCATATTTAACTGGATACCCGCCATATTATTTGCCTACCTCATTCCCGCAGGTATTTCAGCAATATTCCAAGTAGATTTTTCTGCTCATAAAATACACAATTACAGTAAATCCTATTTTATTCCATTGGCAATTGTAGTCGTTATGAGCAGTTTATCGCTTAGACAACTGAAAAGCATCGGTTGGAAACCTGTTTTACTTTTTGTTTCCGGCTCAGCATGAATAGCTCTTTTCCTGTTTTACTGGTTTTAATTCTATTTGATACCGAAATGGTCTCCAAAACACTTATAACAGAAGAATTTTGGAAAGGCTTACCACCAATTGTAGGAAGTTGGATTGGCGGAAGTACCAGCCAACTGGTACTCAAAGAAATAGTAACCTGTCCCGAAAATGTGTTTTTAACTATCTTAATTTTGGACAATATCTTAGTAAACATATGGACTATTCTCATGTTTCAAACTATAAAACGCAGCGAACGTTTAAATAAATGGTTACGTATTTCCAAGTTATACCAGTTCTGCTTTAAAAATACTCAAATTAAGTATAGCCGTAGTTATAGTTTATTTTTACAACGAAATATAGCATAAAAAGGCACATTTTATTGAGTAATTTTGAGGTGGAAATGGTATTACAAATGCCTTTGAGCATTGAGAAATTAAAAAATCTGGTTATAAAACCTATCATCTGTTTTTGTTATTCTTATAAGCATTGTAATCTTAACCAATTGGTTTTTAGATAATTTTGTGTTAAAAATTGTGGCACTTTCTATTCTGGGATTGGCATTGAGCAATTTTATAAAAACCTGGAATCATGGATTTGCCTTAAAATTAGGAGGTATTCTTATCTTGGTAGTTATGGCAATTTTAGGATTAAAACTTCACTTCTACTACGTTAAAAATACTCGCCATAGCTAAGGCTATGTCTGCGTTTTTTGCCTTGTATAAGTGAAAATTCACACCCAAATCCAATATAGCATCATTATATATTAGATTTGGTATAATTTGGTTGGTAAGCCATTTTATTTTTATGATTATTATAGCCAAGCTGCTTAATATAAACACCGCTTGGATTCCCATAGCAAGTATGGCCAATGTGGGTGGTATTGCAACTGCTCCGGCTGTTACTTCGGCTTATAATGTAAAGTGGATGCCGCATGCTATTATTTTAGCTATTCTTAGTATGGCTACAGGAACCTTTTGGTTACAGATATGGAAATATGCCTGCCCGGAGCACTAATTCCGGAAGCATAGGTTTTATAATGGATATTAAAAATATTATTAAGGGCTGCCTGCACTTTTAAGTTTTTGGTTAATCTAAAAGCAGTATTCACGTTTAATGTAGCCCATGCAGGAGTACCGTAAAAACTGTTTGTTTTTGCAATGTAAGGCGTGTCTTCATAACGGTCTGTGCCTTCTTCTGTGTTATAAGTTTCAGGTTTTTTGCGGCTGTTAAAACGGTATTCCAAAGTTCCGTCAAATCGGGATTTGTTATAATTTAATGAAAGTGTTCCAAAAACCGGAGGAATAGAAGATAAGGCTTTATTAGTATCGTAAGTTTTCCCTTTCGTATAAGTTAAAGAGCCTCGTGCAATAATATGTTCCATCAACTCGCCTTTTAAATGCAGGGTAGTGCCCCATACATAGGCTCTTTTTTTATTTACATTGGCCATAATTTTTGCCATTTCGCCTTCATACAACATCGTATTTTGGCCATCTAAACTAAAAGGCTCTCTAATAATGTAATTGTTTAACAATGTGTAATAAACCGTTCCTCCAAAATACATTTTCTTTTTATTAAAAAATTTGAGAATGCTCATTTCTACATTGTAAGCGTATTCGGGTTTTAAGTTAATATTTGGTACCGTTACTTTCCCTGATTTTTCCCTTACTTTTCCTAAATCGTCAAGGTTAGGCGATCGGAAAGCAGAAGATAATACACCATTAAGTTGCCAGTTTTTATTGGGTTTGTAAACATAGCCCAATGTGGTAGTAAGGGCTCCGTTACCGGTAGTAATATCATTATCCGGCAAGGTAAAAAACGTAGTATCTATCCATTTTGCGGTTAATCGGGTGTATGTATATCGTAAGCCGGAGTTTAAAGTGGCTTTGGAACTGATATTTTGTCTGTAATTTATATATCCTGCCCAAGTGCTATAGGTTCCGCCACCATCCGGATAACGAGATTGCACCTTAAAATAGTTCGAAACACCTGTAATTCTATTGCCATTAACAGCTAAAACTTCCCCTTTTGAGGTAGAAGTTATATCATTATGTGCAAATTCTACACCATAGGCCAAAATACGTTCTTTGTCTCTGGTTAACGGTACCGAAAAATCTGCATTAATACTATATACCTTTACATTTTCTTTTCTGGAAGTTTTTTTCAAACTGCCAAATTTTTGGTTTATTCTGGATTCATTAACATCCTGAAAAGCTAACGTAATGTTGCCTTTTTCCATCCATTTTACAGCAGGTTGTAACTGAAGTTGTGCCGCTGCCAAAAAACGTTGTTGCGGCCCGTAATACCATCGGGCAAAACGCAAATTGCCATTTTTTTTATCAATAAGCCGGTCAAAACGAGGAATATCTGATGAGGTACTGTACTGTAAATTTGCGGTTAATTGAGCTTTTTTGGACAGGGGTATATAAAATTTTTGTATTGCATCGGTTTGATTATATCCGGTGTTTTTTTGCAAATTAGGATTAGGGTTATCTACTGGAAATGCTTCAAAATAATCATCGGTATTATTGGAATATTCAAAAACTTTGCCCCAATTTTTAAAGCCGTGATTTCTTGTTTTTCCCATTTTTAAATCCCCAAAATTACTGTGCGAAACAGCTGTATAAGATGCCCATTTTTTTGATGACAATGTTATTCCGGCATTAGCCGTAATCTCGTTATTAGAAGAATTGTATCTTGCCATATAAGAAACATCAGTATTAAATGTATCACTTATACCGGGTTGTTTTGTGTAGTAGTGTATTACACCGCCTAAGGCATCAGAACCATACATTACGGATGAGGGGCCAAAGACAACCTCCACTCTATTGAGCATTCCGGGGGCTACGGTAATAGAATTTTGTAAATGGCCGTGGCGATAAATGGCATTATTTAACCTTACACCATCTACTACCAGCAACACCCTGTTTGCTTCCATTCCTCTTAATATAGGACTGCCTCCGCCAAATTGTGATTTTTGCACTATTACCCCGGGCATTTCGGCCAATAAATCAGCCGTGGTTTGTGGTGCTAGTTTTTGTATTTCTGACCTTGAAAAAACATCTATTTGTTCTGCTATGCGTTCTCGTTTTTCTTTAGACCTTGCCGCTGAAAGAAACACTTCCTGCAATTGGTTGGAAGTACTTCTTAGATAGACGGTATTGCCAATAATATTTTTTTTTAAAATTTCAAATTCTACATAAGAAACATGGGTAAAACTAACTATTTCCATAGCTTCAAATTCAGAAATATCAGCCCTGCCGGCTTTGTCGGTTACCACACGTTTAGATTGATCCTCGTTAAAAATAGCAACATTAGAAACAGGAAATTTTGATGCCTGGTCCAAAACTTTTATCACCTGTGCTGACGCAGTAACAAGGCTAAAGTATATGAGAACGCATACAATTCTTTTCACACGTTTAAATTTTAGTAATTACATTGATTATTAGTTAATTATAAAATTGAGAACGTGTGTAACCACTACGTTCTCACATTAAAAATTTTAAATAATATCTTTTGTGAAGAAATTTTTAAAATTTATTAATGTTCGTTTCATAGTTAATGATATACTGCTTTTAAAACCTCCAGAGATTTGGGATGCTGAAACCCGGTAAGGTGAATTTTAAAGTATAACAATAAATTTTCTAACAGTGATAATCTTATTTTTTTATTTATGATTACTACATTATCTGCATCAAAATCCATACCGATAAGTTGTTCCAACAACTTAACTTCTATACCGGAAATATAATGATTGGAAAGTATTTTATTGGTAAATATCCCTTCTGTAAGGTCAAAATATTGTTGATTTTTAAAAATTTTTGGGTAAAAACCTAAATACTTGGAGAGTTGTATTAAAAATATCAAATGAAAATTGGCCAAATGCTCACCGTTTTCTAAATATGACAACGCTGTTTCCAAAAAATTGTACAAAGGTTTGTTTTCCTCTTCTTCTTTAAGGCTATGGAACAATATTTCTGCCGTAAAAATTGCCAGTGATTGCCGTGTAATTTCTGTATTTAATCTGGTATAAGCATGAATAATTTTTGCTTCTCTGATAAAGTGTAAATTCCTTCCGGGTTTATAATTTGCGGTAATTTCCAGTTGGGTCAAAACCTGAAACATAGAAGGATGTAATGTGCCTTTTTTTGACTTATAAAGCCCTTTTATAAAATAAGATTTAACGCCTATTTCTGAATAACAATGCACTATTAAATCTGCTTCTGCATATTTTATGCTACTTAAAACAATAGCCTTTGTTGTTACAAGCATTTTCTTAGTTAATTATCGCTATTTTTGTAATAGCGGTTTCGGAGGTATCCGGAGTAGTAAGTAGGACAATATATACACCGGAGGCTACACCCCTGCCGGCAAGATTGGTTTTGTTCCAAATTACTTTACCGCCTTTGAGTTCTTGGCCTTCTACCACATTTGTTTCGTAAACTAAGCGGCCTGCGGCATCTACTATTTTTACATTTGTGCCTCTGGGCAAATGGGTACCGTTTCTGCCGTCTATGGTAATAAATTCATGATTTTTACGTGCAGGGTTCGGATAGGCATATACCTCATCAAGGCCTTTGCCAAATGGTGCCACATTACTATCAAAAACCACTATACCTTTATCGGTAGCTATAATTATATGGCCGTTACTATCGTTTATTTGAATTTTCATAATCCTATTAGACGGCAATGGCGAATTGTCTTTATTAAACCGATACAGTGTTTTTTGCCCTGATGCATTAGTGGCCAAGACACCGGCATTATCCGTGCCAAACCATTTATTACCGGCACCATCTATGGCTATGCTGTTTATAGATTGTTCGCCCATAAGTTTTCTGGCAATGCCGTCATCTTCAATAATTATAGGCTCGGCGTTGTAAATATCTGCATCAAAAAGGTTTCCGGTATCTGAAAAAACCACCAATCCTTTTTGAGTTCCTATCCACATTCTGTTATTGCGATCCACTGCCAATGAGCGGACATTAAGGTCAGGCAGACCTCCTTTATTAGTTTCTGTAGTCAAAGCTCGCATACGGTTGCCATTAGGATTAAAAACCAAAGCTCCATTTCGGCGAGAGCCAATCCAAATACTGTTATTTTTATCAATTACAAGTTCATTTAATCCAAAAGCACGATTGGTTATCAGGCTGCTCAAGTCAAAAGAAGTCCAGTTGCTGCCAATGTCCCATTTTTTTAACCGGTTTGATACCCAAGAATTGGTTATCCACAAATTGCCATTTTCATCAAAAGCGGTACCATTTATCCTTACACTGTTATAAGAAAGGTCATCTGGAGCTAAATCTTCCAAGCCACTGTTGGTATGATTTAAAAAAACTGTAGGTTGGTCATTTTCTACTACTAGCAATCCGCCTGTGGCATCCAGCTGATCCGATGAACTTTGGGCAAAAGAACTGATATATACCTTGTTTTCATGGTTAGGGTCTATAGTTACATGCACTAAATCTCTGGCCGGAAAATCAAAACTATATCTTGTATTTATCCAATTAGTACCATTAAAATGGCTATAACCTTTGGCGTTTTGCATAGGGGTATAAGCAGCATTATACCCGCCATACACTACCCATAAATCATTATTTTTTGCGGTAATAGAAAAAACTTTATTTGATGAAGGCCCTTCTGGATGTATTTCAGTATAGCTCAGAGGAGAAGATAATGTACTGCGGAGTATGCCATAATTATCCGTTCCCAAATAAATAACATTATTTTCTGTAACCGCAGTTTGTAATTTAAAACTGTAATCTGCTGTATTTCCTGAAACAGCAACCAATTGCATATCCGTATTAAAAATATGGGCATTTTGGCCGCAGGTTATGGTTAAATTGGTTGCTGAGCTTTTCAGTTGTACTATTTTTTCCGGAAAGGACTGAGACAATTGTAAATTCTGATTTTGTAAAGAGTACAACATATTACCTGAAATGGTGTACAATACACCGTTAAAAACACTAATGGCATAAAAATCTCTACCAGCTGTTGCAGGCAGCAATTGCCAATTATTAAAATCCAATAAGTTTGCATCTTTATCTGCCCGATAAATTCCATTTTCAGTAGCGGCATAGATATAACCATTGTAAATCACGATTTGATTTACCACTAACGGTGATGCATTATTACCGATAAAATACGTATCGTCAAATTCCAATCGCTCTAAATCATAAATTACTATTCCAAAAGCGGTGGACAAGTATAATTTATTGTCGTTTTCAAAAAAGTGATTGATGTTTTTTTCAGGTGTAATGGTGAGCCGCTCTATGTCTGTAGCAATAGTAATTTTACCTTTTTTATTTATAACTTCCATCAATCCCGAAGCATATCCTATCACTAAATTTTCAGTAGCCGAACTATATAAAATTGCAGAGGTTTCTTCACCTGACAAGCCGTTTACAGAAGATAGTTTTTTTGTGGTTTCTGTTGCATTATCATAAATAAAAACAGCGTTATCTGTAATGGCATAAACTTGGTTTTCAACTACTAATAAATCCTTTATGTTGTTATAGGAGAAATAATCCAGCCAATTTTGACTAAAATCAGCTTGGGCAAAAGCGGATATACAACCCATAAAAAACAGGATATAACCTAATGTTTTATTCATGTTTTTAGTTTAATGCCAAAGATATTGAATTCGGACAAATCTAATTGAATACAGAGGTGGTATTTCTCCAAACAAGTGTATCAGGTGCTTTTATAACCTGAATTCGGTTAATCTTGTTTTCACAGAACGTATAGAATACTTTAGATTTGTACTTAAAAGCATGAAGAAATATCAAGATATTTCAAAGGT
>PDQE01000054.1 GCA_002747735.1 Flavobacteriales bacterium | reverse complement strand
GCTATACAGGTTGGTATAAGGTTCCAGAATATGCAAATGCGTATTCATGGTTTTTACTGCATTTTCATCTTTTGCACTCAGACGCATATCTTCTATGGGCAACCAGTCTTGCTTAAAAGCCTCAAGATAACCACCGTATTCTTTGTCAAAACTGTGTTTTTCAATAAGTTTAAACAAGGCTATTGCTTCCTTTAATACATCTTCGTCTTTTGTAATGCGATAATATTCACTGAGTCCGTAAATGGCAAATCCTTGTGCATAGATTTGTTTTTTTGTATTGATAGGGTTTCCCTTATTATCCAATAACCAGTAGATGCCTCCGTGTTTTTTGTCTATAAATTTTTTGAGCAAAAAATCTTTGGCATGTGTTGCTGCCAGTAGATATTCTTCTTTTTTTAAAATACGGTACGCTGCGGAAAATGTCCACAAAATACGAGCGTGCAACACACCACCTTTGGGTGCATTTTTAACCAATTCTTCTTTGCCTGTTACCTGTCCGTAAAACCCTCCGTATTTATTGTCTGTTAAATTGATCCAATACGGAAGTATATTTTCTTCTAAAAGGCTTAAGGCTTCTTTTTTTAACTGTTCCGGATTATTGATTGTCATCTGAAGTATTTTTTGCCCTGCGAACGTTTAATTTTTCAATAATGTTTTTCATTTTTTCTTCATTTAATGAATACAAACTGATAAAAATAACTGATAGCAATGTGCCTACGGCAGGCAAAAAGCTCATAAACATTTTTATTCCTTTAATAGTCTCTGTATTTTGCGTAGTATTGGCTTCAAAACCATAAAATGCCAGTAGCCAGCCTGTAAGGGCACTGCCAAAAGCCCATCCAAATTTTTGGCTCATAGATGAAGAGCTGAAAATTAACCCTGTAGCTCTATTACCGGTTTTAAATTCTGAATAATCTGTGCAATCTGCATACATAGACCATAAAAGCGGAAAAATACTGCCAGCACAGACACTAATAATTATTTGTAACAAAAAGATAAGTATCAACTGGTCTTTTTCTAACCAAAAGAAGAAAATGCTAAATAGGGTAGCAATAACCATAGCTCCCATATAGGTTTTTTTCTTGCCGATTTTGTTGCTTACAGGTGCTGCCAGAATAACGCCAATTATGTTGGCTACTTGTCCTATTGCCAAATAAAGGCCGCTTAGTACAAAAGTGAATCCCATAAAATTGATGTCTGTAAAATTTTCTTCTACTACGTAGTATTTAAAGTAATAAACAGTAGCACCATCGCGTATAGAATTAAAAATAAGTGCAGAAATACCCGCACCGAGTAATATCCACCAAGGTTTGTTTTTGGCTAAATCTTTAAGGTCATTTTTCAGTTTGTTCTTTTCTTCATTAATGGGTACTACCCGCTCTTTGGTTAGTGCAAATGTAAGTATGAATAAAACAGCACATATTGCTGCTACAATACTCACGCCTTTTGTCCAACTGGATTGAATAATAGCAATATTTTCAGAACCTCCGATAAATGAATTTACAATAGGCATAAACATTAATAGTACAATAAAACTGCCGGCATAGGCAAATGCCATTCTAAATGTAGCCAATGTGTTTCTGTCTTTCGGATTTGGACTCATTACCCCCAGCAATGATGCATACGGAACGTTTACAACGGTGTAGAGTGTCATCATCAGAGAATAAGTGATGTAGGCATAAATTATTTTGTTGCTCAGGCTTACATTTGGGGTGTAAAATGTTAAAACACCAATAATGGCAAAGGGAATTGCCATCCATAGCAGATAAGGCCTGAACCGCCCCCATTTGGTGTGGGTACGGTCGGCTATGATACCCATAATAGGATCTGAAACGGCATCCCATATACGGGTTATCAAAAACATAGTACCCACAACGGCCGCTGAAATACCAAATACATCGGTGTAAAATATCATTAAATAGGAACCAAACAACTTCCAAAACATAGAAGAAGACATGTCTCCAAAACCATAGCCAATTTTTTCCCGTAACTTTAACATCTTCATTTTATTATCTTGCTAACTTAGCATTCTTGTCTATTAATTTATTGATGGTTAGCACATAATCAGATGTTCTTAATCCGTCCTGAGGTGTGTTTATACAATAGTCTATCAGGCGGTCTATGGTAGAAGTAGCTACATGCACACGCGTATCTGATGAGGCATAATAAATATAAACAGTTCCGTCATCATCTGCAATCCATCCGTTTGAAAACAATACGTTTGATACATCGCCTACACGCTCTATGCCTTCCGGAGCCATAAAATATCCTCCGGGATTGGCAATGGGTTTATCAGGTTCATCTAAAGCAGTTATGTAAAGATACAATACATAACGCAGTCCAGAGGCACAACCTCTTACGCCATGTGCTAAATGCAGCCATCCGTGTTTTGTTTTTATTGGTTGAGGGCCTTCTCCGTTTTTCAACTCTTTTATAGTGTGATAAATACGTTTGTCTATAATTTTTTCGTTGATTACCTCAGCATGGGTAATATCATCTACTAAGGCCCATCCAATGCCAAAACCATTACCGGCATTTATAAATCCGTCTTGAGGCCTGGTGTAGAGAGCATATTTACCATTTACAAATTCTGGATGCAGTACTACGTTTCTCTGCTGGCTTTTTGATTTTAAATCGGGTAATCGTTCCCAATTAATTAAATCTTTACTGCGTGCAATACCTGCTGCTGCTACTGCACTAGACAAGTCGTCGGCAGGAACGTTTTTGTCTTTACGCTCTACGCAGAATATGCCATATACCCATCCGTCTTCGTGGGCTGTAAGCCTCATATCATAAATGTTTGTAGCCGGGTCGCTGGTATTAGGTATGATGATAGGACGCTCCCAAAATTTAAAATTGTCTATACCATTAGGGCTTTCTGCTATGGCAAAGTAAGATTTTCTATTCATGCCTTCTACGCGTGCCACCAATAGGTATTTTCCTTTCCACTTTATGGCTCCTGCATTTAAAACAGCATTAACACCAATGCGTTCCATACAAAACGGATTGGTTTTTTTATCCAAATCATATCGCCAGTGTATGGGGATATGAGCGGCTGTTAATACAGGATTTTTATAGCGTTGAAACCAACCATTGGTATCTTTTGTCTTACTGTTTTTTAACGCTAAAAGTTCTCTATGATGTTGTATTTTTTCTGAACATATTTCCTCAAATGATTTTTTCATCTTCATTAAGTAAAAACGTTTTTTTATTTATAGAACTCATTTAAACTTTTTTAATTTTTAACTCTGTTTTTGTCTTTTCTTTCTTTCACAGCCCTGTTAACTCTCCGTTTGGCAAAGGCAAGTTCAATTCAAAAAAAACTTCAACAAAACTAAAAACTCCTGATTTTCATTTAAATCCAACAAGGTTTAAATGGGGTCATAAATTTTTGGTAAATTTTTAATAAATAAAGTATTTGGTGCATTGTAAAAAGAAACAAAATCGGCTTCCGAATCTTGCCCCGGATACGGAACATAGAAATGTTCCGGTTTTTCCCGGGCATTTCGCCATACCATTACATATGATAAAGGATATTCATCTAATAGTGGTTTGAGTGTGTCTGTCCACCAATTGGCATCGGGAATACCTTCACATCCGGTTTCTGTTAAAGCAATTAGCTTGTGGTGTTTTTCGCCCAGTTTTTTTATTTCCGTAAGTTTTTTATGAAGTTTCTCCAGATAATTTTTACGTCCTTCAATACCAAATTGGTATAAGTCCAATCCTAAAATATCTACGTATTCATCCCCGGGATAGCGTTCCATATAATTTTCTCTAATATCGGGAGAATAAGCATAAATGATGTTATTTAATCCTTTGGAGTCTAAATAATTGTGTGTCATTCGCCATAGAGCAATATATTCTTCTTTGGAGCAAGAGTTTTGTCCCCACCAAAACCAGTTTCCGGTATGTTCGTGCCAAGGGCGTAGAATAATGGGTATGGCCGTGCCGTTTTCTGTTTTTAGTGATTGAAGAAAAGCCGCAACTTTTGAAAGCCGCTGTTGAAATGTATTGTAATTTTTGCCATTGGGCAAAATAGAAGCTATTGCTGAATTGCCGTTTGCATCTATGGAATTGCAATTGCCTCCGGTTGCAGGGTTATTGGCATGCCAACTTATAGTTACCAATCCATTGCGGTTGTATTGGTCTATAATGGCTTTGCGAATTTTATCAAAGGGTACTTTGTCCAAGTTCTTTGTACTGTCTAATTCTATATCGCCAATATCAAATCCTATTAAAGCAGGATAATCACCACATACACTTTTTACATCACTTCTGTCATCGTCTCCTTCCCAGCCTATTCCGTAAAGTGTATCGTCTTGGTGTCCAAACAGGTATCCTTTTTCTCGTAATGAAAATAGATTTTTTAACAAGGTTTCGGTTTGCGAAACACTGTTAGGCGGCGTATTGTTGTTAGATTTGGTTTTATTTGTTGTTTTGTTACACGAAATGATCGCTATCACAACAATAAACATCAAAAACTTATTCATGATTTTTCTTTTTAGTTGTGTAAATTAAGGTAAGCAACATCATTTCTTTTCAATACATAATTACGAGTCATGGCACTTGTCCAGAAATAATCGCTGCATATTACATTGGTATTGGCGTTTCCGGTATCATAATCATAATCATACCAAGGCATAAAGTAGAGCCATTGGCATCCTTTTGACCATTGTTCCGGAATAATGGCTTGTGAACTGATAATGGTACGTCCGTTTACTTTATTGCCACATTCAGAAAGGGCGACCATTTTTTGTTGGTAATCGGTGTTGACGGTATTCCACTGGCTGTAACTTTCGGTTGCATTTTTGCCGTATAAATCGCGACCTACAATGTCAACATAATCATCACCGGGATAATAAGCACCATCGCCGTTGTTTTCTGTTGTCCATACCCAAATAAGATTGTGAATTCCTTTTTGATTAAAATACTCAAACATTAATTTCCAGAGTTTTACATATATTTCGGGGCCTTCGTATCCCCACCAGAACCACGCATCGCCTCCGGCATAATAATTTCCGGCTCCTTCGTGAAAAGGTCTCCATATTGCAGGGATGCCCGCATCTTGCAATTGTAGTAATACGGCACTTACTTTGTCTATTTGTTCGTAAAAATAGGTGTTTTCCCATGTGTTGTCTGTAAAAACATTTGAGGCACTAAAAGTGGTTTCTTTTGAACTGTAAGTATATTGGTCTGAACCCTCTTTAACGGGTACATTAAAATGCCACATTAATGATACAATTCCGCCATTATTTGCCCAATCAGCAACCGGAGTAATATCAGAATAATCAATCCAATTGGCAGGAGAATATTGTATATGAATAAAATCAAAACAATTAATAGCTGGATATTTTCCGGTGAGTTTATACACATTCTCTGCTTCGATAGTATTCCAGCTAACTGTAGCCATAGTTGATGAGAGCGTTTTGGTGCCGTAGATAGATTGTAAAAAGGTATAGAGTTTTTTGGTGTTTTCTGTAGCTTCACTATCTACAGGACTTACTAATGCTGTGCCTGTTTTTGTAGTAAATGAAATTGAAATTTCTTTATTGTAGAGGTCTCCGGTTCCTTTTACAATACCTTCCGGAATAATAAGTGTATAAGAGGTGCCTTCTGCTATACTGCCGGCCTGTATGGTTAATGTTGCATTGCTGGCATTTGCACTTTTAATAACGGCATTATCTAGTGTTATTTTTGTATAGTCTGAAGAATTGAATGTAATGTTTTGATCAAAAACTACCGTAATAGTTAAATTGCCGGATGTAATAGCTATATCTGTTGCTCCATTGGTAGGAGAAGAACTTGTTACTACCGGAGCTGTGCCTGTTGGTTCATCAGTATCGTTAGTTTAAACTTTAATAGGTTCATGCGAATAAATTTAGGTTAAACGTTTAATTTTTAATATTTTATTCATGTCCTTTTGTGGAGGTGATTGTCTTGGTTCTAAAAATCTTCTAATGAGGGCTTTAGTTGTTTATATTTTTTAATCGTTAACTGATAATATATTAGTTGTAAAACTTAAAACATCTGTAACTACTCGTTATACTTGTTTCCTCATTAATAAATTTAATTAATCATTTATGATAGCTTATATAAATTGTATAAAGTTTTTTCTTTTTTTAAGATGAAAGAGGCGGCTGTCTAAAAAATTATTATCTAACACTAATAGTTGTTAGAATAAACATAAAAAGGGTTTTAATTTTGGT
>PDQE01000053.1 GCA_002747735.1 Flavobacteriales bacterium | reverse complement strand
CTAAGCTCGGACTCGCTCTCTTGAATATTAACATCTATTTGTTTTGCCATATGGAAATTTACAAATAATTGAGTAAATTAACAAAAGAAATTGTATAAAACCCGCCCCAATTAATTGGGGCGGGTTTTATATTAGTATTCAAATGAGAGAAGCTATTCAGCATCCCACCACACGGGAGTTACCGGCTCTTGTTTATTTGCTAAAACATTGGCTTCGTTACGGTTTAATTCAGAATCCGGATAGATTGCTCTTCTAAACCATTGGCCAAAATATTGAGTATCATCTGATTCTTTTTCTTAATTTGTCTGGATTAGGTTAGCAGATTTAACTTTATAACCCGGCTTAAACAGCTATCTTAAATACCATGATTAAAAATCATAATATGCGTTCTCATTGTCTAACACAAAATTTATATGTTAGATTTTTATCGGGCTAAAGCGGTGAAAAACTTTTAATTCAAAATAGCTTCAATTCCCGGTAAGGTCTTTCCTTCCAGCATCTCCAGCATAGCACCACCACCGGTAGAAACATAGCTTACTTTATTTTCAAATCCAAATTGTTTTACTGCTGCCACGGAGTCACCGCCTCCCACCAGAGAAAATGCTCCGTCCGCAGTGGCATCGGCTATGGCGTTTCCCAGTTCTATGGTGCCTTTGGCAAAATTTGGCATTTCAAAAACCCCTACCGGGCCATTCCATAAAATAGTTTTTGACTGGGCAACTACAAAAGAAAACGCTACATTGGTTTTGGGGCCGGCATCTATACCCTGCCAACCGTCAGGAATGTTGTTTATATCTGCTACCCGGGTATGGGCATCATTTTTAAAATCATCTGCAGCTACCACATCTATAGGTAGGTGTACTTTTACATTTTTCTCTTTCGCTTTTTTTAAGATAGATAAAGCCAAATCTTGTTTGTCGTCCTCTACAATAGAATCACCTATTTTTCCGCCTTGGGCTTTTATAAAGGTAAAACTCATTCCGCCACCGATAATTAGATGATCTACTTTATCTAAAATATTTTCGATAACCGTTATCTTTGAAGAGACTTTTGCCCCGCCTAAGATAGCCGTTACGGGTTTTTTACTGTCTTTAAATACTTTGTTAATGCTCTCTATTTCTTTTGCTAACAGATATCCAAAACACTTTTTGTCCGGAAAAAACTGAGCAATTATAGCGGTAGAAGCATGTGCCCGATGGGCAGTGCCAAATGCGTCATTTACATAAATATCGCCCCATTTAGACAGTTTTTCTGAAAAGGCTTTATCGCCGGCTTTTTCTTCGGGATAAAATCGCAAGTTTTCTAAAAGCAGTACCTCGCCATTGTGTAAATTATCCACAGCGTCTTTAACTTTTTCGCCAATACAATCTTCTACAAATTTTACTTGTACGCCAATTATTTCACTGGCAGTTTTAACTATATGTTTTAATGAAAACTTATCCTCTTTCCCTTTTGGTCTGCCAAGATGTGACATCAGGACACAACTACCGCCGTCTTCCAATACTTTTATTATAGTAGGTTTTGCGGCTTCAATTCGGGTAGTGTCAGTTACCTTAAAATTTTCATCTAAGGGTACGTTAAAATCAACGCGTATTAATGCTTTTTTGTTTTCAAAATTAAAATTATCAACAGTTGTCATATCGTTTATATTTATGAGTTGCAAATATACTGCTAATTAGTTATTTTACTCAAAGGTAATGCGTTTTTTTACAATAATGGCATCGTTTACCACAAATGGTTTTGTCATCATTTCTTCGGATCTTGGTGTTAGGTTAAATTGCATGCTTTCGAGCAAATCATACGATACTTCGTAGAGCATTAAATCTGGTTTTTGATTTTTATCAATGGCAATTTGCAGTCTGAGTTGTTCATTGCTTTCTGTAAAATAATAATTGATAAGTTGATTATGTGTTTTAGTAGTTTTTAATACATAATTTTCTTTTTTATTCTCAGGGTATGGTTTTCCATTAACGGTAAACTCAGAGAAAGTAAGCGGCTGTACTGTAAAAAGCTCTATTCTGTTTACACTTCTTTGCGGTGCAATTGTGATATTTATTCTTCTATTATTTCCTATGATAGTATCACTCAATATTTTTATACTTGGCTCAATAATTCTTTTTGGCTTTGTTTCTATATGCCATTTTATTTGTGTACGGTATTTACTTGTAATGGTTAGGCTGTCATACGAACCATTTAATGGTTTATTGCCCAGTGTCTGTTTGGTGTAATCATCCAGAGTATGGTCATAACTTGCCCAATAGGCTTTGTTTTTATCTGTATCCAGAATATAGATTAAACTGTTTGGTTTTTTTCGGTCAACTGTATAACCGGATTTAAAAGATGCTGTTGTAAATAATAAAATACTTAGAAATAAAAATAGTTTTCCTATTTTTTGCGGTACAAAACTGCTAAAAACGGGCGACATTATAACGAATATCAATGATGTAAAAATTGTACTTATGAATAACATTTTGAGTCCTAATGCCACCGGAAACATAACGATTAAAGGTGCAAAAATGAATAGCACCGGAACTGACAATAAGCTAAACCATAGGGGGCGATAACGTAATTTTTCCTTAAAAATATAAACCGATAAATAAAACAGGCCAATGATTACCGTGATACTAAAAAAACCTGCTCCGGGGAGGTAAATGGCTAATATACAATTGATAACTAACCACAAAAATAGTGGTGCCACAAATAAATTCCGTACAGAATATTTTTTAAAATACAGGTTGTATATAAGCATTCCAAGAGCTATAGTTAGGGATATAAATGCTGCTATATACCAATGGCCATTATATGTAAATCCATGTAAAATATCATGATATTGCGGATGGATATAGGTGATGAATTGCCACCCGAAATAGGCCATAAGCCCGGAAAGAGCAAGAAATAAACACATGGGTAAAAAGCCTGTAAGTATAGGTTTTAATTGCAATTTTCCTCTTATAATACCTATAAATACAATTGCGAAAAAGACTATGGTCAAACCAAAAGCCATTGGGCTAACCCATGAAAACGGATAACTAATTAGCCCAAAATACGGTAAGGTTACATAGACCAATTCGCCATCAGCTTTTAAGATGCCTAAATCAGCATTGGAAAAATAAGTGAGCAGTGGCCATAAATAGGTGGCCTGATGAGCCAATGTGTTGGTGTCCAGTCGGCTTGGTTTATCTTGTGCAGTATGGTAATCATAATGGTCATCTATAAAAGCAAAGTTAAACCCGTCTATATCCGCATTTTCTCTAAATATGGTTAAATCGGTATCATTAGGTAGCATTTTATAGATGCTGTAAACTAAGGAATTGGCAACCGGATAAGGTGTTTTAGCGGCTTTAAAATGCTCTATTAGGTTTTTGTTTCCGCCATTGGTTTCCAGTAGCATATAACTGGGCCCACCACTGCCTCTGGCTTCAAAATTAAGGACTAAGCCTATATTTTTAGCCCATGGGTGCTCATTTACAAACGTGGATGCACCCAGTAGGCCTATTTCTTCCGCATCAGTAAATAAAATAATGATGTCGTTTTTCGGTTTTTGGCCAGATTTTAAATAAATGCGTAAAGTTTCTAATATTACTGCTACTCCACTGGCTGCATCGCTTGCCCCTATGGCAGAATGCACCGCACTGTCATAATGCGATAGTAAAAGAAGTGCCTTGGCAGAGTTGGTTCCGTTTATTTTTGCAATAATATTTTGTGTGTTTATAGCCCCATTCCACTTTTTATTTATCCCAATAGTTTGTGGAAAATTGTTCTGCACCTGAGGTTGTAGCTCCAGTTTTTTTAATTCTTTAATAATATAATTTTGGGTATTTTTATGTGCTTTTGTTCCTGTAAAATGTGGTACAGATGCCATAGCCTCAATATGATCATAAGCATTTTTCAGCTTGAAACCATTATCTAAAATGTCATTTTTGGATAGATGCTGCGGCATGATAGCATGTATTGCAAAATATACTGATGCCACAACAATACAAAAGGCAAGTGGAATAGAAATTTGTTTTAAATCCATGAAAAACGTGGTGATTTTTATCTATTACGAAAATAGTAACTTTTTAATTAAAAAATTTATCCTTATATTTAAACCCCTGCTAAAACGGGAAAATACTAAATAATGCGGATTGATAAGATGATGAATAATAAATGACTAACCTGATAAAAGAAGTGATATTATGGCTGTAAAAAGTTTCCAAGGCCCTCAAAAAGGAGGGGCAAAAAAGACATTTAAACCTACATTGGTTAAAGAATGTATGACCACTAAGTTAATTACCTTTAAACCGGAACAACCTATATCCGAAGTCATTGAAGCTCTCATTAACAATAGAATATCTGGCGGGCCGGTAGTAAATGACCAAAATGAACTGTTGGGCATAATCTCCGAAGGCGATTGTATTAAACAAGTTTCTAATAGCAAGTATCACAATTTGCCGCTGGAGGACAATACAGTAGAAAAATGTATGGTAAAAAATGTAGATACTATAGATGGAAATTTAGATATTTTTGAAGCGGCCGAGATGTTTTTAAAGGCTAAACACAGGCGATTTCCTATTGTAGAAAGTGGAAAACTGGTAGGCCAAATAAGTCAGAAAGACATTCTAATTGCAACATTAGCACACAAGTCTGATAATTGGTAAAAAGTAGTTTATAAAAATAAGAAACCCCGCCATGTGACGGAGTCTCTCTAACAAACTAAACTATCAACTTAAACTATTTTTTTAAATCCTGTCTTTTAGGGAAGAAAGGAGTTTGGTTTTTCGGTCATTTTTAAAATTTAGATTGTCTTTTTCATAGCAATTTTCCCGAATTTTCGACTGAAGCATTTTCTGTTTCCCTGCTTCGGTAATGAAACAATAGAAAGCGAAAAACTCCCACTACTTTTTTTAAATTTTTTTTGAATATATTTTAATATTCTGATTATTAGTAGTATATATTAGCAATAGAAAATAAAAAATAGCCTTAACAAAAAGGAAAGCGAAGAGGAAGTGTTTGGCTGACAAAAAAAGAGTCCAAAAAATTTTATAAAAGTAGTATTTAGGATTAAAAAAAGGCTTCAGAAGTTTGTAATACCTTTGAAGCCTTATATATTAGAATTGGTATTAGCCTTTATCAATAAAAAAAACTGCTATTTTTCTAATTTTCCGTCATCAATCCATTGTTGGATAGCATCAATAGTGGTTTGGGATAATTCTCCGTAAGGAGGCATTTTTCCGGTTTTAACGGCATTTAAGATTTCAGCCGATTTATCTTTAACATCTGCATAAGTGGTGAGTGAAAAAGGAGCTCCGTTTTGCGGTGGGCTGGCATGACAACTAATGCAATTGGCATCAATAATATCTTTTATTTTATTGTTGTAAGTTACCTTTTCTGTTTCCGGAGCATCATTGTCTTTAGAGCAATTGGTAAATAAAAGGGTAATGGTGAAGATTATAATAATCCCGGCATAAATAGTTTTCATGGATAAATATGTTTAGCGATATTATAAAAACGCATAAAATTCTGTAAAATTGCAAAACAACTATTACCCGAAAAACATTTTTATGCATGGAAGTTGATGAAATTATTGAAAAGACGAAAGAATTTGTACAGACTACTTTGCAAAATGCCGAAAGTGGACATGATTGGTTCCATACATTACGGGTTTATAAAAATGCTTTGCTTATTGCTCAGGGAGAAAATGCCGATAAGGCAGTAGTAGCTCTGGCTGCACTGTTACACGATATTGCCGATTATAAATTTAATGATGGAGATGAGGCGAAAGCCCTTACTATTTCTCATGATTTTTTAAAAAGTATGGGTGTTGATAATTCCACTTTAGAAAAAGTGTTGTTTGTTATTAAAAATGTTTCTTTTTCAAGTAGTTTAGAAAAAAATATTGGCTTTAAGCCAAATATAGAATTGCAAATAGTTAAGGATGCTGATAGGTTAGACGCTCTTGGAGCCATAGGTATAGCAAGGTGTTTTAACTACGGCGGTTATAAGAACAGGCCGATTTACAATCCTGAAATACTACCCAACCTGCAAATGAATAAGGAAACCTATAAAAATTCCGATGCCCCGTCTATTAATCATTTTTATGAAAAATTACTTTTGTTAAAAGATAAAATGCATACTAAAACTGCCAGAAGAATTGCAGAAAAAAGACATGCTTTTTTGGAAACATTTTTAAAGCAGTTTTATCTGGAGTGGGAGGGTAAAGGGTAGTTTAAT
>PDQE01000052.1 GCA_002747735.1 Flavobacteriales bacterium | reverse complement strand
TGGCCCTATGCCCTCTATTTTGGTTAAATCGTCTTTTACGGAGCTGTCAGGTTTTTTTGTGGCAGTAGCAGCCATAGCTGCACCAGCCGCCACACCAGCTGTGGTGGCCGCATTAGCCTTTGATAAACTTAAGGCGTTTCTTTCTACCTCACATTTATCTAACTTTTCTTGTAATTCTTTAATTTTTTCGTTATAACTGCCTCCGAAAAGTTGCTTTAACAACCATCCAAAAATTAATCCGAGGATAAAAGCTCCGATGAGCCATAGTAGCCATGGCCAGAATACATCGGTGCCGTTACATGCTGTGGTGTTTATTTGTAATGCAATCATATTTGGTATGTTTTTGGTTAATTATCTTGTATCTGTAATTCTACCCGGCGGTTTTTTGCCCGGCCTTCTTTTGTTTTATTAGAAGCTATAGGATTTTCTTCACCTTTAGAATCTACAATTATTCTGTTTTCCGTAACCCCCATTGCTACCAGTAAATTTCTAATGGCTTCGGCTCTGTAAAGCCCTAACCGCTTATTAGAAGGGGCATTGCCTTTGCTGTCTGTATAGCCGGTCAATAGCACTTTGTGCTCATTTCCTTGCAAATTTTTGGCTACGTCTTTTAAGTAGTTATTGATGTTTTCATTTTCCAGTTTTTTGGAAGAATTATACGGAAAGTATATCAGTGCTTTATCGTCTATTTCTTGTACGTTTTCATTTCTGGTTTGCCATTCCATTACTGTACCGCCAAAAGGTTCGGTTTGAAGTGTATCGTTTTCCTGAACTAATTTTCCTGCAGTTTCTATATCAGCCGTTAAAGTGCTGTCTTGTAAGAGTAGTTTTACTTTTTCTGCACGGGCTATACCAAGATTTTCATAGGAAGTGTTATTTACTTCATCAGAATAGTATGGGCCTGTGATTTTGAGTACCTTACTATCTGCCGCCGCTGCTATAATTTCAGCTTTTTTATCAGGCCATAAATCATTTGTAATGGGCTCATCTGCGTTCCATTCATATACCAATGGGCCATATTTTTTGACTACGGGATCTGGTTTTGCTATTACCGGAGTAGAGCTTTTTTGTTTGGCCTTTTCGGTTACGGTGGTTCCGCCACAACATAATACGGTGTCTTTATACCATTGCCAACTAAACCAAACGAGTAACACAAAAAGGAGTAATGTGAGTAACAATAAAATTTTTTTCATGGCTGAAGTGTTTTAAATACCATTTTTAGTGTAGGTTAGATGTTCGTTTTTTGTTTTTTAGTTAATGAACTCGTTTAAACTTTTTCGATTTGCCAAAAAACTTCTAATTTTCGCTTAAACCCAAAAAGTTTAAACGGGTTCAATGCCACCTGAACAAATCCCAATGGATTAAGGTTTTCTACAGGCAGTTTTTTTAGGATTAATTTTCCTTTTGTTATGATAAAAATTTCACAATTATTTGTGAAAAATTCTATTTAGACTGGTTAAAAGTAGTAAAAAAATTAATAAAGTTTAAATTTTACTGAAAAATTAAATCTATTTCTTGTGAGATTCTACTAATTCCAGTTGATTTAATTTGGCTTGTGTAGTAAAAGTACCGTAGTTTAAAAACACCGTGTTTTTCTCTATTTTTTCTATAGTTCCCACCGCAGTTCCGTCTATAAGCCTTACACGGTCTTTAATTTTATAGGTGTAAGCGGCACGCATTTTTTTGTTATCAGCTATTGCTTTTTGTTTAGCGGCTTTTATGGTGTTTACTTCTGCCAGTACTTCTTTTTTTATGCGGGCCAGTTTTACGGCTTTTTCTTTTTCAATTTTTTTATGCTGTTTTTTGCTTTTTTTACCGATTTTGTTTGTTTTGTTTTCCTTTTTTTTGCGAGCCAAATCGTGTTTGCTCTTTTCCATTAAAGCCCATTTTTTAAATTCTGCCAATAGCTGTTTTTGGTTGTTAGTCTGAAAAAACTTGTTGGAGATTTCATTAATTTTACGGCCTATTTGTAGCATTTTTTGGTCATTGCTATACAGTTCCTGAAAACTATTTAGCTTTTCTTGAATTTGTTGTTCCTGTTCTGAGAGCAGTGCAGATTTTTCTACCGCTTTATTTTTTTCTAGGCTTAGGTGTTCGGTGGTTTTTTGTAATTTATGGCGTTCTTTTTGCAGTTTGGAGATGGTTCTGTCCAGTCGTAGTTTTTGTCTCTCTACTTTCTTCTTTGCCCGGTTTATTAATCGGAAAGGGATGCCGTTTTTTTGTGCCACTTCAAAGGTAAAAGAGCTGCCTGCCTGCCCAATATCTAATTTGAATAACGGTTCCAGTGTTTTTTCGTTAAATTGCATATTGGCATTGGCTACATTTTCCATTTCGTTTGCCAATACTTTTAAGTTTGCATAATGGGTAGTGATTAAGCCATAAGCATTTTTTTGATAAAATTCTTCCAAAAAAACTTCGGCCAGTGCACCGCCTAATTCCGGGTCGCTTCCGGTTCCAAATTCGTCTATTAAAAATAAGGTATTGGCATTGCACTTATGTAAAAATGCCCGCATGTTTTTTAGCCGGTAACTATATGTGCTTAATTGATACTCAATGGATTGATTATCTCCAATATCTGTAAGTATGGTATCAAAAAAATAGACTTCACTTTTTTCGTGAACCGGAATAAGAATGCCACTCTGTATCATTACCTGCAATAAGCCAGCGGTTTTTAAAGTGATACTTTTTCCACCGGCATTAGGCCCGGATATAACAATAATTTGCTGTTGGTTATTAAGGGATAATGTCTGGGGAACAGTGGTGATATTTTTCTTTCTATTGTTTTCTAACAGAATTGGGTGGAAGGCATCTCGCATATATACCTTTTTTGTTCTTGATAAAATGGGAAGACAGGCGTTAATACTCAAAGCATAATTGGCTTTTGCCGATATTACATCCAGCTCTGTGAGATAATTTTGATATTCGGATAAATCAATTTTATATGGACGGATTTTATCGGCCAGAGTTTTCAAAATCCGTATGATTTCTTCTTGTTCGTCTGCCAGTAAATGTACCAGTTGTTTATTTAATTTTGCCGTGGCTTCGGGGCTTATGTAAGTTATGCTTCCCGTTTTTGATGTACCCAATACTGCTCCCTTTACCTTTTTTCTGTACATGGCTTGCACGGCAAGTACTCGCTGGTTATCTATAATGGTTTCCCTAATGTCATCCAAAAAGCCATGGGCAGCATAATGTTTTAATACTTTATCAAAATTTACGCCTATTTCGTACTGTAATTTTTTAATTTCACGCCGCAAGTTTTTTAAGTTAGCACTGGCATTATTGGAGATTTCACCAAAACGGGTGATTATTTTATTAATAGCTTGTGCTATTTCTTTATGATATTGAATTTCATCTGACCGGTTAAAAAGGGTAGGAAAGTGGCCTTTAAATTGTTTAAAAAATAATAATAGCTCTTGTGTAGTGGTAGCCAGATTTACAATTTTTTGCCATCCTTCCGGTTCTATAATGCTGTTTTCTATGCCCAGTAAATGAAGTTCTTTGTCTATAGGGCTAAATTCTGTTCTTGGAATTTTATTTTCACTTTCAAACGAAGACAGGTATTCTTGTGTAGCTTTTAAGCTGTCTATTAACTTAATTTTTGCCGTTATGGGCTTTATTTCCATTACTTTTGCCCTACCGGATACCGATTTTGTAAATTCGCTTATTCGGTTTAAAACAGTATTAAATTCTAAGTCGTTTAAGGTTTTTAATGTAATTTTACTGCTCAAAAAAAAGATGTTTTTTGTATAGGTGCAAAAATAACTAAAAATCTCTTGGTTTACGTTGCCAGTCAGAGGTACTTATTAAAAATAAATTAGTTTATATAAGAATATGGATGTTGATATTCACCCAAGTTGGAAAAAAGTTTTGGCAAGTGAGTTTGACCAAACTTATTTTGAAAATTTAACCAAATTTGTTAAAAAGGAATATAGCCAATATACCTGTTTTCCGAGAGGCTCTCAGATATTTGAGGCTTTTAACCAATGCCCTTTTGAACAGGTAAAAGTAGTAATTATTGGCCAGGACCCGTACCATGGTGAAGGACAGGCTCACGGCTTGTGTTTTTCGGTAAATATGGGTGTTGCTACGCCACCTTCACTACAGAATATCTATCAGGAATTGCATACGGATCTGGGAAAGCCTATCCCAAACCACGGCAATTTAACCCACTGGGCACAGCAGGGGGTTTTATTGCTCAATGCCACCCTCACGGTTCGGAAAGCACATGCCGGTTCGCATCAGGGCAAAGGATGGGAACAGTTTACGGATGCCGTGATAAAAAAAATAGCCACACAAAAAGAACAGGTTGTGTTTTTATTATGGGGTGGTTATGCCAAAAAGAAAGGGCAGTTAATTCCTAAAAATAACCATTTGGTATTGACCAGCGGCCATCCATCACCATTGAGTGCCAATAGAGGATACTGGTTTGGAAATAAACACTTTAGTAAGACTAATGCCTATTTAGAAAAGATAGGAAAGCAACCTGTTAATTGGTAGGTGTTTAAGATTTGGTATTAGTATTCTTAAAGAAATTTTTTATCAGAAAATAGTAAGTTCCTAAAATTCGCCTTTAAAAAAACTGTAAAAGGGCTTATGTTTTTGGGCTTACAATGGCTTGATTACCATGGAACTAAAATCTAATCGTATATTTTCTCACAATTTAACGTCTCGTCTTAAATATAATTGTAAATTTGTGTGCAATTAAATTAAAATGCACAAGTTGCACCCTAGTTATAATTGCAAATGAGTCTAAATCAAACTAAAATAGTAGGCGAAGCACTTACCTACGATGATGTGCTTTTAGTTCCCGGATATTCTAAAGTCCTACCTAGAGAGGTAAATATCCAGTCTCAATTTTCCAGAAATATACCTATAAATGTTCCTATAATCTCAGCAGCGATGGATACGGTTACGGAATCTGCTATGGCCATAGCCATGGCTCGTGAGGGTGGGATAGGTGTTTTGCACAAAAATATGTCTATCAAACAACAGGCTATAGAGGCGAGAAAAGTAAAAAGGGCAGAGTCGGGAATGATTATAGATCCGGTAACGCTACCTTTGGGTGCCAAAGTGATAGATGCTAAAAATGCCATGAGGGAACACAGCATTGGTGGTATTCCTGTTGTGGATAAAGAAGGTAAATTGTTGGGCATTGTTACCAATCGGGATTTGCGTTTTGAAAAGCGATTAGACCGCTCTATAGCAGAGGTAATGACCAAAGAAAATCTAGTTACGGTGAGTGCCGGCACATCATTGGGAGAAGCTGAAGGGATACTTCAGGATAATAAAATTGAAAAACTTCCTGTTGTGGATGAGAATTATAAATTGGTTGGGTTAATTACTTTTAGAGATATTGCAAAACTTACGCAAAAACCCATTGCCAATAAAGACAGTTATGGACGACTTCGGGTAGCAGCCGCTATTGGGGTAACTTCAGATGCACAGGAGCGGACAGAAGCTCTGGTAAATGCGGGTATAGATGCCATTATTATTGATACGGCCCACGGCCATTCTAAAGGGGTTGTTAGTTTATTAAAAGAACTCAAAAATACTTTTTCTAAGATAGATATTGTGGTAGGAAATATTGCTACCGCTGAGGCGGCCAAATTTTTGCTGGATGCCGGTGCGGATGCAATAAAAGTGGGCATAGGCCCCGGGTCTATTTGTACTACCCGAGTGGTAGCAGGCGTAGGTTTTCCGCAACTTTCTGCCATTATGGAAGTGGCGGGAGTATTAAAAGACAGTGGTGTGCCGTTAATTGCTGATGGCGGCATTCGCTACACCGGAGATATTCCTAAAGCTTTGGCTGCCGGTGCAGATACGGTAATGCTGGGTTCTATGCTTGCAGGCACAAAAGAATCGCCGGGAGAGACCATTATTTACGAAGGTAGGAAATTTAAGTCCTATCGTGGTATGGGGTCTGTAGAAGCTATGAAAAAAGGAAGTAAAGACCGTTATTTTCAGGATGTGGAAGATGATATTAAAAAATTAGTCCCCGAAGGTATTGTAGGTAGAGTGCCTTACAAAGGCAACTTAGACGAGAGCATACATCAGTTTATTGGCGGTTTAAGGGCCGGGATGGGTTATTGTGGTGCCAAAGACATTACTTACCTTAAAGAAAATGCAAAATTTGTAAAAATTACTTCTAGTGGCATTAGCGAAAGCCATCCGCATAATGTGATGATTACCAAAGAATCGCCTAATTATTCCAGAAGGTAACTTTTTGCAGCCCCTAAGGGATTAATGCCATTTCTGCCTCAAAATTACTCAATAAAATGTGCCTTTTTACGCTATACTGCGTTGTAATACCATTTTCACCTTAAAATTATACCAATTATATTTTAGAATAAGCCAAATATTTTGTATCTTTCCGTTATGGGAAGACAAGCTAATATTACCATTAAAGAGAGTTTAAAAGAACTTAAA
>PDQE01000051.1 GCA_002747735.1 Flavobacteriales bacterium | reverse complement strand
TACTGATGGCGTAATTAATTTTTGTGGCTTAAAGGGCACCTTTACGTTGCCATAAAAATCTTTTTCAGGCTCACCTTCAAATAATCCGCTTCGCATAAACCGTTTTACCAACCTATCCTCCAAAGAATGATATGAAATAACACTTAATCTTCCGCCTTGTTTAATTAATCCCGGTGTTTGCATTAAAAATTCTTTTAATGCCGCCAATTCGTCATTCACTTCTATACGAATGGCCTGAAACACTTGTGCCAGTATTTTTTGTTGCTTGTGCTTTGGTGTAAATTTTGCCAAGGCACTTTTTAGTTCAAAACTGGTCTTTATCTCCTCTTTACGCCTATAATTGACTATGGATGCCGCCATTGCTCGTGCATTTTTTAACTCTCCATAATGATAGAGCACATCTGCCAATTCTTTCTCGGAATATTCATTTACAACATAATAGGCTGTAGTTTTACTTTCCACATTCATACGCATGTCCAGACCAGTATCAAATCGAGTAGAGAAACCCCGTTGCGGCTCATTAAACTGATGTGATGACACACCGAGGTCTGCCAATATTCCATCTACCTTTTTTACACCGTAAAACCTTAAAAAGCGGGCCATAAATCGAAAATTCTGGTTGATTAAACAAAATCTTTTATCCTCCAAAGCATTTTCTAAAGCGTCTTTATCCTGATCAAAAGCGAATAACCTGCCTTTATCACCCAGCCTGTTCAAAATTTCCTGAGCATGCCCGCCACCGCCAAATGTAGCATCTACATAAATGCCACCCGGCCTAACGGCCAAACCATCAATACTTTCAAAGAGCAATACCGGTTTATGATACGTCATCTACCGAGATATTATCGTCATTACCCATAACCTCTTCGGCCAATTGAGCAAAGTCCACCGTGGCATCATCAATGGCTTTTTCATAACGGTTTTTGTCCCATATTTCTATGATATTAACTGCAGAAGACAACACTACTTCTTTAGAAATACCGGCAAAAGAATGCAAATCTTTAGGGATTAATAACCTACCATTTGTATCCAATTCCACCTGCTTTACACCTGCCGTAAACCTTCTTATAAAATCATTGTTCTTCTTTTTAAACCGGTTGAGCTGGTTAATCTTTTTCATCATCGCATTCCACTCTTCCATAGGATACAATTCCAAACAAGGCTGAAAGACTGCCCGCTTTAAAACAAAACCCTGTTCCAGAATGGGATGCAGTTGTTTTTTAAGCTGAGAAGGCATCATCAGACGTCCTTTAGCATCTGCTTTACACTCGTATGTTCCGATTAAGTTTACCACTCCTTGCTATAAATTAGGACAAATATACAGTTTTTTCCCACTTTTTACCATTTTTTCCCACTTTGTTAATAACTTTTAAAATTCTGATTTATTGTATTGTTCTGTCATAAATTCTTTTTATTCATTTTTTTTTTTGATATTTACCGCTTCCAATTCCCCAAATAATTGGTATTTTAGTATTTTAAAAACTTTTGTTTTGAGCCAAAAAATGCATGTATGGTAGATAATTACAAGCAAGAAGGAAAATTTGAATATATAGAGCATGGAGAAGGCAGGCCTATAATAATTTTACATGGTCTGATGGGCAATTTGAGTAATTTTGATGAAGTATTTCACTATTTTTCCAATAAGGGTTATAAAATCTTAGTGCCGGAATTGCCTATATACAAATTGTCATTGTTAAAGACCAATATTAAAAATTTAGCAAAATTTATTAAGGCTTTTGCCGAACACAAGGAGCTGGAAGATTACATTTTACTGGGTAATTCATTAGGCGGACATATTGCGTTATACTATACCAAAACATATCCTGAGAAAGTTGCCGGTATGGTGCTTACAGGAAGCAGCGGGTTATACGAAAACTCTATGGGCGAAAGCTACCCAAAAAGAGGAAATTATGAATACATAAAAAAGAAAGCTCAAGATGTTTTCTACGACCCAAAAATAGCCACTAAAGAAATAGTAGATGACGTTTATGAATCCATAAATGACCGAAATAAATTAATACGCACATTGGCTTTAGCCAAAAGTGCCATACGGCATAATATGTCTAAAGACCTTCCTAAGATGAATGCCCCCACAGCTCTTATCTGGGGAAAGAATGACACAGTAACTCCACCTGATGTAGCAGAAGAATTTCATAAATTATTGCCCCATTCTTCGCTGTACTGGATAGACAAATGTGGCCATGCTCCTATGATGGAACGCCCAAAAGAATTCAATAGATTACTCAGTATATGGTTAGAAAAAGAGGGCTTGTAATTTTTTGTTATTGCTTACTTTTTCTATTTAATTGCAAAATAAAAACTTGTGAAGATAAAATCAGCAGAATTTGTAATTAGCAACAAAAACGCGGCAAAATGCCCTAATGAACATATTCCGGAATATGCCTTTATAGGCCGGTCTAACGTAGGCAAATCTTCCCTAATTAACATGTTAACAGGCAGAAAAAACTTAGCCAAGACATCGGGCAAACCTGGAAAAACACAGCTTATAAACCATTTTAGAATAAATAACAAATGGTTTTTAGTAGATTTGCCGGGCTATGGCTATGCCTCAGTTTCTAAAAATAAAAGGAAAGGTTTTCAAAAATTTATTTCTGATTATTTCCTAACCCGTAAACAACTGGTTTGTACTTTTTTATTGGCAGACTGCAGACATGAACCACAACAAGTAGATTTAGATTTTATGCGTTTTTTGGGAGAAAATGATATTCCGTTTGTAATCGTTTTTACAAAATCAGACAAATTAAGTCCCGGAAAAATTAACGCCAATCTCCAAAAGTTTCAACACAAAATGTTTCAGAACGGCTGGAGCGGAATTCCCAAGATTATTGTCACATCTGCCACCAAAAAAGCCGGAAAAGATGAATTATTGGCTTATATAGATGAGATTAACGAAGAGGCAAAAAGAGCATTTAACATCAATTTTACCTAACACCTCTTACAACACTTTAAAAGCAAACAAATTGCAGATGAATCAAATAGGAAAAACCTGAAAAATGAGACGCTATCAATTCAGCCGGCTTGCTAATTTGTTTTGTTATATTCTAAGGTTTTTATACAACATAAAACTTTGAAAAAAAGGTTTATCCTAATACAACCGCTTTTAATTTGAAAATTTAATCGGTTAGTAGTAAAATCAAATATTCATTCTATTGTGCTACAAAACCACATCAAAAAAACGGAAGAGCCATAAACTACAAATCCGAAAAAAAATTGAAATCAACCAAAAACAACTTAGAAATACTGTTTGAAGACAATCACCTTATTATTGTAAATAAACGTATTGGTGATATTGTACAGGGTGATAAAACAGGAGACATACCACTAAGTGAAATGGTAAAACAATATATTGCCGATACTTATAAAAAACCGGGAAATGTATATCTGGGTGTAGTACACCGGCTAGACCGCCCTACCAGTGGTGTAGTAATTTTTGCAAAAACTTCAAAAGCCCTGAGCCGGCTCAATGCCATGCTCAAAAAAAGAACCATTAAAAAAAGTTATTGGGCTATTGTAAAAAACAAACCACCCGGACAAAAAGATACCCTTACCCATTACCTTTTAAAAAATCCAAAAAACAATAAATCTACCTCTTTTACCAAACCAACAGAAAAGGCAAAAAAAGCAATTTTACATTATACCATTTTAAATACACTGGACAATTATTTTTTACTGGAAATAGACTTAGAGACCGGAAGGCATCATCAGATACGAGCACAACTAGCGGCTATAAACTGCCCTATAAAAGGCGATTTAAAATACGGTTTCCCCAGAAGTAACAAGAACGGCGGCATTCATTTACATGCCCGGAAAGTATCTTTTATTCATCCGGTAAAAAAAGTTGATATGGAAATAACAGCTCCTGTTCCGGATGATGTATTGTGGAATGAAGTTTTAAAGTTGAAACCCATTCCCAACAAGCCCTAAGCAGAGGGGTAAAGAAGGTATGATATTTGAGATTCTTATACCCACCCAAAAAACACAGCTATCTTTTTATGGCCTCAAATTTTTCTTGAATAACGAGTTCAATGGGCCTATTTTCTATCTTACTTTCCAGCCAGGAAAGAATGTCTAAGTACAAAAACGCCCTGCGTTCATACGGGTCTGCTTCGTATTGTTTTAGCGTTTTGTGCAATTTTACAAACTCTGATTTAAATTGGTGGGGATAGACATGGCCTATGTGCCGCAAAAATTTTATCATTGCTTTTTGAACTTCGTATAAATCGTTCATTTTTAGTAAAAACTTATAGGTACGTTTTACCTGCAGTTCCAAATGGTAGTCTAAACCGGCCTCATAGTGTGCTACCAAACTAAGAATTCGGGCAAAACACATTAAATCCTCCCGCATTTCCAGTGATTTATTTTCAATTATTTTTTCCAGAAAATAGATACATTTTTTATTATCGCCGGCACCAAAATACATACAGGCTATTTTGTAATAAAACACCATAATGTGGTGTTCATCCAAACTTTTTACAAACTTCTTTATTCGCTTCAACACTTCATCTACCAGAGACAAGCCCTCTTTAAAAGTGCCTTCCATAAAGTGTAAATTCAGTTTATTAAAATAGTGGTATTGAAAACCCAATACTTTTATGTTGTCCTCATTGGGCAGGGCTTTCTTATCAGCTAATATCGCTTCAAACTCAACCAAAGTTTTTTTAAATTTTGAATGGTATTGTAAATAAAACAGGGCTTCCAACAAATAATTATACCCTTTAATAAAAAACACCGGATTAAGATAAATCATACCCGGATTATCTTTAAACAACTGCGTCCATCTACTCGCATATTTAAAACACGACACAAAATCCTGCACTAAAAAAGAATACCACAAATGCGACTTATAAAACCACAGTTTTTCTCTAAAATCTAAATCAACTTCACGCACATTTGGCATTCTGGCGTTAAAATAATCTGTTACATCTTTAAACTCAGCATCATTCTTAACATAGCCGGTTTTAAGCAACAATCCGTATAACTGAAGTGATAAATTAGACAACTTACTGGTAATGGTATTTTGAATACTCAGCATTTTGGCCTGTTCTGTAAGTTCATCAGCCCTACCACTTATACTTCTGGTAATAAACTGTGATTCAATAACTTTTTCCAACTCTACAATTTCATACGCCAGATTTTTTTCTTCATTTTCCAAAGCTAATTTTTTGGCTTTTTCCAGAATTTTTAAACTCTGTTTATACAAACCCTTATGGTATAAAATGGTTGCAAAATCCAATTGTTCCCTAAGCTGTACACGGATATTCTGATGCACCGGATTTAATCGTAAACTAATCAATATTTGTTTGTACAAATGAGCCTTTAGATTAGATAGCTGAGCTTTTTTAACAATACCACTTTTAAGAATAGTTTTTTCATCATAGGTTTTGATTTTATCCAGTAAATTGAATAAAGACAAAAATTTGGCATTGGCATTACCGCCCAATCTGCCCACGTAGAGTTTAAATTGCCTCTTTTCTGATTTAGAAAGGGATTTTACCAAAGCAAACACGCTATCTTTTACCTGATTAGTCATTGTAACAAAAAAGACTTTAATATGATGATTTTCATTATTTTAACACACTATCGCAAGTGTTAAGTATTGTAATAAATTTGATTGTGATACTGCGTTACGAGCGGCAAAATATAAATTCGTCTTTTAATTAGGAAATTTTTTTTAACAATTATGCATAAAGAGCAAGTACAAATATTTGATACAACACTGCGAGATGGCGAACAAGTCCCGGGATGCAAATTGGACACCAATCAAAAATTAATTATAGCCAGACAATTAGACGAACTGGGTGTAGATGTAATAGAAGCGGGCTTTCCCATTTCCAGCCCGGGTGATTTTAAATCTGTTGAAGAAATTTCAAAATTAGTGAAAAACGCTGTTGTCTGTGGCCTTACAAGATCTTTAAAAAAGGACATAGAAGTAGCTGCCGAAGCTATAAAAAAAGCGAAACGCCCAAGAATTCACACTGGAATAGGCACTTCAGATTCTCATATCATTCACAAATTTAAATCCAACAGGGAAGATGTTCTGGAACGTGCGGTGGCTGCCGTAAAATATGCCAAGACCTTTGTGGAAGATGTGGAGTTTTATGCAGAAGATGCGGGCAGAACCGACAATGAATTTTTGGCAAGAGTTTGCGAGGCGGTGATTAAAGCAGGAGCTACAGTCTTAAATATACCAGACACCACCGGCTATTGCCTTCCGGAAGAATACGGAGCAAAAATGAAATATCTCAAAGAAAATGTAACCGGCATAGAAAAGGC
>PDQE01000011.1 GCA_002747735.1 Flavobacteriales bacterium | reverse complement strand
TAGTTAAAACCAAAGCCGGAATTGTTTAGAAATACACGGTTAAAACCCGGAATAAACAGGTTTTTAAAATTATCGGGTTGTTTGGAGCTTATCAATTTTTTACCACTAAAACTAAAACCCAAAAACAGATTATTAAACAATTCTGCTTTTACCCCCAATACTATTTCTGCCCAATGGCCGGTTAAACCGGTATATTCCGCTCCGTTTCTTACAGCCAGATCATCATCAAAAAAAACTGAATTGTTTATGTTATAATCCCCTACATTGTGTTTAAAAGTACTAATACCATATCTTAGGCCTACATATATCATATTTTCCATGTCTAACCAATTTTCATAGGCATTGTAATCAACTCCAAGTTTTATATAAGTTCCGTTAGTAGTAAAATATAAATTGTCCAAAGGGGTTTTGTTATCTGTGTAACCTAACTCTGCGGCTGCAAAAAAACGTTTGGATAACCTAAAATCACCTACAATTTCCAAACCTTTTCTTTTATCATCTATAAACGTATGAATAGGATTGTATAAATCAATACCTAACCGCAGGCCGTATTTATTTAAATATACGGTATCTTTTACCTCAGAGCCAATACCTTGTGCATAAGATCCGGCTATACTCACTAAAAAAATAAGTCTAATGATACATCTTAACATGAGCGTTGTTTTCATTTTCAATTATGGTAGCCACAACTTCTAATCCGTTTATCCAATGGTTTGTGGCCTTATAATTAACATTTTTAAAAATGGATTTATAGCCACAAGACCGACCCACAAATACGTCTTCGGTTTGATAGCTAAGGCTTAAGGTATCTGTAATTTTTTTTGCAGTATCTGAATAATCTACAGTAAGTAAATATTTAGTTTCTAAGGCATTAACACGAATCGGGACAACTATAGAATCTTTTCCTGCAAAGGTAAGCGAATCATTTTCTCTGCCTATTACCCTTACCAATAAACTGTTTACGGATTTAAAATCTTCCGGAGCTTTATTGTTATAAAAACGAATTATTAATTGCGGCGTTGTGGGTTCTATACATATATCATCTCTTTCACACGCGGCAATCCATATTAGTGAAGATATTAAAAACAGCATTATTATTTTGCCTTTCATGTATTTGTATAATTGAGAGCGTAAAAATAGGGAAATAATGGGGATTTAATAATTAGGTTAATGAATTCTTAGTTAATTATTATGCATTAACGGATATTGAAGTCTCATCTATTCAATTCTAGCAACACCACATTCTCCACATGATGCGTCTGTGGAAACATATCCACGGCCTGGCTTTTTACCACTTTGTATTTTTGCTTTAAGATCTCCAAATCTCGGGCTTGGGTAGCTGAATTACAGCTTACATACACAATTCGCGGAACTTCAATGTTCAACAATTGTAATACTACTTTTTTATGCATGCCATCTCTGGGCGGATCAGTGATAATAACATCGGGGATTCCTTTTTTATTTATAAATTCCGGTGTAAAAATCCCGGCCATATCTCCTACAAAAAAATCAATATTCTCAATTGCATTTATTTTTGCATTTTCCTTAGCATCCTCTATCGCTTCCGGTACGCTTTCTATACCAATAACCTTACTGGCATTAGCCGCGATAAATTGGGCAATAGTACCTGTTCCGGTATAGAGGTCATAAACATTTTCTTTTCCTGTTAATTGGGCAAATTCTCTCACAACTTTATACAATTCATAAGCCTGTTGAGAATTGGTTTGATAAAAAGACTTGGCATTAACTTTAAAGGTAAGCCCTTCCATTTCTTCGGTAATAAAATCTTTGCCGTGATAACAAATAACCTTTTGGTCATAGATAGTGTCATTAGCCTTAGAATTGACTAAATATTGCAATGAGGTTATTTCCGGAAAGCGATTTTTTATAAAATCCAGCAATAATTTTATGTTGGGTAAGTCATTTTTAAAAAATTGAACCACCACCATAATTTCACCAGTAGTACTGGTTCTAATCATAAGATTTCGCAATAGGCCGGTTTGTTCTCTGAGGTTAAAAAAAGGCAGCCCGTTTTCTACAGCAAATTGTTTAATCTGATTGCGTATCTGGTTAGAAGGATCTTTTTGTAAATGACACTTTTCTATATCCAATATTTTATCCCACATACCGGCGATGTGAAATCCCAACGCATGATTATCAGTAATTACATCTTTCTTTATTATCTCTTCCGAAGTGAGCCAGCGTTTATCAGAAAAAGAAAACTCCATTTTATTTCTGTACCAGTAAGGTTGTCCGGCTTTTACAATGGGTAATATTTCTCCTATTTTTACTTTTCCTATGCGTTCTAAATTATTAAGCACCTCTTTTTCTTTGTAATATACTTGTGCATCATATTGCATGTGCTGCCATTTACAGCCGCCACAATATTCAAAATGCTTACAGTCCGGCTCCATTCTTTTTGGAGAATATTGGTCAAATTGAATAATTTTTCCCCGGTAATACGCTTTGCGTTTTTGATAGGTTTGAACCGTACCTACATCTCCCGGAACGGCATTTTCCAAAAAGATAACTTTGCCGTCAGGTGCTTTAGCTATTGCTTTTCCCTTTGCTCCGGCATCAATAACTTCTACGTTTTCAAAAACTTTCTTTTTATTTTTCCTCGCCATTGGGCAAAGATAGAAATATGCATTTAGATACTACAAAAACGCAAGGCTAAAAGAAGAAGAATTTTTTAACTGAAACTGATTTAATAATCTAAATTAGATTCATCTACATGCATCATATAATAGGAAATAGCGTCTAATTCTGTGTCTGACAAGCCTTTTACAAATCCGTTTATATTGTCTTGCATTATAGCTATCTGACTGGCTGTAGTGTCCACCATAGGTTTAGTCTCACCTTTTAAAAATGCCACAATATTGCCGTTATTTTCTTTATATACTCGCATAATTTTTTTTACGGAAGGAGCTTTTTTGTATTTACTTACAGCATGACAGGTAACACAGGTTTTTTCGGAAAAAAGGCGATTGCCGAGGAAAATTTTTGAGTCTTTGCTCAATTCAGCACGTTCCGGAACAGAGGATTCACTCTCTTTGTTGGATTTTTTTTCAGAAACACAAGCCCAGAGTACAACAAGACTAAAAATAAATGACAATAACCGCATTAGTATAAATATTTAATTATTAAACCCATTTAAACTTTATCAACCGACCAAAAACCAAGCCCGTTTTAATTATCAGCTACATGCTTCATATAAACTTCTATGGCATCTAATTCTTCAGAAGACAATTTATTTACAAAGGCTTCTACATTCGTCTGCATAACAGCTATCTGGCCCTTATCCGTATCTACAAAAGGTTCTGATTTTCCCTGCAAAAAGGCTACAATACTTTTATCTTTATCCCGGTACATTTCTACTATTTTTGTTGTAGATGGCCCTATATTTTGTTGGTCTTTAAGATGGCAGGTATTACACATATTTTCTGCATAGAGTTTTTTTCCCAGTTCTATTTGGGTTTTATTATTTTCGCTTTGAGTAGCTTGAGATTCATTATTTTCGGTTTTAGCCTTTTTGTTTTGACAGCTTATCAATAAAAAAATCATCAGAAAAGCAATTAGAAACAGATTTTTCATTTTGTTGGGTTTTTGCCTTACAAATATAACGTTTAACGATAATTCCATCAAGACGTAAGGCCACAAATTTTACATTTTTTTGATACTTATTTTTATTAAATTTGTCAAAAATATTATCTGTATGTTAGACCGAATAGATATTGTAAAACAACGCTTTGATGAAGTGGCGGATTTAATTATTCAGCCCGATGTAATTTCAGATCAGAAACGATATATTCAGTTGAGTAAAGAATACAAAGAACTGAAAAATATTGTTGACAAAGGAAAAGAATACAAAACCTATCTAAGCCGAATTGAGGAAGCCAGAGAAATAATTGAAGAAGGTTCTGATGCCGATATGGTAGAAATGGCAGAAATACAACTGGAAGAAGCCTCTGAAAACAAAGAAAAATTAGAAGAAGAAATCAAGTATTTGTTAATACCAAAAGACCCTGAAGATGCCAAAGATGTAATGGTAGAAATAAGAGCCGGAACGGGTGGCGATGAGGCCAGCATTTTTGCAGGAGATTTATATAGAATGTACACCAAATTCTGTGCAGACAAAGGCTGGAAAACCGAAATAGTGGATGTAAGCGAAGGTACCAGTGGCGGCTACAAAGAAATTATTTTTAGCATAAGCGGAGAAGATGTGTATGGCGATATGAAATTTGAAGCCGGCGTACACCGTGTACAACGTGTACCGCAGACCGAAACTCAAGGCCGGGTTCATACTTCGGCGGCTACGGTAATGGTACTGCCCGAAGCGGAAGAATTTGACGTGGAACTGGATATGAATGACGTAAAAATAATACGTACCACTTCCACCGGACCGGGCGGACAAAGCGTAAACACCACTTATTCTGCCATTCAGTTAAAACATATTCCTACCGGAATAGAAGCCAAATGCCAAGACCAAAAATCGCAACATAAAAACTTAGAAAAGGCTATAAAAGTTTTACGTTCAAGATTGTACGAAGCAGAATTAGCCAAAAAACAAGCCGAAGATGCTGCCAGACGTAAAAGTATGGTTTCCAGTGGCGACCGTTCGGCAAAAATCAGAACATATAATTATCCGCAAGGCCGGGTAACCGAACACAGAATAGGCCTTACACTCTACGATTTGAACAATATTATAAATGGCGATATTTATAGAATTATTGAAGAACTAAAACTGGCAGAAAATGCCGAAAAATTAAAAGAATCTGGTGAGGTATTTTAGAAAAGTTTGTGGTTTTTCCGTTTAGTGGATAATCTGTTACCAATACAAATACTATTAACTCGTAATTAGACAATCTTTTAAAAAAAATCTAAAAAATAAATTGATTATCAATTAATTACCAAAATTTAAGCACATGAAAAAAATACTTTTAATCGCTTTTGTTATTTTAACAATTATTGCATGTAAAAAAGAAGAAACAAAAGTTGACTACGCAGTTCTACAGGGAACGGTAAAAAACTTGGAAGATGAGGATGTACTCACAATTTTTAATTATAATCAGTCATTTATAGATACTCTGATCACTGATGATAAAGGTGCATTTAATGACACCTTAACTGTTTCCGATAATTTTTATTTGCTTAAGACAAAAAATAACTTCATAAGAATTTATCTTCAAAAGGGCACAGTGCTCAATATGAATATAGATGCCAATAATCAGGGCGAAGCCACCACAGTAACCGGCAAGGATGCCGAGATTACTAAATATGTGATTGCCAAAGACAAAGCCTTTACTAATTTAACCTCCAATCCACAAGAATTTTATTCACTGGACCCCACGACCTATAAAAATAAAGTCAGCCAGTTAAAAGATGACATTACAGCTATTTTAGACACCACAACTATACATTCTGATTTTAAAGAAAAGGAAAAAAGAAATTTGCATTACTCCTACCTTAATCAGTTAAAGATTTACGAAGGTGCCCATGGCTACTTTACCAAAAACAAAGATTTCTCCGTATCTGAGGATTACACCAAAGAATTGGACAGTTTAGATTACACAAATGAAGAAGATTTTGTGTTTTCAGATTCGTATCGAAATTTAGTTAGAGGATACTTTATGGATAAATCCGAGGAGATAACCAAAAAAGACTCCACCATTAGCAATGATATGGCCTATTTATTTACACTGAGAAATATAGAAAACGAAACTATTAAAAACGATTTGGCATATAATTTTGCCAAATACAACATCACTTATACCAATGATGTAGAATCTTTCTATAAAGCTTATCAGGAAATTACTACTAATGCGGCTTATGCTAAAAAAATTGAGGCTACTTATAAAAAATTAAAGGCCATTGCCCCCGGTGAACCCTCGCCTAAATTTGTAGCTTACGAAAACTATGCCGGTGGTACTACTTCACTTGATGACCTAAAAGGAAAATACGTGTATATAGATGTGTGGGCAACCTGGTGTGGCCCTTGTGTTGCAGAAATTCCTTCGCTTAAAAAGGTTGAAAAACAATACCACGGTAAAAACATTGAGTTTGTAAGTATTTCTATTGATGAAAAAAAGTCCTATGACAAGTGGAAAGCCATGATAAAAGAAAAAGAACTTGGAGGTATTCAACTCTTTGCAGACAATGCCTGGCAGTCTAATTTTATAACAGACTATCAAATTATGAGTATTCCCCGATTTATTTTAATAAATCCGGAAGGAAAAATTATCAATTCCAATGCTCCAAGGCCGTCTAATCCTAAGTTGATTGATTTATTTAAAGAATTGGAAATATAGTTAACTTTTGAATGAGACAAGTTATACCATTTCCACCTCAAAATTACTCAATAAAATGTGCCTTTTTATGCTATATTT
>PDQE01000010.1 GCA_002747735.1 Flavobacteriales bacterium | reverse complement strand
TGTTCCTGTTCTCTATAGGCTTTCATTTTTGCGTATGCTTCGTCTTTTTTCTGTGCAGGAACTACTTTGTCATTATACAAATTCTGCACTCTTGTATAGGTTTTTTCTGCCAATTCTGCTGCTGCTTTTGCTTGTTGCCAAAGGTTATATGCTCCTTGTATCTGTTCTATTCTTGCCCCTGCCTGTGCTTTATTGGCTTGTGCCTGTGCTGCTGATTTTGCTGCTTGTGCTTGTGCCATTTTAGCATCTATTTCTGTGCTTTCAAGTTCTAGCAAAAGTTGTCCTTTTTTTACATCCTCGCCTTCTTCTACATAAATAGTCTTAACACGTCCTGCAACTTTTGGGGCTACATTTATTTGTTTTGCCTCAACCTGCCCTTGTAAATATTGCACTTCATTTTGGTTAAAATACCATAATGAAAGTCCTATAACCGTTCCAAAAACTATAACGGCAATCAATAACCCAAGTATATCTTTTTTATTCATTGTATATAATAATTTTTATCATTCTATTCTATAGTAAAATTCCATTTTAATTTAAACGTAAGCGTTGAAATATTTTAAATCTAGATTATCGAGTAAAATTTAAAAACAACATGCTATCACCACAGGTTTCTAACAGGTTGGCTAACGCTTTATCCGATTCAAATAATGCTTTTAATCGTTTAATTTTAATGGATGCTAAATACAAATTGGCATCTGCAACATCTACCGAAGTTGCAAAACCCTCTTTAAATGCCTTGTTACGAACCCTAACCACTTCTTTTGCAAAGGAGATGCTCTTTTCTAAACTTTCTATTTGTTCTTGTTGTTTTAAAATTTCGGTATAATATTTTTTTACCAAAGTCTGAATATCAACTTGTGCTTGTGTTGTTATTAAATCAATACTTTGGCTTAATGCAGTGGCTTGTTTGTATTCTTTAATTTTTTTAAGCCCTTCAAAAACATCTACTTTCATTCCTACTCCAACATACCAGTCGGGTTCTGTAATGGGTAAATTTTCTGTATAAAGATATTTTTTACCCACAATTGCCACATCAGGAATAAATTTTCCTTTTTTAAGGGCTTTGTTTTGCTTTGTCATTTCCTTTTTTATCCTTGCTTTTACAATGTCCGGATAATTTTCTTTAGCTAAATTTTGATAATATGTTAATGGTTTTAAATCTCTCACTTCAAAAAGTGGTGTTATTAAATCAAGTTGTACATTTTGTTGCCCCATTAAACCAATGAGAGTCGTTTTTGCCAACTCTTCGTCTTTTAACGTTGATAAAAGTTCTCTTTCGGCATCAGCAACGGCAGTTTTTGCCTGCATTGTTTCTATTGGAGCAATTATTCCGTTTTTTTCTAATTTTTCGGCATTATAAAGATGTTTTTTTGCCGCATCTAAAACCTGTTTTCTTACATTAATCACTTCTTTTGCCAACTGCGTTTGAAAATATCTTTCTACAAGATTGGAAATAAGCGTATTTTCTAATTTATTGGTTTCTGCATCTGCCAAATTAACTTTTAATTTATTCGCTTTTATGCCTGCCCTTATTTCTCCACCTGTAAAAACAGGCCAAACCAAATCGGCTGAAACCCTCGAAATATTTTGTTCTTGAAACTGAACCCGCCAATCGCCTAAAATACCGGCATTTAACCCTATAAAATTAGCGAGACGGTTTCTGTATTTATTAAAGTTGAGATACAAATTGTCATTCATATGAATATAATTTGCATTCAAACTTATTTTTGGAAAATAAAGACCTTTTGTTGCTTGATAATTTAGATGGGCAACTTCTGCCTGTTTTTCAAATCCCTTTAATTTTTTGTTTCCTTGTTTAAGGTTTTCTACCGCTTCAGAAAAAGACAAACTTTGCCCCATCAAAGAAAACGGGATAATTATCAGGACAAACAATAACGTATTTAACCTTTTCATTTTAAAGAATTTATCGTTGAATTACTTAACCAGGAAATATCTTTTTTAGAAATTTTTTGTTGATTTAAAACGCCTCTTTTTCTAAGGTTAATAAATAATAAGATATTGCCTAATACCTGAATGAATATTTGTTCGTTTTCTATCTGAGTATTAATTTCTTTTGCGAATTTGTGTTTAAAAATACGAATGGCTTCTCGCAAAGATGTTCTTGTTTTTTCCGATATTTTTATAGAATAATCGGTCATCATTTTGAGTAAGAAGAGAATTTCGTTATCATTTTTATTTACCTTTTTAACGATGTCTGAATAAAATTCCACAATTACTTTTTTTAGTGTTTGAAACCGCTCTGTTTTATCAAGAAAGACCTCATTAATTTCCTGAAACTTATCAACATAAAGTGTTTTTATGAGTTTTTCTTTGCTCTCATAATGACGATACAAATAACCCACCGAAACATTTGCTTCTTTTGCAATTTTTGCAATGGAAGCATTCTGAGAGCCATCACGAACGATGATTTCTATCATCGTGTCTTTAATGCTGCTCAATTTATTATCATCTGTTATTCTTGCCATTTCTAAATTTAATTAATAAATGAATATTCATTCATTATGCAAATGTATAAAAATTTTTAAATCCAAAAAATAAATTTTTAAATTTTTATGCCAATAGGTTAAAAACATTAAAAGAAGATTACAAATACGGGTATCTCAAACATTTTGAGTTGTTCAACCAAATTTTATTCTCTTATGGTAGTTATTTTGAATTCTTTATAGAAAATAGATTGTGCGATGATTTATCTTTATTAAAAATAGAGTTGCAACAAATAATGGAACAAATCTGTTGTTTTCTCACAACAGATTTTCCTGATTTTTTAACGATTCCGGCTATGAATAATTACGTGGTTTAGTATTGCATCCATATTTTAAGAATCTCATTTTTATATTCTTGTTTTGGGCGTTTTTGGTCGCTTACAGTCGTATCTATGTTGGTGTGCATTTTCCTATTGATATTCTATGCGGAATGATCTTTGGAATCTTATCTGGTTTGGGTTTTATACCAAATCTAATATATAATGCTACATATAATTGGATTAAGTTTTGCTTCGTTGCCATGGAAATTTACCTTCTAACTCTACCTGTAATGACAAACTTAAAAAAGTACGAATAAGCACAATACCACCTAAAATAAGCACATCTTTAAGGCTGGGATTATCTACAACGGTAGCCATAATATCAGCAGCTATTAAAATTTCTAATCCTAATAAAATAGATTTTCCTAATGTTTGCCGCAAGGTTGCATAAGCGTTTTCGTGTTTAGAGAATGACAACAAAAACTTAACCAAAGCAACTACTACACCCGTAAAAATGGTAAGCACACCTATGGCCTCTATAATTTTTGAAATAAGGTTTACATACAGTTTTATATCTTCCATTGGTTATTAGATTTTATACCAAATTAATTTTAAAATGGCGTATTAATAATTTGAATTATTTTTTATTCAGATGAAATAGAAAATAGAAGCACAGCCATAGTTACGATTGTATTTTATATTAAAATATGAATAAAAAAGAAACACAATTATATGCATTATTTTGATGTTAATTTGGTATTAATAGGTTTATCAAAAATATTTACGCCGCCTTTTACGCCAAAATCTAAGGTGGTAACATTATACGCTAACGAAATATTTTCTTTTTCAAAACGTTTTTTAATTCGTGTAATAATTTCATCCATTGCATTTAAATAGTCTTTTTGATGTGTAAACCTTACCCAAAACCTAACTTCAAAATTATAGCTGGAACTTCCTATTTCGGTAAAATAAAAATCGATAATTTCATCTTTTAAAACCGCTTTTATTTTTTGCACTTCTTCCAGAGATACTTTTTTTACCAAATCTAAATCATCACCATACGATACGCCTCCTTTAAAAATAACTCTACGCTTACCAAAAGTTGAATAATTGGTAAATGCATCGTTGTAAATTAACTGATTAGGCACAAAAACCTCTTGTCCGGAAATGGTTTCTATAGATGTAGTCATCCATCCAATATCTAAAACAGTACCAAAAGTATGGTTGATAGACACCCAATCTCCTTCTTTAAAAGGGCGTTGCATGTTTATTAGTAATCCTGCAAAACCATTAGAGGCAATATCTTTAAACGCAAAACCAGCCACAATACCAACAATACCGGCACCTGCTAATAATTTTGAAAGTACATCTTCTAAACCCAATACTTCAAGTGCCAAAAACACACCCGAAAGCAAAAAGAAAAAATAAATGCAAGTGGTTATAATTTTAACAATTTCGGGTTTGGTTTTAAATAATTTTGAATAAAATTTAAGGCTTACATTTCGTACAATTCTCGCAAGAAAATAGAAGGCAATCAGCACTAAAAGTGCTAATAAAATCTTAGGTAAATAATCAACTACAGCATGCTGCCAATTGTTGAGTAAATGTTCTAATTTGTTATTTTCGGCCATTATAATTATGCTTTTTTATGCCGTTTTTTTGTAAATATATTCAATGATAAAACAAAATAGGATAATTCCTAATGCAATAAAAACATCTGTTTTACTTACTAAAAAACGTTGTATCAGCAGGGCTAACATAGCAAAAAAGCACAATATAGCTCCAATAACCGGAATGCCTTTTTTACTACCTGTAGATTTATGAAGTCTAAATCCTGTATAGTTTACCACTGCAAAAATGAGTAAAAACCCAACACTGCCTGCTGTTGAAATGCTTTCTAATTTTAAGGTATTTACTAAAACAATGGTGGCTACTGCAGTGATAAACAACCCAACAGGCTGATTCCATAATTTATGGGTAAACTCGTGTGGCAATTCATCCTCTTCGGCAATTTCGTAATTTACTCTACTCCCTCCGTACAGTGATGCATTAATTGCAGAAAATGTAGAAATTAAAGCTGCAATGGTTATGATGGTAAATCCTGTTTTTCCTAACATTGGCTTTGCAGCTTCGGCCAACACATAGTCTTGTGCCGTAGCAATAACATTAAATGACAATGAACCTACAGTTACAGCAGCAATAATAATATATAAAAGAATAACGAAAATAACCGACCAAAAATAAGCCCTACGAATATTTTTTTCGGGATTTTTTATATCCGGAGCAGCATTGGCAATAAGTTCAAAACCTTCGTAAGCTACAAAAATAACCATTCCTGCGGTGATGAGTTTAAACGGACTTTCCCAATGTTCGGGCGAGAGCTGCTCTAAATGCGGATTACCAAATAGTCCGTACAGACCAACCACTACAAAACTTAATAAAATAACAAGTTTAATGATAACAGCATACGATTCTATTTTCCCTACAACTATAATACTGTAATAATTTATAGCGGTAGCCAAAACCACTATTGCCGTGGCATAGATATGCGAATCAATTATTTTACTGCTTGTTAATTGCAATAAATTAGGGGCGTAAGAACCAAATGCAGAAGCGTAAAGTGCTAACATAATGATGTAGCTAACCCACAACAGATTGTTAATACCACCGCTAAACACACCTATACCAAACCCCTGATTAACAAATTTTACTGTTCCGCCACGGTCCGGATATTTTAATGATAGTTTTACATAACTGTAGGAGGTTATAAAGGCAATAAGCCCTGCTATTAAAAAAGAAACTGGTGTTCCGCCTTTGGCCATAGCAGCAGCTAAACCAAGTACTGCAAAAATACCACCACCAACCATACCGCCAATACCTATTGACATGGCTTCTTTTAATCCGATTTTTTTATTGGGCATAATCTGTATTTTATGTGTAAAAATACATAAGTTTAATTACGAACTCGTTTAAACTTTTTCGATTTGCTAAAAAATTGCTGTTTTCCCTCCTGTTTTTGTCTTTTTTTGATTCCGTAGCACTACTATGCAAAAAAACCTTTAACAGAACAAAAAACTTCTAATTTTCGCTTAAACCCAATAGATTTAAAAGAATTCAATAACTTATAGTACATTACTCTTTAAAATACCCAGTTCTAAACCTCTTAATTCGGCAAGACCTCTTAAACGCCCAATTCCTGAATATCCCGGATTGGTCTTTTTGTTGAGATCATCAAGCATTTGATGTCCATGATCCGGACGCATTGGCATTCTTATATCTTTTCGCCCGTTGGCTTCTCTAATTTTCTGTTCTTTCAACAGTGCTTTAATAACACTGTACATATCTACATCTCCTTCAAGGTGATTAGCTTCATGAAAGTTACCTTTTTTATCTCTTTTGGTACTTCTTAAATGAATAAAATGAATTCTATCGCCTAAACGTTCAACCATACCTGTTAAATCGTTATCTGCTCTAACACCGAAAGAACCCGTACAAAATGTTAGTCCGTTATTTGGACTGTTTACCGCATTGTAAATATCTACAATATCTTTTTCTGTACTAACCACTCTTGGCAATCCTAAAATGGAATATGGCGGGTCATCCGGATGAATACACATCAATACTCCTGCCTGTTCAGCTACCGGAATAATTTGCTGTAAAAAGTAAAACAAGTTATCTTTTAATTCTTTTTCACCAATATTTTTATACGTTTCTAATATATCATTAAACTCATTTAATGTATAACCCTCTTCGGCTCC
>PDQE01000009.1 GCA_002747735.1 Flavobacteriales bacterium | reverse complement strand
ATTGGTAGATGGCGGCGTTGGAAAAAAATGTACATAGATATGTTTAAACATTTTTCATCAATGAAAGATTAGTGATAAAGTGCGTTACACGAGAAAATACTGATGAAAACAATATATACTAACCTGAGTTCGGTTAATCTTGTTAAGACTTTCTTCTTTTTGCCATAAATTTCCCGAAATCTCCTCGTAATATCTCGATATCACTCGAAAATTTCATAAAATTTCTAATCAAAAATAAAGAAAGCTGTGGTCATAATATTAATTACTAATATTTTCCAGAATATGTTAAAAACAATATCCGTTTTCTTCAGCTACTTTGTTCGCAATCTGAATGCGTAATTTGGCTACATTAGGCATATTGGCATATTTAGTAAATCGTTTTAGCCCCATAAGCATAATCCGTTGTTCATCGCCTTCGGCAAAGGAAATAATGCCTTCTTTGCCCTTTTGGTTAATGAGCTCTACGGCATGATACAAATATAGCCTGGCCATGGCAATCTGTGTTTTTATCTTGTCTTCTCCTTTGGCTTTAGCCAATTTTTCGGTTCTTAAAATAGCAGATTCCGCCATATATATTTCTATTAAAATATCAGCGGCAGCCATAAGGAGTTGTTGGTGTTTCTCCAATTCTGTGCCAAATGTCTGTACGGCTTTTCCGGCTACCATCAAAAAGACTTTTTTCAGTTTGGTAACCATTTCTTTTTCTTCGGTAAATAACCGGCTATAGTCTGGAATGTCAAATGACGGTACACTCATAAGTTCTTCTCCAACTTTAGTAGCCGGGCCTAATAAATCTACATGGCCTTTCATTGCTTTTTTTATCAACATACCTACGGCGTGCATACGATTTATTTCATTAGTGCCTTCGTAGATGCGAGTTATCCGGGCATCACGCCAAGCGGCTTCCATATAGGTGTCCTTGGAAAAACCCATGCCACCGTAAATTTGAATACCCTCATCGGCACAGTTTTGGGCATCTTCAGAAACAGCTACTTTTAAAATAGAACATTCTATGGCGTATTCCTCTACGCTTTTTAGTTCAGCTTCTTGATGCGAATTGCCTTGTTCTTTTCTTATGGCTATTCTATCGGAAATGTTTTTGGAAGCCCGGTAAACCGCAGCCTCTCCAACATAGGCATTGGTAGCCATCTCGGCAACTTTCGCTTTTATGGCTCCAAAATTAATAATAGATGTTTTAAACTGTTTGCGTTCTTTGGCATATTGCACTGCTTTGGTAATAATTCTACGTTGCGAATCTAAACAAGCTGCGGCTAATTTTATCCGCCCAATGTTTAAAGCATTCATGGCTATTTTAAATCCATTGCCACGTTCAGACAGCATATTTTTAACCGGTACAACGGTGTTGTTAAAAAATACTTGTCTGGTAGAAGAGGCATGTATGCCTAATTTCTTTTCTTCTTCTCCAAGAGTAATTCCGTTTTTTGGATCATTTTCTACGATAAAACCTGTGATGTATTTGTCGTCTTCAATTCGGGCAAAAACAATAAAAAGGTTACAGAATCCGGCATTGGAAATCCACATTTTTTGGCCGTTTATTTTATAACTTTTTCCGTCTTTGGAAAGGGTAGCCGTAGTTTTACCGGAATTGGCATCCGATCCGGCATCGGGTTCGGTAAGGCAATAAGCTCCAAACCATTCTCCCGAAGCGAGTTTTGGCACGTATTTTTTCTTTTGCTCCTCATTGCCGTATAGCACAATGGGCATGGTTCCTATACCGGAATGGGCTCCGTAAGCTGTGCTAAAGGAACCAGTGCCACTGGAAATATAGTCACAAACCAACACCGTGGACACAAAATCCATACCCAGACCTTCATATTCTTCCGGTACGGCAACACTTAAAAAACCCATTTCTCCGGCTTTTTTCATACATTGTTCCGTAAAGGCATAATCTTTATTTTCAAACCGTTTACGGTTGGGGATAATTTCTCTATCATTAAACTCAATTACCGAATCTCGCATCATTTTTTGTTCTTCATTGATGTCTTCAAGGATGAATATATCTTCACAAGGGGTTTCTTTAACCAAAAATTGGCCACCTCTAAGCAGTTCTTTGTTTTTTGTTTTTGAATCCATGGTTTTAAAATTATGTCTTGGTATTTATAAATTATTTATGATAGTTTTCCCTCTTTAATCTTTTTCTTATTGTATTTGTTTTTGTTCACCTGTGTCTTGCATGCTAAAATTTATATAAAATAGCTTGAATTTTGCATTGAGCCGTCTTATATTCTAAACCTTTTAAGTTATGCAGTAAAGTTGCATGGATAGTACTTAAGATAACATTTCATACACTCCCGCAGCTCCCTGTCCGGTGCCTACACACATGGTTACCATGCCGTACTTGTTTTTTCGCCTACGCATTTCGTTAAATAACTGAACAGAAAGTTTTGCTCCGGTGCAGCCCAGCGGATGCCCCAGTGAAATGGCACCACCATTTACATTGATTATATCTTTATTTAATTCTAGCTCTCTGATTACGGCCAAAGATTGCGATGCAAATGCTTCGTTTAGCTCTATTAGGTCAATATCTTTTAGTTGTAGTCCGCCTAATGCCAAGGCCTTTGGGATAGCAGCCACCGGGCCTATACCCATTATTTTAGGATCTACCCCTGCTGCAGCATAAGATACCATTCTAGCTATTGGTTCTAAGTTGAGCTCTTTCACCATGTCTTCACTCATAACCAATACAAAAGCCGCTCCGTCACTCATCTGAGAGGAGTTGCCTGCGGTTACGCTACCACCTTGGGCAAAAACCGGTCTTAGCTTGGCTAAGGCTTTTATAGAAGTGTCTTTCCTTGGCCCTTCGTCTGTTTCTACGGTGTAATTTCTAGATTGTTTTTTGTTTTCTTTTACAAAAATTTCTTCCACTTTTATGGGAACGATATCATCTTGGAATCGATTGTTCTCCTGAGCATTAAGGGCTTTTTTGTGAGAATTAAAGGCAAATTCGTCTTGGTCTTCCCGGCTTACATTGTATTTTTTTGCTACTGCTTCGGCAGTGAGGCCCATACCCCAATAATAATCTTCGTGGCCTTGTTTTGCTTCGTTATAATTGGGTGTAGGCCGGTATCCTCCCATAGGTATAAAGCTCATACTTTCTACACCACCGGCTATGATGCAATCAGCCATTCCGGATTGTATTTTTGCCACCGCTATACTGATAGTTTCCAGTCCTGATGCACAATATCGGTTTACCGTAACTCCCGGAACACTGTCTGTTTTTAATCCCATAAGTGAAATGAGGCGGCCCATGTTTAGCCCTTGTTCTGCTTCGGGCATGGCATTGCCTACTATTACATCGTCTATACGTGTTTTGTCTAATTGAGGAACTCGGCTCAATAAATATTGTATGGTTTCCGCTGCCATATCATCCGGCCGTTTAAACCTAAAAATGCCTCTGGGGGCTTTTCCTACTGCTGTTCTGTATCCTTTTATTATATAAGCTTGTTTAGACATAAGATATTAGAATTAGAGATGTTAGATGCTAAATATTGAGATTTGTAAAGTTTTTGGTAAAGTAAAATTCACGGTTGGCTTGTAATGGGTCTTTGAAATATCCACCGTTTTATTCCGGATGTTTAATTTTTGAAATAGATGCATAATTTATCTTTTTATTTTAGTATAGTCTTTGTGCTTCATACTTAGCTTACTGCGTTTAAATTTTTAATTTCGCAATGGTTTTCCCGTTTTAAGCATATGCTCAATTCTTTCCAGTGTTTTTCGTTCTGTACAAAGGCTCATAAAGGCTTCGCGTTCTAAGTCCAGCAGGTATTGCTCGCTTACTTCTGTAGGTTCGGAGAGGTTTCCGCCTGCCATAACGTACGCTAACTTATTGGCAATTTTCTGATCGTGTTTGGATGCATAGTTACCTTCCACTAAACTGTCTGTGCCTACCAAAAACATACCCAGAGCTTGTTGCCCCATCACATAGGCTTTTTTGGGTGTTGGTTTAGTATAGCCGTCTTCAAGCATTTGCAGGGCATACCTTTTAGCAGTAGCCAGTTGGCGGTGTTTATTGACCACTACAATATCTTTATGTTCTTTGAAAATTCCTAAATCATAAGCTTCATAAGCTGATTTGGCTACTTTAGCCATAGCTACATTGATAAAATATTCTCTTAATTTATTAAGTTTTACATCATCTTTTAGGGTGTTTTCCGTGGCTCGCAGGGCCATTTCTTTAGAGCCGGCACCTCCGGGGATAATACCAACACCAAATTCCACCAATCCTATGTATGTCTCGGCAGCCGCCACAACTTTATCCGCGTGGAGTGATAATTCACATCCACCACCCAATGTCATCCCGTGTGGGGCAATAATGGTGGGGCATGAAGAATACCGTAATCGCATTACGGTATCTTGAAAGTATTTTACACTAAAATTCAGTTCGTCATACTCCTGTTCTACTGCCATCATAAATACCATTCCCAAATTGGCTCCTACGGTAAAATTATCGGCTTGGTTGCCTAAGATAAGGGCATCGTATTCTGTTTCTGCTAAATCTAAGCCTTTATTTATGGCTTGCATTACGCCACCGCCCAAAGTATTCATTTTAGATTGGAATTCCACATTTAGCACTCCATCGCCAAGATGTTGAATGGCAGCTTCTTTATTAGACCATACGGTTTTTGTTTCCCTGATATTATCCAGTATAATAAAGGCATCTTGTCCCGGAATTTTAACGTATTCTTTTTTTGGAATGTCATAATAGTGTCTGATGCTTTCTTTTACGGAATAAAAGGAGTATTTTCCGTTTGCTAACATGGTTTTTACCCATTCTGCAGCTTCATAACCTTCTTGTTTCATCAGTTCTATACCGGCTTTTACACCTCCTATGGCGTCCCATATTTCAAAGGGGCCTTGTTTCCATCCAAATCCGGCTTTCATAGCATCATCTATTCGGTATAATTCATCTGAAATTTCGGGAATTCTGTTTTGTACATAGGCAAACAGGGCAGAGAAATTTTTACGATAGAATTCTCCTGCTTTGTCTTTGCCATTAACCAATATTTTAAAACGGTCAGCCAAATTGTCCACTGATTTGGTTTGTTCCAAAGTGGCAAAAGAGGCTCTTTTTTTCTTTCTGTATTCTAAAGTGTTTAAATCCAATGATAGGATTTCACTTTTTCCGTCTTCGTTTTTTATTTTTTTATAAAAACCTTGTCCGGTTTTACTGCCTAACCATTTGTTCTCTAACATGGTCTGGATATAATCCGGCATTTTAAAAAGTCCGTGTGCTTCATCTTCGGGGCAGTTTTCATATAAACCATTGGCTACATGTGCCAATGTATCCAGTCCCACTACATCTACGGTTCTAAAGGTAGCCGATTTTGGCCTGCCAATAACCGGCCCGGTAAGTTTATCTACTTCTTCCACGGTAAGTCCTATTTCCTTTACCTGATGGAAAAGGCTCATGATACCAAAAATGCCAATACGATTTCCAATAAAAGCAGGTGTGTCCTTGGCCAATACAGAAGTTTTGCCTAAGAATTTTTCGCCGTAAAGCATCAGAAAATCAACCACTTCTTGTTTGCAGTCCGGCCCGGGAACTACTTCAAAGAGTTCTAAATATCTGGGCGGATTAAAAAAGTGCGTTACCGCAAAGTGTTTTCTAAAATCTTCCCCTCGGTCTTTGTTCATGTGATGAATGGGTATGCCCGAAGTGTTGGAAGTGATTAGGGTACCGTTCCTGCGGTGTTTTTCTACTTTTTCAAAAACTTGTTTTTTTATGTCTAATCGCTCTATTACTACTTCCATCACCCAGTCTGCATCAGCTATTTTTTCTATGTCATCTTCCAGGTTTCCGGTGGTAATTCTATGGATAGACTTTTTGTTGTAAATAGGTGAGGGGTTAGATTTTAATGCACTTTGTAAGCTGTTGTTTACAATTCTATTGCGTACAATTTTATCTTCCAAGGTGAGGCCTTTGGCTTTTTCGGTATCTGTTAATTCTCTTGGTACAATGTCCAGTAACAAAACTTGTACTCCAATATTGGCAAAATGGCAGGCAATTCCTGAACCCATTATTCCGGATCCGATGACGGCTACCTTGTTTATATGTCTTTTCATTATTAAATTATATTTTTAAGTTTTTGATGGGTTTCTCTAATAGGTTTGGTATTGAACTCGTTTAAACTTTTTGGGGTTGAGTGAAAATTAGAAGTTTTTTTGTTCTGTTAAAGGCTTTTTTTTATTGCATAGCAATGCTACGGAATCAAATTCCATTGTTAAAAACGGTTCCGTTGCTTATGATTTGGTTAATTTTATCCGTTACCTCAAAAAAACATTTGAGTTGTTCTTCAGTCAGTTCATCTCTAACTTTTTCATTAAATGTAATAACTGATTGCCGAGAAATTTTTCTTTTTTCTTTGCCAAAGTCAGTTAGCTTTATCAGTACACTTCTCCCATCTTCGGGATTTCTTTCTCTAAAGATTAGGCCAATATCTTCCATATTTTTTAAAATTCGGGATAAGCTGGTCGGTTCCATGCCCATTTGTGGCCCTAATGCCGTAGATGGCGTTCCTTCTTCAAAATCTATATTTAACAACACAAAAGCTGTGGCCATGGTGCTGTTGTGTTTAGCGGCTTGTTCATTGTACATTTTTGCTACCGCTTGCCATGTAGCCCTTAGGGCATGGTCAATAGTCATTTCTTTTTGCATAAAACAAATTACAGACTTATATCCAATAGTAAGGTTTATAGCCCTCAACCTAAGTTACCTCACTTAAGTATTTTTATTTGATCAAAACTTTTGATATCTGCAGATGTAGCTTTTAAATTGTTTAAGGTCATTTAGTAACTTTAAACTACTTCAATATATGTTTTTATTATCGCTTTAACAATCTTCTTCTAGATGTACCACCGGTGAATAAATTTATCATGGACAGAGTAAGTTTTGGAAATATTTTTACGATGCCACCGGTGTAAAATTAGAAAAGCAGGTAACAGAGAATGGTACCGTTACAAAAACCATAGACTACGCCGGTAATTATATCTATGAAAACGATGAATTACAATTCTTTGACCACCCGGGGGGTTATGCTACTCTTGTTAATGTACAGACAACAACGGAGACCTTGAAATTGTGGAAGAAAATAATTATTATCCTTTTGGGTTAAAAATGCGTGGGTTTAATACTAATGTAAGTTCTTTAGGGAATTCTGTAGCACAAAAGAGAAAGTTTGGAGGTGCAACAACCTTTAGATGATTATAAATTAGATAAAGACGGAAATATTACGCTTACCAAAACAACAGGTGATAATTTTGATACATTGGTTGATTCTGATGATGTTTATGTAGGTAAAGTAAATAAAGGCTATCTTTCCGATGGTCTCAATATTGAGGAAAATGGATTATTATTAGATGTGAAAGACAAAAAAGACTTTCACTCTTATATGAAATTTACTTTAGACCTATCTGTTGCTGTAAATAAAGAGATAGGAGGTTTTATTTTAGATTCTGATAAAGGATTTGATGATATGTATATTTCAAGATACAAAGAGAGTGAACCACATAGTGCAAAAGGATTAGTGAACTTTATGAATAGTGATTCATATAGCATCAAGAATAAAGAATTAAGTTTAGATGGCAATAAATACAAGGCAAATTCTTGGTTTCACACACATCCAGATATTATGTCCGCAGGCTATGGGAGTTCACGACCTTCGGGCGATGATATAGAAACAACTAAACGTTTAAAAATGCTTGACGTAGTATTAGGCGGATGGGGCGGAATTGGACTTATTAAAACTGATGGAACTTATATAAGATGGGGAGATTAAACATTATATTAAATACTGTTCTGATATTTTTCTTTTTTTCTTGTAATTCACAAAAAAGCGATATGAAAAATAGCAGGAATAATAATCAGTTAGAAGATAAATTGACAGAAATTGCTTTTTCTTATGTGAAGAAATTCAAAAAAGAAGATGATAAACAACTCTATATATACATAAAAAGAGGTAATGATAAGAAAGATAATTATTATAAATATGTCTTTTACGAATCTAGTATTTTAGGAGAAGATTTAGACTTTCCGTATAAATATATTCACAGACAAGGTAAGGTAGATGTTAGCTTGTTTTTCTTTGATAAAGAAAGAGAAATACCTGAAGATATGAAAGAGCGTTTAAAAAAAGACTCTCTTTGGGTTAGCTTGTCAGATATAGACGAGTTTAAAAAACATAAACCTGTCATAGTGCTTTCAAATAATCCAACTTGGGATGTTTTTATATGTAAAGAAAATATTGAAAAATTTGAGACTATTGAATCACCTTATGGCATAGAGGATAAAGATAAGATTACTAAAATATGCAATTAATCTATAATTGTGAGAGTGTAAACTTAACTCTGTCTAAAGGATTAATATATTTAATAAAAAAAGACAGAAGATGAGCAAAAAAGAATTAACAGAATTTGAGAAAAAAGT
>PDQE01000021.1 GCA_002747735.1 Flavobacteriales bacterium | reverse complement strand
GCAGCTTCCTCCTGTTTTTTCTTTATTTTTTCTGCTCTTTCTTGTTTTCTGCGTTCTATTTCCTCAAGGCGTTTTTTGCGTTTTTCTGCGGCGGCTCTTTTGGCTTCTTCACGCAGTTTTGCTCTGGCCTCGTTTTGTAATTTTATTTTTTCCTCTAAGGCAGCTCGTTTTGCCTGACGCTGTTCTGCTTTGGTTTTGGCTTTTTCTTGTGCTTTTTCTGCCGCTTCCTGCCGTTTTTCTTTCTTTTCTTCTACGGCTTTAATTTTTCTGCCTTTTACTATTTTGCCAAGAACCAGTTCGCTAATATCAAATCTGTTATTGGAATACAACATTAATAAGTCTGAAGTTTTGTCAAAAATAATATCGTATTTTTTAGCTATTGCTATTTCTTGTACGGCATTATAGACTTGGTCTTGTACGGGTTTTACCAACTGTTTACGCAGAATAAACAAGTCGCCATTGGGGCCAAAATAGGCCTGTTTCAAATTTTTTAAATCCAACTCTTTAATGGCTATATCTTCTTTTCGTTCTTCAATTAGATTTTCCGTGAGCAAGGCTTTTTCATTTATCAATTCGTTCTTCATGTCTTCAATTTCGTTGCTCAATTGGTCTAATTTATCATTCCAGGATGATACTTTGGCCTTTAGCCTGTTTTCTGCTTCTACATATTCCGGAATGTTATCCAGAATATATTGCATATCTATGTAGCCAATTCGTTGTGGTTTCTGAGCCAGCAATGTGGTTCCTATAAATAAGGTAAGTATAAATATGCTTTTTTTTATCATCATACAATTTCTTCTTAGAAAAAACCGTGCCAAAATTTTTTGCAAATGTAATTAATTATTCTTAAAACTGTTGTCCAATTATAAAATGCGTTTGCCAACCTGATTTTACCCCGGGATTACTGGGGATATCATCAAAACCATAACCAAAATCAATTCCCAGCATTCCAAATGCCGGCATAAATATTCTTATGCCCAGTCCTGCTGAACGCTTTAACTTAAAGGGTTCAAAAGTGCTAAAGTCCTCATATGAATTTCCGCCTTCCAAAAAGCCCAAGGCATAAATAGAAGCTGTAGGCTTTAAGGTAATAGGATATCTTAGTTCCAAAGTGAATTTATTATAAATAGTACCACCTGCATTGGACGAAAGGCTGTTGTTTTCATAACCGCGTAAGCCAATGGTCTCGCGGGCATCATAAGCACCAATAGATAAACCATCGCCACCTACATAATATCTTTCAAAAGGAGAAACACCAATTGTTTGGTCGTAAGCTCCTAAAAAGCCAAATTGTATATCAGACATCAATACCAACTGATGTCCGGGTTTGCCGGCCAGAGCATTAAACCATTTGCCTTTAAAACTGAGTTTATAATACTCTAACCACTTGTATTTTTCTTCATCAGAAAGCTTGTTGTAATCTTTGTTATTAAACAGGGAATAGGGTGGGGTAGCTTTGGCTCCTATGGAGAAAGTAGAACCAATGGTAGGGAAAATAGGATTGGGACCTGCTGAACTTCTTCCTAAATTAAGTACCAAAGAAAAATTGTTTGAAGTGCCGCTATTGTCTTTAAAACCAAATCTATACAGTGGATAATTATCCAGTTTAAATCGTTGATAACTCAATGCGGTGGAGAGTGTAAAGAAATCATCCGGCCATTTTAGCCTTTGGCTCAGGCCAAGGGTAGCTCCTATAATATTGAGTTTCTCATCTTTGTTTCTTCTTCCCGTAAGGTAATTATAATTAAACTGGCTGGAGCTATAGATAGAGAAAGATAGCGATTTTGGTTTTTTTCCGCCCAGCCATGGTTCAGTAAAAGACAGGCTGTATGAAGTGGAAAACCTACTGGCCTGTGCCCGCATTGATACACTCTGGCCGTCTCCTCTGGGAACAGGCTTGTATTCATCTTTATTAAACAGGTTGCGTACAGAGAAATTACTAAACGAAAGCCCCAAGGTGCCAATAAATGTTTTACCGCCAAATCCGCCTTGTAATTCTATCTGACTGGCTCCTTTTTCTGTAATGGCATATTCTATGTCCACAGTTTTGTCATCGTAGTTGGGTTGAACGTCCGGTGTAATAGATTCTGCATCTATAAAGGGTAATTGCCCTACTTCTCTTATGGTTCTGATTATTTCCTGTTTGCTAAACAGGTTGCCCGGCATGGTACGGATTTCACGCAGAATCACATGGTCATTGGTTGTTTCATTACCTACCAATGTTATCTTTCTAATGTTTGCCGGTTCGTCTTCTCTTATTCTTATTTCTATGTCTATGGAATCGTTTTCTACTTTGGTTTCAACCGGTATTACAGATGAAAAAAGGTAACCATTATTTAGATAGAAGTTGGTAATATCATCAGAATCCGGTGTGCCGTCTCCTTTTATCCGTTCGTTGAGCAGTTTTCCGTTATAGACATCGCCTTTTTTTAGTCCCAGAAACTTATGAAGGATGGTATCGGAAAAGACGGTATTGCCAATAAAATCAATATCACCAAAATAATATTTCCGGCCTTCATTTACGGTAATATCCAGATTAATGGTGTTATCCTTGTTCCATGAAATAGAGTCTTTTAAAACTTGTGCATCTCTATACCCTTTCTCCTGATATTTTTCAACCAGCCGTTCCAAGTCTTTTTCGTAGTCTTCTTCTACGAGTCTGGAGGGTTTCCAAAATCGTAAAAATGCCCGTTGTTTAGTCTTTTTCAGGTAGCGTTTCAGTTTGCCTTTAGGATACATTTTATTGCCGTGAAACCGCAGGTTTTTTATCTTTACCTTATTGCCTTTATCCACCGCTATAAGAGCTTTTTTGGTGTTATTTCCGGTGGTATCCTTTTTTGTATTGACGGTTACTTTTGTGTTTAAAAAGCCTTTGTCAACATATTTCTTTTTTATGTAGTTTTTTGTGGTGGTAACTAGGTTTTCGGTGAGCATGGCACCTTTTTTAAACCCTGTTTCTTTTTTAATTTCTTCGGCTTTATTTTTTCTTAGGCCTTTTATGGTAACATCACTTATTTTGGATAGCTCCATAACGTCAAATTCCAAATAAATAGTCTTGCCGTCTATTTTAGTGGCATATACTTCTACATTGCTAAACAATTTTGAGTTCCATAATTTTTTTATGGCAGCCGTTAGTTTATCTCCGGGTATTTTTATCGGTTGACCTACAATTAGTTCCGAAAAAACAGTGATAGACTGGTCTGTAAATTGCTGATTGCCTTTTACGCTTATTCCACCAAGGATATAGCTTTGAGACTTTTTAAAATTCAAATCGTGAATGGTTATCTTTTTTGGAATGGTATCGGTTTTTACCTTAATGGTATCGGTTTTTAATTCCGTACTGTCTTTAAGACTGACTTGAACCTCTTTGGGGGATTGAGTTTTTGGAGTTATTTGGGCACTTGATATAAATGCAGTAAAAACAAGAAATAATAGTGGTACTATTTGTTTACTCATTATTTGCGTTCTTCTATTTGTTCGCTAGTTTTACCAAATCGCCTTTCGCGATGCTGGTATTCTACGATTGCTTTAAAAAATTCTTCTTTATTAAAATCGGGCCAAAGGACATCAGTAAAATAGAGTTCGGCATAGGCTATTTGCCATAATAAAAAATTACTAATGCGTTTTTCACCACTGGTGCGGATTAAAAAATCAACATCGGGCAAAGTAAATGTATATAAATGATTATTTATAATTTTTTCATCAATTTCTTTTATTAAAATTTCGTTATTAACAACTTTTTTGGAAATATTTTTAATTGCATTAACAATTTCTTCCTTGGAACCATAGCTCAATGCTAGGTTTAGTACCATTTTGTGGTTATTTTTTGTAAGTTTTATGATTTCAGAAAGTTCCTTTTGTGTTTTTTTGGGGAGGTTTGCAGTTTCTCCAATGGCCTGTAGTTTTATCTTGTTTTTTTGAAAAGTAGGCAATTCTTTTCTCAGCGAACTTACCAGCAAATTCATAAGTGCCTTCACTTCAGTTTTTGGCCTATTCCAGTTTTCGGTTGAAAAAGCGTAAAGGGTAAGGACTTCTATACCTAGTTCTACTGCTGCTTCTACCGTTTCACGTACAGCTCCTACCCCTTTTTTATGGCCTCTTACCCGCAATAGTCCTTTCTTTTTAGCCCACCGGCCATTGCCATCCATTATAACGGCTACGTGTTTTGGAATTTTTTTGGGGTCAATATGATGGGGAACAGGAGACATCTATCGGTTAAAATTATCTTTGTAACATCCCGGCCTTCCAAAACCGTAAACTATATTTATACCTGTAAATACATACCAGTCATCATTACTGGGGCTGCCAAAGTTATTAGGTTCTCCCAGGCTGTGATTATTTCCGTCTATGACATCTTTAAATGTATATCTTAGTGAAGATTCAATGGAGATAGCTATGTTATTCATAACGTGCATTTTGTAACCAATGCCTACCGGCAAAACTACCGAAGTAATCCGCTTCTTTTCGCCGTTTATACCGGCTATGCTATAATTAACAGCACCTACCTGTGCAATTATATATGGTGTCTGTGTAAAACCAATTCGCCGCATACTGTATTTAAAAAAACTAAATTCTACGCCAATAGCCGCTTCTAAGATAGAGTTTCTAAAACGCAAGCCTCTGTCTCTTCTAAAATTGGTTTGTGCTCTGGAGTCATCATCGTGCAACTGGGTGTATAAACCTGTGCCCCTAAAGGTAATTCTGGGTGTAAAGTTAAATCTGGCTATGGCTCCTACGGCAATTCTGTTTGGCTGGATATAAAAGGAGGAACCAATATCTCCAATATAGTTGCTTCCACCCAAAAAAACTCCGGCCTCATACAACTGGGCAAAGGCCATATTGCCCAATAAGCTGAAAAGAAAAAAAAGTTGTTTTATTTTCATAATTAATAATGTTTGCAAATATAAATAATTATAAAAGGTAAAATAGAAATGAATTCCCCTTTTTTGATAAACAGCTTATTGGATAGAATATTGTTTTAACAGAATGTTAAGTTAGTATTAAAGTTAAGTTTATGAGTTTAAGTGTTTGTGAATATATAGATTTAAGCCTTTAGGTGTTTATAAGTTTATAGGTTTAAGAGTTTAAGGGTTGCCGGATTGGGTATTGAAGATAGCTGATTGTGAAATTATCAATTCCGTCTGTCTTCTCCCCATAAAAGTTTATTTCTCAATGTTTTAAAAAAGGTATGTTCACTTAGTTGGATGGTTTTAATGGTGAAATTTGACTTTTTAATGGTGATTTTTTCATTACAATTAATAGTGGTTGTCCGTGAGTCTAAAGATAACATGGATTGTTTTTCTCTTGAAATTACCTTTAGGGTGATAACCGTGCTATCCGGAATAATTAATGGTCTGGCATTTAAGTTATGCGGAGCTATGGGGGTAATCACAAAGCTCTTTGTAGTGGGAGTAATCACCGGGCCGCCACAGCTCAAAGAATACCCTGTAGAACCTGTAGGTGTGGCAATAATGAGTCCGTCTGTCCAATAGGAAGTTAAATACTCATCGTCTAAATACGTTTTTACGGTAATCATAGAAGTAGTATTTCTGCGGCTTACAGAAATTTCATTCAAGGCAAAATTTATTTCAGAGAGTTCATTATTCTTGTATTCTGTGTTTACATCCAGCAACGTTTTATCTATTATTATATAGTTTTTATTTACTAAATGAGCAATAGCTTTTTCTATTGATTCTTTTTGAACAGTAGCCAAAAAACCCAATCGGCCTACGTTTATACCCAATAGCGGAATGTTTAAATCTCTTACGTAGGTTATAGCACGTAAAAAAGTACCGTCGCCGCCCACGGTAAACATTACTTCAAAAGAGTTGTCTAAATCATGAAAGCTCTTAAATGTTTTATACGCATTTTCTGAAGAGATTTCCGGTGCAATTAATTTGTAATAATCGTGCTCTACATATACTTCAAAATTGTATTTTGCCAATTCATTTAGCAGGATATTGATGTATATAATGGCTTCGCCTTTGTAATACTGGCCAAAGATTGCTGCCTTCATAAGCTATATGTCTAAAAATTTTTGAAGATAATCTGATCGGTCTTTTAGGGTATTAAGGTATTCATCCAGTTTAAAATTGGTAATGATTTGATAATTATACCTTCTAAAGGACTGGATGGTGTTATTCAGGTCGTGATCACTTATCTTTATGGTTATTTCTACTAGGTCTTCACTGATATTAGAAATAAATGCTCCCAATAACTTTGCGTTGTTTTGCTCTACTATTTGGCAAACCTGACTAAAACTATAATCTGTAACATCTTTGGAAACCACTAAAACCAATCCACTCTGATTTAAGAAAGGTGTACTGTAAAAGTTGTGGAGAATATCACTGAGTTCATAATAGCCCAGATAGGATAATTTTTCGGTTATTACCGGAATAATAGTAGCGTTATTTAAAGCAAAAATTTTTAATAATTCAAGCCAGTTGGTTTTTTCGTAAGCAAAAAATGATTGATAAATATATTTGAATTCTTCAATAGTTCTGGTGTCATCTACTATAACCTTTACGTCGTTTTCTGCCAGTAAACCCACCAAAGTTCCATTTTCTACAATAGGTAGGTGTGTAAAAGAAAGTAGTTTAAACAAATCTTTTGCCTTGCTGATAGTATCCGTTAAACAAAGCGGCTCTAATTCTTTATTTAAAAAATCTGATGTGTTCATAATGATTTGCAAAATAAGTAAAATTAGTTTACAATTATCTTAAATTTGCTTTTAAAATAAATACAGCGTATGACAAAATTGAGTGTAAATATAAATAAAATAGCCACTTTACGTAATTCACGCGGTGGCGATGAACCTAATGTGGTGGAAGCGGCAAAAAATATTGAATCTTTTGGTGCGGAGGGTATTACAGTTCATCCCAGGCCTGATGAACGCCATATACGGTATGCAGATGTTTATGATTTAAAAAAGGTGGTTGCTACCGAGTTTAATATTGAAGGCAATCCTGTTCCAAAATTTGTAGATTTAATACTGGAAGTTAAACCGGCTCAGGTTACTTTAGTTCCGGATGCCGAGGATGCTATCACCTCCAATGCCGGCTGGGATACCCTTAAAAATCAAAATTTTTTAAAAGAAGTAATTGCTGAGTTTAAAAACAACGGTATCAGAACTTCTATATTTATGGATACGGATCTAAAGTTGATTGAGGCTGCGGCTAAAACTGGCACAGACAGAATTGAATTATATACAGAAGCCTATGCCGTTAATTATGGTAAAAACCGCGATGTTGCCATAGCACCTTATATTGAAAGTGCACAACTGGCCAAAGAATTGGGGCTGGGTTTAAACGCAGGGCATGATTTAAGTTTGGAGAATATCCAATTTTTTGCAAAAAAAATTCCCAATCTATTGGAAGTGTCCATAGGCCATGCCTTAATATCAGAAGCTTTGTATTTGGGCTTGGAAAATGTGGTGCAAATGTATTTGAGAAAGTTACAAAGCTAAATTGTTCAGTGCAATGTTATAAAAAATGATTGGTAAGAAAATTTGTAAAACACCAATTTCTATCTTAATAACTGGCACTTAATACCTAATATTTAATACTATATTATATGTCTCAAAACTCAATTCTTTATTCCAATGTAATCGGAAAAGGAGAACCGCTATTAATTCTACACGGGTTCCTGGGGAGTGGTGATAATTGGAAAACTTTGGCAAGAAAATTTGCCGAAGGTGATAATGGCAATAGTTACGAGGTGCATTTAATCGATCAGCGGAATCACGGCAGGAGTTTTCATAGTTCAGATTTTAATTATGAATTTATGGCCAATGATATTATTCAATATTTAGAAGAACATGGTTTGAAAAATGTTAATTTACTGGGGCATTCCATGGGAGGTAAAACGGCTATGTTTTTTGCTGTAAACAATCCTGAAAAAGTAAATAAATTAGTGGTGGCAGATATTGGCCCAAAGTATTATCCCGTACATCATCAGGTTATCATGGCAGCCTTAAATTCCGTAGATTTTACAAAGCAAAAATCCAGAGGGGAGGTGGAAAATGTAATTAGTAAATATATAAAAGATTGGGGCGTAAGGCAGTTTCTTTTAAAAAATGTATATTGGAAAGAAAAAGGGGTATTGGCTTTTAGATTTAATCTTTCGGGTTTAACCGATAAATTAGAAGAAATAGGAAAGGCCTTGCCCCATGACAGTGTATTTAAAAAAGACACTTTATTTTTAAGAGGTGAAAAATCTGATTATATTTTGGGTAACGATGAACCTCTTATAAAACAGCATTTTCCAAATAGTCATATAACTACTATTAAAAATGCTGGCCATTGGCTACATGCAGAAAATCCTGATGATTTTTACGATGCGGTAGTCAGGTTTTTAACAGGTGTAACTATTAACCATTGAACTTGTTTAAACTTTTTCTATTTGCTAAAAAGTTTAAACAAGTTCATTATAACTAAAAAACAATGAAAACTATTTTAAGATTACTCTTAACAGCTATTGCCGTGGTAATATTGGCAAAAATATTGCCCGGTGTAACCGTGGCCTCTTATACTTCTGCCATTTTTGTAGCGGTAGTATTGGCATTGCTCAGAATTTTTGTAAAACCACTTTTGGTTATTTTTACCTTGCCGCTTACCATTTTAACCTTGGGCTTATTTCTGTTTGTTATAAATGCAATAATAATTTTACTGGCGGATAAATTAATAGATGGCTTTGCCGTTTCGGGATTTTGGTATGCGTTGTTGTTTAGCTTGTTGCTGTCTGTTTTTCAGTCTTTATTGTTTTCTTTAATAGAGGAAGATAAGGACTAATAGGGCAAAAAAAAGCAGTTTTCTGGCAAATTGAAAAAGTTTAAATGAGTTATCTCTTAATTGCTGCTTTATTTGCATAAATTTTGCTAATTTTGCACCTTCAAAATCAAAGCTAAGGCATTGAAGATGATGCGAAAATATTCATTGCTTAGAATCCTTTAAGTATAAAAAGTGGTTATAAGCACCGTGTATAAGGTATAAACAGAATTAACAATATGAACATTACCAAAGAAAACATAGACAATTTAAACGCTGTAGTAAAAATAGATATTACAGAAAAAGACTATCAGGATAAAGTAGATAAAATACTTAAAGACTACCGTAAAAATGCCAATATACCGGGCTTTAGAAAAGGCCATGTGCCTATGAGTCTGGTTAAAAAGCAGTACGAAAAACCAGTGGTAATAGACGAGGTAAACAAGCTGGTACAGGAGTCATTGAGTAAGTATTTGGTAGAAGAGAAGCTGGATATTTTAGGTCATCCGATACCCAAGCCCAAAGAGAATTTTTCATGGGATGTAGATTCTTTTTCATTTGAATTTGAATTGGGATTGGCCCCCGATTTTGAAGTGAATTTACAACCCAAAAAAGCCATACTGCACTATAAGATTAAAGCGGATAAAAAAATGATTGACGAGCAAATTGCCTATATAAGAGAACAATATGGCAAAATTGTTAGTCAGGATGAAGTAAAAGAAGATGCTACAGTTACCGGTACTTTTGTAAATAAAGAAAACGAAATTGATAAAAAAAGTACTTTTAAAGTAGAAAAAATAAAAAGCAAGGATAATAAAAAAGCGTTAATGGGTAAAAAAGTTGGCGATACCGTTACCTTTCAAACCAAAGGATTGTTTAAAGAGGATTATTTATTAAAAAGTCTTTTGGGTATTACCGAGGAAAAGGACAAAGACTTGGATATAGAGGTTAGCTTTACCATAGATGAGATTAGTAAAACTGAACCGGCAAAATTAGACAAAGAATTATTTGACAAAGTATATGGGGAAGATGTGGTAAAAACCGAAAAAGAGCTTAGAGAAAAAATTGCCAAAGAAACTGAGCAGGATTTTGTGCAAAAATCCGATCAGCAGTTGCTTAATGAGGTTACTGATAGTTTGATAGAAAATACCAAATTTGATCTACCTAAAGAGTTTCTTCAGAAATGGATTGCCGTAGCAGGTGAAAAAGTACTTTCTAAAGAAGAAGCAGAAAAAGAATACCAAAATTCTGAAAAAGGCATCAGATACCAACTCATAGAAAGCAAAATAATAAAAGACAATAATTTACAACTTACTGAGGAGGATTTAAGAAATTATGCCAAAGACTTTATTAAAAGACAAATGGCTCAATATGGCATCCAACAACATGAAGATGAGGAGTTAGAGAAAATAGCCAATAGAGTACTCAGTAATCAGGATGAAGTAAAAAGGCTTTCGAATTTATTAATGAGTGAGAAATTGTTAGACTTCTACAAAGAAAATGCTAAGTTAAAAGTAAAAGAAGTAACCTTTGAGGAATTTGTAAAAGAGGTGTATAAGTAAGCATCACGGTGTTTTATTTTACAATTATTAGATTACAATTATAATGTAGTGAAAAGTCTTGGTGCCATATAGTTATGTTTTCAATTATACTTTTATAATTTGTTATTATCTTTAAACGCTAAAAATTAAAAATAATCTGATGGACTTCGGAAAAGAATTTAAAAAATTTGCTACTAAAGATCAGGGAATCAGTAGTATGTATTATGATAAAATGATAAGTGCCATGTATCCTGTGGGGCTTACGCCTAATATTATTGAAGAACGGAAAATGAACATTGCCATTTTTGATGTTTTTTCAAGATTAATGATGGATAGAATCATTTTTTTAGGTACTGCTATTGATGATTACGTGGCTAATGTAATACAGGCACAGCTCCTGTTTTTGGAAAGTACAGATACATCTAAAGATATTTCTATTTATATAAATTCTCCCGGTGGAGGTGTTTATGCCGGCTTGGGTATATATGATACCATGCAATTTATAAAGCCGGATGTAGCCACTATCTGTACCGGAATGGCAGCATCTATGGCAGCCGTACTTACCTGTGCCGGCGAAAAGGGAAAACGCTCTGCATTGCCACATTCGCGTATTATGATACACCAACCCTTAGGTGGTGCTCAAGGCCAGGCTTCTGACATAGAAATAACCGCCAGAGAAATTTTAAAATTAAAAAAAGAACTCTATCAGATTATCTCAAAACATTCCGGACAAACCATTGAAAAAGTACATGATGATTCCGATAGAGACTATTGGATGAAAGCTGAAGAAGCAAAAAAATACGGCATGATTGACGAAGTTTTAGTTAGAAATGAGTAAATTGTACTATTGCTTTTAACTAAAATTCTCCGTCCTCTGGTTGGGGTTTCCTGTTTACCACATACTAAGGAGCGGTCAGAACTGCCAAAAAAATGGTAGTTTATGGTAAATTAAAAAAAGATGGTAAAAAAAGAAGAATTAGAATGTTCGTTTTGTAAGCGAAAAAAGTCTGAAACCAATATGCTTATTGCCGGTTTGGATGCACATATCTGTGATAGGTGTATAGAGCAGGCTCATGGACTGGTGTTAGATGAAATTTCAGAAACGGCTTCCAAAGGCCTGTCAGCGGAATTAATCCTAAAAAAGCCACTGGAAATTAAGCATTTTTTAGATCAGTATATCATTGGGCAAGAGCAGGCAAAGAAAGTAATGTCCGTTGCTGTTTATAACCATTATAAGAGATTACTTCAACCTCCAACAAAAAAAGACAGCGTAGAGATAGAAAAGAGTAATATAATTTTAGTTGGTGAAACCGGTACGGGAAAAACGCTGATTGCCCGAACTATCGCAAAGATGCTCAATGTACCTTTTGCCATTGTTGATGCCACTGTTTTAACAGAAGCCGGATACGTAGGCGAAGATGTTGAAACCATTCTAACACGATTATTACAAGCTGCAGATTACAATGTGGTTAAAGCCGAAAGGGGTATCGTCTTTATTGATGAAATAGACAAAATAGCCAGAAAGAGTGATAACCCATCCATTACCAGAGATGTTTCAGGGGAAGGTGTGCAACAGGCTCTTTTGAAACTTCTGGAAGGTGCTGTGGTAAATGTGCCGCCCAAAGGGGGCAGAAAACACCCCGATCAGAAATTTGTGGAAATAGAAACCCGAAACATTCTATTTATAGCCGGAGGTGCGTTTGACGGAATTAATAGAATTATAGGTAAACGCTTAAATATGCAGGCCGTAGGTTATAGTGCTTCAAGAAATGAGGATAGGGTAGATGAAAAGAATTTGTTACAGTACGTAGTACCAAAAGATCTTAAAGACTTTGGGCTGATTCCGGAAATTATTGGTCGTTTGCCGGTGCTTACCTATATGAACCCTTTAGATGCTGAAACGCTCCGTGCCATCCTTACAGAGCCTAAAAATGCCATTATGAAACAATATGAAAAATTGTTTGCCATGGATGACATTAAGCTTACCGTAGATGAAAAAGCTCTCAACTATATCGTAGAAAAAGCCGTGGAATATAAACTGGGTGCCAGAGGATTAAGGTCGCTTTGTGAGGCTATTTTAACCGATGCTATGTTTGAGTTGCCCGGAACCGATCAAAAAGAATTACACGTTACAAAGAAATACGTAGAGGGCAAATTGGTGAAATCTACATTGAGCAAATTAAAAGCAGTGTCTTAGAGCCTCGTCCGGCCTTTCTAAAGTTTGTAGACGTAAATATTCATGGCAGGTTTACCCTGATTTATGAATTAATATTTATAATATCCTTTTACTTTTATTCATAAAAATCTGTAGAGTTCTTACAGCCAATAGTTAGGAAAAGACCAGCAAAAATTCAACAATGATTACCAGAAACACTATAGATAAAGTTTTTGAAGCTGCCAGAGTAGAGGAGGTCATCGGTGATTTTGTACAGTTAAAAAAATCCGGAAGTAATTATAAAGGTCTCAGCCCTTTTAATAATGAGAAAACACCTTCTTTTATGGTGTCTCCGGTAAAACAAATCTGGAAAGATTTTAGTTCAGGGAAAGGAGGTAATGCCATCTCTTTTCTCATGGAACACGAACATTACACTTACCCGGAAGCCATTAAGTATCTGGCAAAAAAATACAATATAGAGTTAGAAGAAACTGAACAATCTGACGAGCAAAAGAAATTGGCCGGTGAACGTGAAAGTATGTATTTGGTGGCCAATTTTGCCAAAAACTACTTTCATAAAAACTTGTTGAAAACCGAACCGGGCAAAGCCATTGGCTTAAGCTACTTTAGAGAACGCGGGTTTACAGACCATACCATAAAAAAGTTTGAGTTGGGCTATGCTTTGGATAAGTGGACAGCCTTTACTGATGCTGCTTTAGACCAAGGTTATCAGATAAAATATTTGGAAAAAACCGGATTAACCATTTTAAAAGATATACCTGAAAAAACTAAAAATAACTATACCGACCGTTTTAGAGGCCGTGTAATTTTTCCCATTCACAGCATGTCTGGAAGAGTGTTGGGTTTTGGCGGGCGTATTCTAAAATCTACAGCCAAAACTGCTAAATATATCAACTCACCCGAAAGTGATATTTACCACAAAAGTAAGGTGCTCTACGGTATATTTCATGCCAAAAAAGAAATTGCCAAAAAAGACAATTGTTATCTGGTAGAAGGCTACACAGATGTAATTTCCTTTAACCAGACCGGAATAGAAAATGTGGTAGCCTCATCCGGCACGGCACTTACCCCAGAACAGATACGATTAATAAGGCGACTTACAAAAAATATTACCGTTTTGTTTGATGGCGATGCAGCAGGCATAAGGGCATCGCTACGCGGAATAGACCTTATTCTGGCCGAAGGGATGAATGTGAAAACCGTACTATTCCCCGATGGTGAAGACCCGGATAGCTTTGCCAGAAAAAACAGTCTAGAATCATTAGAAGTATTCTTGGAAGAAAATGCCCGGGATTTTATCCGGTTTAAGGTGTCTCTGTTAATGGAGGATGCCCAAAACGACCCAATCAAAAAAGCCGGTTTAATAAGAGATATTGTAGCTACTATAAGTAAGATTCCCAATCCAATCCAACAAGAAGTTTACATACAAGAATGTGCCAGAATAATGGATATTTCAGAGCGGGTATTGTTTGGAGAACTGGCTCAGATTACCAAAAAAGAACAGCGTAATCTGGCCGAAAAGAAGAGTGCCTCAGGCATTGAATCGCTAAAAGTAGTTAAAAGCAAAGACACCGCTTTTAAAAAAGAAGACCAGTTAGAATTGTTGGAGCGAAAATTGGTGGAAATACTATTGCTTTATGGTAATTACGTTGTGGAATTTACGGATTATATAGAGGTAGAAGACGAAGACGGAATAGTTAAGATAGAAAAACAGCAATACGAAAATACGGTAGCCAATGAGATTTATTTGCAATTGCAAGATGACGAGATAGAGTTTAGCAATCCTGCTTTTAAAACCATTTATTATGATGTTATTCATCAGCTTAATCAGGAAGAAAAAATAATCGCCGATGCCCTTACAAATAATGAAAACGAAGCCGTAAGAAAAGTAGTAACCGATATATTAATGGATGATGAAAAATATGTTCTAAGCGATTGGGGCCGCAAAGAAATATACGTTAGGCCCAAAGACAAAAGTCTGCCCAAATTGGTTACCGATGCTATTTTAAACCTACGCCGTATCCTTATAGAATTAAAAATACAGGAACTGATTTCTGAGGAAAAACCAGAACCTGTCGAAGAAAAAATATCAGATAATATTACGGAAACCAATCAAGAATTGCATCAGGCAGATACTCAAAATAATGATGAGGCCAACCGCCACGAAACTCTGGAACTTATTATGAATTACACCGGATTAAAAAAACTGTTATATGAAAAACTAGACAGAGTAGTGTAATTGGGTTGCCGGTAGCCTTTAATGCCATACTTGCGAAAATACTTAAAACTTTATTCCTAATCCTTTTTATCTGGAACCTTAGCTATTCACAATACTACGGAATGGACGGCGGTATTATTGCCGGATCAGTTATTGCCAGACATCTTATTGAAGCCAAATACTATAAAGAAATAGAACTCGAAAATTTCATAAAATTTCTAATCAAAAATAAAGAGAGCTGTGGTCACAATATTAATCGAACTCAGGTTAATATGGCTTAAAGTATTCCAAAAGCAGAGGATAAGTTATTCTTGATATTTTTTTGGGCTAAAAAATATCCTTTTAAATTTATGCCAACTTCTCTTATTTATGTAAATTTGCATCTCTTAAAATTTAAAATATGAGAACCATTCAATTTAGAGAGGCGGTTTGCGAGGCCATGAGCGAAGAAATGCGAAGAGATGAAAGTATATACCTAATGGGTGAGGAGGTAGCAGAATACAACGGAGCCTACAAGGCTTCCAAAGGTATGCTGGATGAATTTGGCCCAAAAAGGGTTATTGATACCCCTATTTCCGAGTTAGGTTTTGCCGGTATAGGTGTAGGTTCTGCCATGAACGGCAACCGACCTATTATTGAATTTATGACTTTTAACTTTTCTCTGGTTGGAATAGACCAGATTATAAACAATGCCGCCAAAATACGACAGATGTCAGGCGGGCAATTTAACATTCCTATTGTTTTTAGAGGGCCCACCGCTTCTGCCGGACAGTTGGCAGCCACCCACTCTCAGGCTTTTGAGAATTGGTATGCAAACTGTCCCGGGCTTAAAGTAATAGTGCCCTCAAACCCTTATGATGCCAAAGGATTGCTAAAAGCAGCTATCAGAGATGATGATCCGGTAATTTTTATGGAGTCTGAACAAATGTACGGAGATAAAGGCGAAGTGCCGGATGGTGAGTACGTGCTCCCCATCGGTGTAGCAGATGTAAAGCGAGAAGGCAAAGATGTTACCATAGTCTCTTTTGGAAAAGTTATAAAAGAAGCCTTTGCCGCAGCTGAAGAACTACAAAAAGAGGGTATCTCTGCCGAGATTATAGATTTACGTACGGTAAGGCCTATGGATCATAACACCATTTTTGAATCGGTAAAGAAAACCAATCGTTTGGTTATTTTGGAAGAGGCTTGGCCCTTTGGCAGTGTGGCATCGGAAATTACTTATCAGGTGCAGGAAAATGTCTTTGATTATTTAGATGCTCCCATACAGAGGATTACCGCTGCAGATACCCCGGCAGCTTACTCTCCGGTACTATTGGAAGAATGGCTACCCAATGCCAGTGATGTGGTAAAAGCCGTTAAACATGTAATGTACATTAAATAAATGGCATTAAAATTGTAATGAACACTCTTTATAACCGTTTTTGTTGTTATAAAAGGTGTTTTTTATTGCCTTATTATTAAAAACCAACTAACCATTCTGATTAAAAAAAAACATTATGAAGTATCTACCTATTTTATGTTTTTTTATCTCTGCCTTTGGTTTTGCTCAGGTTAAGGTGAGTGGTGTGGTAGTTGATGAACAAGATCAACCGGTGCCTTTTGCCAATATTATTTTTGTAGGGAGTATAGAGGGGGCTGTCTCTGATGAAAATGGCAAGTTTTATCTGGAATCCGAAAATACCTATTCAGAAATACAGGTTACTTTTTTGGGTTACAAAAAGGAAATAATACCTGTAAAAGCCAGAAATTTTAACCTGACCATAAAATTAAAAGAAGATACGGCCGGCCTTAAAGAAGTAGTGGTTTATAGTGGTAAGCAAAAAATAAAAGACAATCCTGCGGTAGTTATTCTGCGAAAAATATGGGCAAAAAAACGACAAAATGGCCTACGGATTTACAAGCAATACGACTATGATAAATATGAAAAAATAGAATTTGACCTGAATAATATTGACGAGAAATTTAAAAAGAACCGCATCTTTAAAGGTATGGAATTTATTTTTGAAGAAGTGGATACGTCTAATATTACAGGTAAGTCCTATCTGCCTATATTTATAAACGAAGCCCTTTATAAAGTTTACGGCCGTAATAAACCGGTGAAAAAATATAAGGAAGAGCTTTTGGCCAATAAAAACAGTGGTTTTGAGAGCAATCAGGAGTTGATAGAGTTTGTAAAACAACTTTATGTGGACTACAATATTTACGATAATTATATCAAATTATTTGATAAGAGTTTTACCAGTCCCATCTCTAGAACAGGCAATTTGGTCTATAATTATGTTCTGGCCGATAGTGCTTTTATTGGTAATAAATGGTGTTATAATATTGTCTATTATCCCAGACGTAAAAGCGAACTCACTTTTAAAGGCGATTTTTGGGTAAACGATACCACCTTTGCCATTACGCAAATAGAAATGACCGCTAGTAAAAGTGCAAATATAAACTGGATACGGGATATATATGTACAACAGGATTTTGAAGTGGTTAATGACTCGGTTTTTTTACTCAAAAGAGATCATATAATGTCTGACTTTTCATTAAATGACCGAGAGAAATCCAAAGGGATCTATGGTAGGAGAACAACTCTTTTTGATAATTATCAATTTGATAAACCGCAGCCTGAAGATATCTATAGTCTTAGATTGGTGGAGTTTAATGAAGATGCGTATAATAAATCCGATGAGTTTTGGACAGAACATAGAATGGAAAAACTCAATGATGATGAAGAGGGAGTTTATAAAATGTTAGATACACTAAAAACTGTACCGCGGTTTAAACAGCTCTATAATATTGGAGCCACACTAGCAACTGGATATTGGGAAATATTTGATGGTTTTGATTACGGCCCGTTGTTTTCTTCTTTTGGTAATAATGATGTTGAGGGATTTAGGCTCAGATTTGGCGGAAGAACCTATTTTGGACAAAATGATCCATGGCGAATAGAAGGCTACGGAGCCTACGGATTTAAAGATGAGCGGTTTAAATTTGGTTTATCGGCAAAGTGGCTAATAGATAAAACCAATAGGATTATTCTCTCTGCCGGTAAACGTAATGATATAGAGCAAACCGGAGTAAGCCTTACTACGGCCAATGACCCTTTGAGCCGTAGCTTTGCGTCATCAGCATTTTTTTCCAGAGGAGAAAATTTTAGGTTAACAGATTTAGATTTTACCAATTTTGCCGTTGATGTGGAACCGATAAAAAATCTCAATTTTAGAGTAGGCATTACACATAAAAGCATGGAATCTGCTGCACCGGAAAAATTCTCTATTGGTTATTATGATGAAAAAGGTTATTTGATACACCAAATAGACCAGACCGAACTGGATTTTGCCATAAGGGCTACACCCGGCAGAAAAACCATTGGTTACGGTGTAGAACAAAACGTAAGCAATGAGGGGCGGTACCCAACCATTTATGCCAGTTACACAAGAGGTTTTAAAGGCTTGTTTGGTAGCGATTTAAATTTTGATAAATTGCAATTGTACTATCAACACAGAATATTGCTAGGTGGACTGGGCAAACTCAAATATTTTGTAGAGGCCGGAAAAACCTTTGAACCCGTACCACTTTTGTTTTTAGATGTAGTACCCGGCAACCAAGCCTTGTTTTCTACGGCTCGTACGTTTGATCTGTTAGACTACTACGAATTTGTAACCGATGAGTATGTCTCTATTCATGCAGAACACAATTTTAACGGTAGGCTGTTGGCTAGAATACCATTGCTAAGAAAATTAGACTTGAGAGAAATAGTAGGAGCCAGAGCAGTAGTAGGAAACCTCTCCGATAAAAATATTGGCCTCAGCCAGTTTGATTTAACAGGGAAAGCCCCCACAAAACCCTATTTTGAATACCACTTTGGGATAGATAACATCTTTAAATTTTTAAGAATAGACTTTATTTTTAGAGGAAACTATCGCAAAATTCCCGGAGCTACCAATTTTGGGATAAAAGGTGGCCTTGGGTTTCATTTCTAGAGGGTTTATGCGTTACTTTAATCAATTTCGGTAGCACCCCTTACTATTCTACTTTATTCGTTACGTCAAAAGCCATGAAAGATAATTTCTGATTTATGGCCCTCAGTATTCTTTTAAGATATCTTTAAAACTACATTCTAGATGCACAAGGCAGTTGTGTATGGGCAACAGTGCCAACCGAATACTTCATCAACTGGCAGAGTAGGTCAGAGGTTTTCTATGAGATATATCGAATGAATATATACTAAAAATCAAAATACCAATTGAATAAATCTGCCTTTAACCCAATGGTAAACCACGTAGTATTATTTTTTTGGAAGTTAACCAATGGCATTGCGGGATTAAAGTTTCTATAGAGAAAACCGGCAAATAGTTTGGTATTGGTAGCAGGATTAACTACGTATCCCGCTTCTATATTTCCGATAAAAATGCGTGTATTATTACCTTGCAATAGTTCAATGCCTTCATCGGAAATTCTATCATCGTTGCTTAGGTATATGTTACCACCGTAATTTAATCCGTTTTGGTCAAAGCCTTTGTTCCCCAGATTTACTTTTACTTTCCCGTACCAGCGGTCTTTTTGATAATTGGCTATGCCCACCACTTCCCAAAAGTTACTACCCCAAAGATGTCCTAAAGGCTGGTTGTAATGGGCGTAGTTTAGAATTGGTGTTTCATGAGAATAGATGTATGGCCGGGCAATATTAAATTCGCCTTGTAAAAATAAATTTTCAATACCTAGGGCATTATAGGATTTGGCACCTATTTGCCAAGCAAATTTATTGCCCCAATATCCTTCACCACTAAAAAATTTGCCCACAGTAAGTTCATCTAAGACAAATTGGGTATAAGCCGAAAAATTATCAGATAGCTTGTATTTAGCATTCAGCCCTACAACAGCGTTGCCTCCTGCAGATCCTCGGGAGAATTCTACAGTCCTGTAAAATATAATGGGATTAAAATAATTAATATCAAAACCGGAAGTTTCTGTTTGTTTAGTTATAGCTGCTTCAAAAAAACTGAGATTTAAACGCTTGGTTGCATTCCAGCTCAAATGGTGTATGGCTACATATTTTCTGGCACTTAGCCCGTCTTCTAACAATCCGGGGCGTACATCTTCCAGCCACATCCAGAGGTTGGTGTATTTTATCTTCCAGAATTTAGTGCTTATTTTTAAAAACGGATAGGGGCTGGCTACATCAGAAAGCATAAAGGAGCGATAACCATCACCAATAAAGTTTTTTCCGTGGCCAAACTGGAAATTAAAAAATTTATTGGGTGTATAAGACAAATATGCTTCCGCTACAGGATAATCAAAACTATCTTCTTTAAAGTCTTTTGCTTTTCCTCTGCCGGGAACTAATCCATAAGAACTGGCTCCTGAGGGACGTTTGGTACGGGCAAAATCGTTAATATAGTCTGCAAATCGGCCTTGGCTTTCGTAAATGGCCGCATAAAAATTAAACTGTTTGCCCAACCCGCCCTGAATTTGAATGGCTCGGGTATTGTTATAGGTATAATCTACCTGATCAGAGTTGTCTTTTCCCAGTTGCAAATCAAATAAAGGGTCCACGGTAAACCAATAATCCGGTTTTTGAACCTTAAAAAAGTGTTCATTCCATAATTTTTTGCCTGCTTTGCTCGTCTTGTCTTTAAAGAGGGCTGTTTTTTTTGCGTCTAAATCAGCATATTTATCTACATTATTGTATAATAAAGGTTTAAAGCCGGTATGCGTATTTTCACCACGCTCTAAATAATAACTCATTTCGGCATTAGTGCTGTAGTTAAGTGGAATGTTTAATTGACTGTTGTGCTCCGGAAATAAACTTTCTTCAAAAGGTTCTTCTGTAGTTATTGCAGGTAATGGTTTTTTAACAATTACGGTTTCTTTTTCATCGGTTTTTACCGGTTGGTTTTCTGTTGTTATAGTAGTAGGTACGGTAGTTTTTTGTTCCAGTTTTGGTATGTTATCCGCATTTAGCGGAATGGCAATTGGCAGCCCAAAACGCATATCAACAGGCCTGCCGTTAAAAGTGCCGGGTTTCGCTTTTGGCAAAGTCTTAAAAACGCGTCTTACTTCTTCTTTTAATTCCGGATAATCGGTGGTAATATGTAAGATTTCAAATTCGCCCGTTTTTGTTACTACAAACATTACGTGAACAGACCCAACGTAATTGTCTTTTGTTACATTTTCGGGTACGGTAAAAGCTGATAGTACATCTTTGGTCAATTCGTGCTTAAAACAGGAAGCAAGCGTATTTGCATTTTGGGTTTCACAATTTTTATAGACAGGATAGGTATCTTCCTGAGAAATCACAAAAGTATGATAGAACAAAAATAAAAGTAAAATGGACTTGTGCATATGCAGTAATTTTGCTTTCCGGTAATACTTAACAGTTTTACCCTTTTAGCCAAAGGGATTATTTAATTTTGGTTACAATATTATCTTTTAACTGATATTTTTCTTTGCTTTCGGGGCATACGGCATATCCGTTTTCATCAAAATGAAGGCGGTGGCCATATTCACTCACCCAACCTATCTGCCGTGACGGATTACCTACCACCAAAGCGTAAGCAGGTATTTCTTTTGTAACCACGGCTCCGGCTCCTACAAAAGCATATTCGCCAATGTCATTGCCACACACAATAGTGGCATTGGCCCCAATGCTAGCTCCTTTTTTTATCAAGGTTCTTTTGTACTCGTCTCTTCGAATGACGGCACTTCTGGGATTGATAACATTGGTAAAAACCATGGAGGGGCCCAGAAAAACATCATCTTCGCAAATAACACCGGTATAGATAGAAACATTGTTTTGTACTTTTACGTTTCTGCCCAGAACTACATCCGGAGAAACTACTACATTTTGGCCAAAACTACATTGCTCTCCAATAACACAATTGGGCATAATATGGCTAAAATGCCAAATCTTTGTGCCTTTTCCTATGGTGCAATTATCGTCTATAACGGCAGTTTTATGTGCAAAATATTCTTTTTCTGTCATTTTCTGTGTTTTATTTTTTGAATGGTTATTTTGAATGGATGATTTGTTTCGCAGAGGAAGTACCAATTCTATCTACGCCCAGTGTAATCATTTTTTTGGCTTGCTCGTAGTTTTTAACACCACCGGCTGCTTTTACTTGTAATGGTCTGGCATTTTCAACAATTAATTTCATGGCCTCAAACGTGGCTCCGGAGGGTTTATTGTCAATAGTTTTAAAAAACCCCGTAGAAGATTTTACAAATACGTTATACGCCTTTTCGTGGTCAAAATTAGATATTACCACATCTTTTATCAAAGTGGTTATTGCTATTATTTCATCATCAGTTAAAGCTGCTGTTTCTATAATCCATTTTATGGTTTTCTGGTGAGCTAAAACCAATTGGGTGCCTTTAAAAACTTCGCTTTTTACCAAATTTATTTTACCGTCTAAAAAGGCGGGATAGTTAATTACAAAATCCAGTTCATCTGCTCCTTCATCTATGGCTTTTTGGGCTTCGGCCAATTTTTCTTCAATGCTAGAAGTGCCTTGGTGAAAGCCAATGACCGTGCCTACTAACACATCTCGGTTTGATTCCGCTATTTTTTTCTTGGCCATAGCTACGTATTTAGGCCTTATCATCACCAGTTTATATTCATTTTTAATAGCTTCTTCTATTAAATCATTAACTATTTTAATGGTTTCCGCCTCCGTTTTACCTGATTGTTCCGGTGTTTTCAGGTAAGTAGCGTCTAAGTAGTTGTTAATATTCACGATAGTGTTAAAGATTTGGTTTGGCAAAAATAGTAAATCCGTGGCTAATTTGTACTAAGTGTTAACTCTAATTATTTATGGTAGCTTCAACAAGCAAATGCAACACTTTGGTGAAATAGGTTTTTAGGCTTTCTAAAATTTAGTTTCTTGTTTTGTGAGTAGCTCAGATTTGAAGTTTATTCTCTTTGCTGATAACTGCGGCTTAAATCCAGTTGTATGCTTTAAAATATGAAATTATTTTTTTTGGAATTCAAAAGTTAGCGGATTAGAAAATGAACACTCTTCAATCCCCTAATCCGCCAACTGACAGAGCGGGAGGTTCACAGTTTTCTTAGGCCTGTGAGCCTACCGATGAACCCCACACCTGTTTTTAAGTTCTTACTTCTAAAGTAATAGGTAAACTGTAACTTACACCAACAGGCTTACCACGTTGTTTAGCTGGTTCCATTTTTGGCAAGAGTTTTATAACTCTTACAGCTTCTTTTTCCAGTCTGCTATGTGGGCCTCTGGCTTTTATGTCCGCTACCGTGCCTTTATGGTCTATTCTAAATACTACATAAACCTTTTTCTTACCGGCATCTAAGCCCAATTCCTCGGATAATCCGGTATTAAAATGTTTTCCAACATGAGATATAATAGCTTCCTGAAAACATTTCTTCTTTGCTGCTTTAGAACCTTTACAACCGGGATATACCGGTGCATCTTCAATTACAGCAAAAGGAACATCATCAGGAATTTCTTCTTCTTCTACGGCTTCTGTTATTTCCTCTATTTCCACTACTTCCACAGCTTCAGATTGGTCTGTTTCTGTAGATTCTAATATGGTTTCTTCTACTTCTGCCTCATCTTGTACAACTTCTATTTTTTCTGGTGCCGGTGGTGGCGGTGGCGGAGGTTTTATTTGCTCTATCCGCTCTGTAATGGGTATTTCTTCTTCTATGATTTCTTCGGTAAAACTTGAGGTTAACTTTTCTACCTCTTTTTCGTAGGTCTTGAATTCTAATCCCAAATATACCACCAACAGGGCCAAGGCTAACCCTATTTGCAAGAAGATTTTACTATAATCCTCTATGCGTGCTTTTGGACTTTTTTTGACTAACATAACATTTTATTTTAATTATTTTTAATCTGATTTGGGTAATTTTTTATTCCCTTATTAAGACGAAATATTCGTCTTGATAATTAGCGTAAAAGTCCTTAAAAATTAGTTAAAATAAAATGATAAAAATCATGTTAACTACCTGAATTTTTGGCAAAAAAAACTGCCCTGTACAGGGCAGTTTTTTAAGAAATATTTTGGTTTGAATTATTCCACTTGAAGCGTTATGGGAAGCGTATATTTTACGCCAACCGGACGGCCACGTTGTTTGCCCGGAATCATTTTTGGAAGTGATTTTACCACATCTATGGCTTCTTTTTCTAATCTGGCATGAGGCCCTCTGGCCCTAACATCAGAAATATTACCACTTTTATCTATTTTAAATACCACAATTACTCTTTTTTTACCAGAATCTAAGCCCAATTCACTAGCCAATCCGGTATCAAATTTTCTGTTTACATGTTTCGTAATGGATTCCTGCAAACATTTTTTTAACTCGGTTTTGTTTCCTTTACATCCGGGAAATACCGGTGCATCTTCAATAATGGCAAAAGGTACATCAGATACCACTTCTTCCTCTTCCACTACTTCTTCAATCTCTTCTACTTCTATCACTTCTTCCTGATCGGTCTCTGTAGATTCTAAAATTGTTTCTTCCACTTCCTCTTCATTTTCCACTACTTCAATTCTTTCAGGTGCCGGTGGTGGCGGTGGAGGAGGTTTTATTTGTTCTATTCTTTCGGTAATGGGTACTTCTTCTTCTGAAATTTCCTCAAAGGCTACATCGCCCAGTGATTCTACATTTTTGTCATAAGTTTTATACTCTATACCTAAATAGATAAGTAAGAGTGCCAAAAGTAAGCCTAACTGCAGGAAATGCCTGGTGTAATTTTCTAGATTTGATTTTGGGTTTTTCTTTTGTTCCATGTGTAAAAGGGATTAATTCAGTGCTAATTTAATAAAATAAACAAATTACGCAAGAAAATTTTTAAGTTAAAATTTTTCTCACTACAAAATGATATAGCAAAAATGCGATACATATACCCACCGTATTTGCAAAAACATCGTAAATATCAGCTTTTCTATACGTGGTAACCAGCCCTTGTAATATTTCAATAATTATGCCATAAACAACTAATCCTGTAAAAATTAGAATATTATGTTTTTTTTGATGATGGCAAGCAAAAAGCCATGCCAAACCTAGGACAAAATAAGCAAGCGTATGCCCAAATTTATCCGCAGATTGAATTTCTGTAATAATGGGACTTTTTACAGAGGCTAAGCTGAGAAAAGTAACTAACAGAGTGAAAAATACAGCAATAAAAAATCTGTATTTATCCAATAATTGCTTTATATCCTTCAGCATCTAATAAATTGTCAATTTCGGAAATATCGGCAATTTTTATTTTTATCATCCAGCCTTTACCATAAGGATCTGAATTAACCAATTCCGGCTCATCTTCCAGAGTTTCGTTAAAAGCTGTAACTTCACCGGTAAGAGGCATTAATAAATCCGAAACCGTTTTTACAGCTTCTACAGAGCCAAAAATCTCTTCTTGTTCCACGGTTTCATCTAAGGTATCTACATCTACAAAAACGATGTCACCCAGCTCGCTTTGTGCAAAATCTGTGATGCCTACTGTGGCTTCATCGCCATCTATTTTTACCCATTCATGGTCTTTGGTGTACTTTAAATCTGAAGGAATATTCATGTTTAAAAAAAGTTTAAAGTGCGAATGTAACCCTATTTTATTTAATTTCCAATTGTATATCGCAGAGATATGCCCGCACTTATAGATTTTCTGGGGAATGTAGTAGAGATTAAATAGCTAGAGGTGTTATGGTCATAATAAAGGGAAGCCATTAAGTTTTGATTGAGATTGTACTCTGCCTCAAATTTAATGGTAAAAATTCGCTGGCCGCCGGTTATCTGGTTGTTTTGCTCTTTTATGGTGCGTATCACCGTGGAATTCTTTCTTATGCCAATGTCTGCTTTTAGATTAATATCTCCTTTAAATGTTTTAACGGTGTTGCCTATTCGCATATTAGTTTTTACATCTGTAAACCTGTACCCCAATCCTAATACGTACTCTTTTCCTCTAATTTCTGTAATACTGTTGTTATTTACATTGAGACTCAGAGCTTTATCTTGATTAAGGGCGGCTCTCAGAGAAAACGAATTACGCATTCGCATATCTACTTTAATCAAGGGTGAAAATTCCTCTATCAGATTAATGCCCGTAAAAATATGTTTTGGCCTGTAATTTCCGGTAAGAGGATTAGTTTTACTTTCATTGTATAGCAAATTGTTGCTAAAGCCCATAACGTTATAGGTAGAGCGGTATTGATGCTCTATTATAAAATTCCTAAAATTATTTTTAAACCATTTGAAGTTCATTAGTCCTTTATAACTCACACGCCAGTTGGGTAAGGGCGTATCTCTAAAAGCGGAGAGTTTTACCTTGCTTGCCTTTCTTCCTGAATAAGCCGATAAAAAAGCCGGAATTAACACTTGCTGGCTGTTTTCTCCAAATCCTGAAATATTATTACCGGTTTTTTGTGCCAGCCTTGCGGCAATAATAGCCCGGTTTACTTTAAACTGTTCAAAGGTGGCATCTCCATTTCCATCAAAGGCATTGCCCAGCATAAAATAACTGATGCTAAAATTACCTACTTCATTTATAGGTTGGTCGTCCGGATTAAACGTATTTCCCGAAACGTCTAATTGCTGCGACTGGTTTTTTGTAAATACTTTGTTGGCACTTAGTTCTATATCCAGATTATTAAACGGTTTTACCGTAGCACTAATGTCTAATTTGTTAAAATGTGTTTTGCTGTACATACGGCTGTAGAACTCATCACTGTTTGGATCTCTGGAAACAAGCCAGTTATTGGCCACAGCCAAACTGCGTATATCTCGCTGGCTGCCAAAAACAAATCCTAAGGTGGGAGCTAAGCTGCCGGAATAATTTTGCCTACCCAAAAATCCTACATCGGGGATGTAACCGGGCAGGAGAATACCGTTGTTTTCTGCGTATGAAATTTTGGCTCTTTTTACGGAACTTAGCACGTCCACAACGCCTTGTAATATTTTTCTGCTACCGGATAGTTTTTTATTTTTTATGGAGGCTTGCTGGCGAGCTACATTTGAAGTGGGTTTACCTCTTTTATTTTTCTTCTTGGCCAAGTTTAACAAGCCTATTTTTTTATAAAAGCCCATAAAATCTAAATCTGCCGAAAAGTTGTGCGTATTGGAATTTTGGATGGTATTGCCTATTTTTTCTACGTAATCCGGTGCTGTAGCCTGCCAGTCAAAATCTGCCGTATAACTGTAATTCGCTTTTATAAAATCTAATACGGGTATTTTGTTAATGGGCAGTTGGTATTGTAAATCCAAGGTTTGATGATAATGCTCTGGCCGGCCTATTTCAAAGAAATTGGTAAATAGTGTAGCACTTTTGTCTAAATAAGCATTGTCATATACATAATTGTTTGCAGCTCCAAAAGTAAATCGCAGAGATTTTGTAAGGTCATAAGCAATATTGTAATTCCAGTCAAACAAGAATCTTTTTTGTACCAATTCAGGTATAGGTGGTAATCCTTCTACCAATGGTCTGCTGAGTTGGGAATTGTAACTTCTTATAATATTAGAATTTACCGATAATGACGATGGCAATACGCTTAAATTAAAATCCCGGATAAGGTCTAGCCACCTGCTTTTGCTCAATGAATCCATCGGTTTTTTAAACGGTGTAATTTCTATTGGCTTAAAGGCAAAATTATAGTTAGCCGAAGCCCTTACATTTTGGTCTATAAGTTTTTGCATACGGTAATCTCTGTGAAATAAGTCGCTATAGGCGTAAGAAACCGATAAGTTTTCTACATCGTAAAAACGCTGTGGTTTTTCCTGATCTGTACGTTCTTTTCTTACGTTTATCAGATTAATGCTCCGTCGTTTTGTGTATTCTTTTGAGGCTTCGGCACTCTTGCTGTTATTATTAAACAATACGTCTTGGTATTTCTGGTCCCATTTGGGTTTTATAAATTCTTCACCAAAACTCATATTTAATGGTATGTTTATTCCGGCCGTTTTTGGTAGAAGCTGGCCTACGTTGATATTGGTAATAACATCGTATTGTTTTACGTCTTCCTGAGCCCTTTGATTAACCGTTTGGTCTATGGCTCCAAAGCCCTGTGAATTGGCCCTTCCGGATACCGCAATATCTGCAAAATCTGCAAAGTTGGCATCGGCGTTTACTACGGCCGCCCAGCCGCCTTCGTTGTCATAATCAGAAACCCTGAGTTCATTAAACCACAATTCTGCATTTTTTGAAGTGGTACTTGTATTTTTTACCCCCAGCATTATGGTTTTAACATTAGATAAATTAGGGTTGCCTTTTACTCTAAGTTTGGCATCCGGTGAAGTGGTTTCAGAGGGATAGAGTTCGGTAAAAGAAGCATTATTTTCATTTCTTTCCAGTTTTAACTGGCCAAATTCTTTAAGGTCTGCCATTAGTTGATTTTCTTTAGGCCAAATTTCATCTGCGGAAACCGTTCCATTTGGTGTAATTTTTAAGGGAACTTCTATTTGGTAAAAATTATCATCCGTATCACTACCTAACCTGATAACTGCAGTAAGTTCATCATCCGCCACTGCCGGTTCTCCCGGAATACTTTCTGCGTGTAAAAACATTTGTAAGGAGTTAAACATCCGCATGTCAAATAGTGTATTTCTAAATACGGCACGGGTGGCACCGGGTTCCAAGTCGTTTACCTTCATTAATAAAGACTGTTCATTTTGCTGTTGCAGCGTAGTGGTACCTTGGAGTTTTTCCCGTCGTAAACCCGGAGGTAATTTATAAGGAATCGGGTTTTTAAATTCGTTTTCCTGAATATTTACAACACCTACTTCAAAATCTCGGTTTTCGGTTTCTGTCAAATCTCTGGGAGGATTAATGTCTTCATCCAAAGTTTTGGTATATCTTCGCCATAGTCCTCGCACTAATTCCAACTCGCCAAAACGCAATACTACCGGAATTTTAAAATTGGTTAAAAACATCCGCATAAAACGAATAGAATTAAAATCTGATATACCGCCTATGGTCTCAGAAGGGCTAGTAATTGGAATTCTAAACTGATACCAGGTAGTTTGTTGCTGGCTGCCATCGGGTAAATTTACCGTTACAATTTTTTCATCTACTATGTTGTTTTTACCAATGGTTAAATCTTTAGGCTGTAAGGAAACCTTGTATTGAAAATAACTCTCTACCGTACTCAGAGTCTGATCCTTATTGATGTCTTCTACATCTGGAAAAGAAGTGGCAGCAGTAGGGTAGCTCTCCGTAGAGTTATTTAACGTAGGCGAGTTGCCCTGCGTTTTGTTGTAATTTCTGTAACGGGTTAAAATTGAGGCATTGGCAGCATCTAATTCATTACCTCTAAAATAGTTGTAATTATCATTAGCCGGGTCAGAGCCAAATTGTGAGCCAAATCTTTGGGCTTCTTCTTCATCAGATAATCCGTCTAAACCCAAGTCTTGATTAGGCCTTTCGTTGTCTTTTTCGGTAAAGGCATAGATGAGTGATTGTTTTGTGGGAATATCAGACCATGCCGTAGGATCTACGTTATTGCCTATATCTGGTTTTGGAATCTTTATGCCGTCTTCGGGCAGTCCGTTTTCGTACATCCTCCTGCCGTCGGTTAAAATATCTTCCGAAATATTTCCCAAATTAAAATACAAATCACCTCCAAAGTCTGCCGGCGTATAGTTGGTTACACCCCCTTCTTCGGGTTTTATGGAGTAATTTTCGTATGGATCCATAAGCCAGAATTGGATGTATTCCACATTGGCCTGTTGAAAATCAGTTGTATTAAGTGACCGCATAATACCACCCCAGCGGTTTTCCGGATCGGTAAATTCGCCATTGGCATCTACATTTTCGGTATCAAAATTATAGGTACCGCGTTGTTGCGGAAAATAGGCGAGGTCAAAAGTGTTTACAATATTGGATTGGGTAAGGTCTAAATCCAGTTCCGGAAACAATTCGTTATAGGTAACCTGCCTTACTTCTGCTCTGGAGAGTTCATTGTTGTCTATGTTGTCCGGTTTTAGTGATTTGCCGTAAAATAAACGGTCTATGGTGTACCATGCCAGATGGGAACGTTTTTTGCCAAACCGCAGGTTACTGTCATTGGGGTTGCCTGTAAATTGTAAGTTTGGATTTTCCTGATTGAGCGGTACACTGGCCAAAAACCACTGCCGGTAAGAGCCGATGTTTAGCGGTATCTGTGTGCCTTCAAAATCATCAATATAAGAAGCATTTTCGCCATCAATACCACCATTTTTATTTTTGGTAATGCCTGGTAGTAAATAGGCAGCATCTGCCCTTATGGATAGATTAGACGCTACGTCTGTGTCTATATTAGGTAGTTTATTTACCCATCGGGTAAGTTGTGGAATTTCTTTTTGAAAAGTAAGGTTTATACCCAGCATGGTATTATTGGCAGATTCTGATCCAAACTGCATTTTACCAAACGGCCTTTCTCTCATATTTATAAGCGTACCGCCAATGGCTAAGTTTTCGGAAAAAACATGTTGTATATCAAATCCCATATAACTTCTTCGCTGCTGGCTAAATCCGCTATTATTTTCTACGCTTACGTTAATGGGAGCGTTGGATGCCAATAAGTTAGGGTTAATAATCTGTACCGTTCCCATTTGATAATCTACCACATAATCTACTCCTTCCAACAATTCCCTGCCACCGGAGGTAACCGTTACCGAACCACGGGTTACATTAAAAGCATTGAGCGGAATACCGCTTGTGCCGTCTGATTTATAGTACCCTTTTAAAAGATATTTATCCTTTTTTTGATATTGGTTTTGAGCTTGCGATTTGGTTAGATTATACAACTCATTAAAGATATAATTCTCATCGGCAGTATTGGTAAGAATGTCGCCAATTTCACCCGGTGCATCCGGTGGTGAAGTGTTGCTATTACCTAATGGCTCTACTGTAGGTAAAATAATTAAGCCTTCCGAGGAATTGATGGTAAGCCCTTCCAGATAGTCAAATAAACCATCGCCTTCAGGCAATAGCCGTTGTGCCTGGTCTAACCTGTCTGCCCGAAGCAGATTGAGTAATGTTCTGTTGCTTACATCAGGTGTTGCGGCATTTTGCAACATATTAAGGGCTACACCTTCTGAATCATCCTGATAGAGTATCTCTAACCTAAAGCCATCCGGTTGTAACTGATAGGCTCCGGGCAGTACATAAATATTTTTCATCATCAAGTCCCACATGGGGATATTGGTGTTTACGATTTCGCTGCGTAAGAGTTTTACCACTAAGTTATCTGGTGCAGTTACCCCGTCTGAAGATAATTCACCAACCCTAAATACGTTGTCGCCCGGAAAATTAGTATCTGTATATTCATAGGCTACGGCAAGAATTTCGCTATCTGTAAGCCTCCTGTTTAAGGAGATAAAACCTAATTCTCTGTTTACGGTAAAATCTATTCCTTCAATAAGCCTTTGTGCGTTTTCTAAAAAAGTGTAATCCGTTCCTTGTTGATAGCCGGCCATGGCAGAATTTACTGTGGCTATATCTCTAATCGAGTTGTTTGGTGTTAAAAAATTTATCAGCGAGTTTGCTTGATTAGAAGGATTTTTGGTACCGGCAATTGAGGTTACATTTCCTGAATGAATATTTGAGGCATCCCCTTCGCCAAGGTCTGCTATGGCAACGATATTCCGCACATTTTCGGTTACATTACTTTTGTTGGTTACCCAAACTTCTATTTGCGTAATCTGGATGGAACTACTTACCAATGGCAACTGAGCCATGGCTTTGTTAAAATTATCCCTAAAACGCTGTGATAAAAAGAAGTGTCTGTTTTCGTCATAGTCGCTTGCACTAAGTTCAAATTCTGTGATGGTGGCACCGCCTTCTGCGGCTACAGATTGGGTCTGAGATTGTTGTTTGGAAAAAATTCCGGTAACTGTGGTTCTGCCAAATTGTAATTGGGTTTTAAACCCAAAAAGGTTTTGAGCCCCTGTAATTAGAGAATTCTGGATGGGCATACTCACATTTCCCACTTCTATTTTTTGGATAATGTCATCTTCGGTAGGGGTGTATTCAAGTTTTATCTGGTTCTGGAAATTAAAAGTAGATTGGGAATCAAAAGCTGCATTAACACGCAATCTTTCCCCTACTTTGCAAAATCAAAAGTAGTACTTTGCCTGTTGCGTTCAGAAAGTTGCGGATTTTCTACTTTCTGGTACAGAATGCCCATTTTAGTAAGTACAGAACCTTGCGGATTTACTTCAATGGTATTTCCCCCAAAAATATTTTTAAACAACCCTGATTTTATATAGTATTTGGGTAGTAAATTCCGTTGGGCATCAGTGTCTTTTGACCTCCCACTTACAGCGTTTACCTTTTCCTTAAAATATTGGTATATGTCTTTGTTTAGGCGATAGTCTTTATATTCCTTTTGCGACATGTAAGAAGGATGCTTTATGTAATAATCGCCAATTTTCTGAGCCATAATATACTGTTTGGATTCCGGATCGTATATAATCTCGGATTCCATCAGGTTGTTTAGATAGAGGCTGCCTTTCTGAAAACGCTTAAAATCATAAGGCAAATCTGGGATAGAATCATTTTTTAAAGTGTCTATGGCTGTGTCGGCAACTTTTTTTTCAGGTGTTGGAACAGTGTCGGTTTTTTTTGTTGCGGCAGGTGGAATTTGGGCATAGCATTTAATGCTTGCAGAAAATAAGGCAAACAAAAAGATAGTAAAAAAAGTTAATAGTTTGTAGTTCAAGTTTTTACAAGTTTTTCAGAGCTTGTTTTATTACTGTTTCCAAGCTGCTGTTCGGGGTTTCTTGTATAATTTTGAGTACGAGTTTTTCTACTTGTTTTCTAGAATAACCTAATACTTCTAATGCTGATAACGTTTCTTCTTTAATAGTATTGTTAGAAACAACCAAATCTTCTGAAAATTCATAGGTTTTAACAATTTTATCTTTTAAATCTATAATTACCCGTTGAGCCGTTTTAGCTCCTATGCCTTTTACCGATTTTATAGTGGCCACATCTTCTGATGCAATGGCTTCTTGAATTTGTTCCGGTGTCATAGATGATAGCATGGTTCTGCCAATACTGGGGCCTACGCCCGAAACAGAAATTAGTAAAATAAATATTTCACGCTCTACCTTATCGGCAAAGCCAAAAAGCGTATGAGCATCTTCTCTGATGTGTAGGTAAGTGTATAGTTTAATTAGCTCATCATCAGGTAGTTTTGAATAAGTGTTTAAAGAGATGTTGAGAAAATAACCTACCCCATTGCATTCAATCACGGCATGTGTAGGGTTTTTCTCTACGAGTTTTCCTCGGATATAGGTAATCATAAATTGGATAGTTTTAGCCTTGAATATTTCAATTAATACTTCAGTTTTCGATGTTTTTTGATTTTCATCATTATTAAATGAATTCTATTTCAAAAATACTATCTAAACTATTCAGTATTACAAAAATTCAAAATAAATAATTGAACGAGTTCATTAAGTAAAATTTTATCTATAGGCGTATCAAATTTATGAGTTTTTTAATTTTCGTTCTTTTTCCTGAGCATCTATCACCGTGATAACGGCCATATTCACCATTTCATCTACACTAGAGCCTAATTGCAGAATATGAGCGGGTTTTTTAAAGCCCATGATTATAGGTCCTACGGATTCCGCTTCGTACAATTCTTTCATCAGTTTATATGTGATATTTGCCGAATCTAAATTAGGAAAAATTAAAATATTAATCTTTTTATCTACCAATTTAGAAAACGGAAATTGTTTTTTTAGCATAGCATTGTTAAATGCAAAATCGGCTTGTACTTCACCATCTATAATCACATTAGGATATTCTTTGTGTATATGTTTTACAGCCTCAGCTATTTTTGTGCATTCTTTGTCTAAAGATGAGCCAAAGTTGGAGTACGAGAGCATGGCTATGTTGGGGGTGATGTGAAAAAGTTTGGCCAAATTAGCAGTCATTCGCGAAATGGTAACCAATTGTTCAGCAGTAGGATTTGCATTAATGGTGGTATCTGCCAAAAATATGGGGCCTTTTTCGGTAATCATTAAGTTAGAAGCGGCTATTCGGTTAATGCCTTTGTCCATGCCAATGAGGTCTAACATCGGTTTAACCACATCCGGATAGTTTCTGGAATATCCGGTTAATAAACCGTCGGCTTCTCCGGTATTTACCATCATGGCACCAAAATAATTGCGTTCACGCATTAGTTTTTGGGCATCTAATAATTTTATGCCTTTACGTTGGTTCTCCTTCCAGTAAATTTCGGCATACCGTAGTTTCCGGTCTTTTTCTTCATCGGTTTTAGGGTCAAAAATAGGTACTTCCTCATCAAAGTCGATTTCTTTTTTTAAAGAGAGGATTGTGTCTTTTCTTCCTAGCAATATCGGATAACCTATTTTCTCGTCATGTACTATCTGAGCCGCTTTTAAAACATCCAGATGGTCTGCTTCTGCAAATACGATACGCTTAGGATTGTTTTTTGCCCTGTGGTATAAATGGCGTATGATTTTGTTGCTGTTGCCAGAGCGTTCAATCAATTGGTCTTTGTAGGCTTCCCAATCTGTAATAGGTTCCGTAGCTACGCCACTTTCCATAGCGGCTTTGGCTATTGCGGGAGGGATTTCATAAATTAACCGCGGGTCAAAAGGTTTGGGGATAATGTACGTTCTCCCAAAACTGAGATTGACTTCATTGTAAACAATATTTATCTGTTCCGGAACAGGTTGTTTTGCCAAATCTGCCAAGGCATGTACAGCTGCCAGTTTCATCTCCTCGTTTATTTTGGTAGCTCGCACATCTAGAGCTCCTCTAAAAATAAATGGGAACCCCAGTACATTATTCACCTGATTGGGGTGGTCAGACCTGCCGGTGGCCATTATAATATCTTTTCTGGTTTCTATTGCCAGATTGTAATCAATTTCCGGGTTGGGATTGGCCATGGCAAAAACTATGGGGTTTTTTGCCATAGATTTTATCATCTCGGCACTTACAACGTCTCCTTGCGACAGGCCGATAAATACATCTGCATTGTTTATGGCATCCGTAAGGCTGTGTATATCTTTATCTGTGGCAAATGCTGCTTTTTGAGGCGTAAGGTTATCTCTGTCTTGTCTGATAACACCTTTGCTGTCAAGCATTACTATATTTTCCTTTTTAACACCCAGTTCAATATATAATTTGGTACATGAAATGGCGGCTGCTCCGGCACCATTGACTACCACATAGACTTTGTCTAATTCTTTTTTTGCAATTTCACAGGCATTTATTAATGCGGCAGCCGAAATTATGGCGGTACCGTGCTGGTCATCATGCATTACGGGGATGTCCAGTTCGTTTTTTAGGCGTTCTTCTATCTCAAAGGCTTCCGGTGCTTTTATGTCTTCTAAATTAATACCGCCAAAGGTTGGGGCAATGGCTTTTACTGTAGATACAAAAGTGTTTACATCAGTAGCCTCAACTTCTATGTCAAAGACATCTATATCAGCAAAGATTTTAAAGAGCAGGCCTTTGCCCTCCATAACCGGTTTTGAGGCCTCGGGTCCTATGTCTCCCAACCCCAGTACTGCTGTTCCGTTTGAGATTACAGCTACTAAATTGCCTTTTGAGGTATATTTATAAACATTTTTTTTGTCTTTATGAATGGCCAAGCAAGGTTCTGCTACTCCGGGAGAATAAGCTAATGACAAATCGCTTTGGGTGGCATATTTTTTTGTAGGGATTACTTCAATTTTCCCCGGTTTGGGAAGGGCATGATAGTCTAATGCCTTTTTTTTCTTTTTTTTGCTATCCATTAAGTTTTATTAGTTTGAGCTGACAAAGTTACAAGTTTACAAAAAAACGAGTTACTATTCTCCCAAAAACCTTATATTTCTTTTTAAACCTTTAAATTTTGTTCTTTTTACCGCCGATTTTTTAAAAATATCTTTAAAAACTGTCTCGGTGATATCTTCCCAATCTTTATATGTCATTTCCAGTAATTGAGGATGTGGATTAAATAATGGTTCATCATGCGGTTTAGAAAAGCGGTTCCAAGGGCAGACATCCTGACAAATATCACAACCAAACATCCAATCTTTAAATTGATCTTTAAAACCTGATGGAATTTTGTCTTTGAGTTCAATGGTGAAATAGGAAATACAATTACTGCCGTCCACTACATAGGGAGCTATGATAGCTTTAGTAGGGCAGGCATCTATACAAGCAGTACAGGTGCCACAATGGTCCGTGGTTGGCGAGTCATATTCCAAATCTAAATCTATAATCAATTCGGCAATAAAATAGAATGAACCTACCTTTTGTGTTATTAAATTACTGTTTTTGCCTATCCAACCCAAGCCACTTTTAGCTGCCCAAGCTTTATCCAAAACAGGTGCAGAATCTACAAAAACTCTGCCATTTACCTCCCCAATTTCCTCTTGGATATAATGCAGCAGGCTCTTTAATTTGTCTTTTATTACAAAATGGTAGTCCGTGCCATAGGCATATTTAGAAATTTTATATCCGTCTTCTCGTTGTTTTTTTTCAGGGTAATAGTTTAGCAAAAGAGATACTACACTTTTAGCTCCTTCTACCAATTTTGTAGGATCTAACCGTTTGTCAAAATGGTTTTCCAGATAACTCATTTCGCCGTGCATTCCTGCCTTGAGCCATTTTTCTAATCGAGGAGCTTCTGCTTCTAAAAATTCTGCTTTGCTGATGCCACAAGAGAGAAAACCAAGGCGTTTGGCTTCGGTTTTAATTAATGCGGTATATTTTTCTGCACTCAATTTCCTCTTTCTTAACTATTCTAATGAAGCATGTTACCTTGGAGTAAAAATTTTAAAATGGTAAATTTTTTAAATCTACATTGCCGCCTGATAGTATAATTCCTACGTTTTTGTTTTTGAACTTTTGCTTGCTATTTAATAATGCGGCCAGAGCTACGGCACCGGAGGGTTCTACAATTATTTTCATTCGCTGCCAGATGAGTGCCATCGCATCTGCAATCTCTTGTTCGCTTACTGTTATAATTTCTGAGACATAGTGTTTAATAATATTAAAAGTAATATCGCCGAGTGATGTTTTTAGCCCGTCTGCAATGGTGTTTGTGGTGGTGTTGTGTTCAATTTTCCCGCTTTGTATGGAGCGGAAAGCATCATCTGCAGCAGCCGGTTCAGCTCCTATTACTTTACATGTGTTGCCAAATGATAGTGCACTTAATGCTGAGCCGGCAATCAACCCGCCGCCACCTACAGGAACGATGATAATGTCCAGTTCAGGTTTGTATTCTAATAATTCTTTAGTGCAGGTGGCATTGCCCAGAACTACATTAAAATCATTAAACGGATGTACAAAAGTGGCTCCTGTTTCAACTTGTATTTTTTTTGCTGTGGTTTCCCGGGCTTGTAAGGTGGGTTCGTATTCGGTAATGATACCGCCGTAACTTTTTACGGCATCTTTTTTTACTTGTGGCGAATTGCTTGGCATTACAATATGAGCTTTTATTCCTATATTCTTTGCTGATAAAGCCAAAGCCTGAGCAAAATTTCCCGAGGAATGCGTTACTACTCCTTTACGTTGCTCTTCCTCAGATAAATTCTGAATGGCATTAATTGCTCCCCGCATCTTAAAAGCTCCCGCTTTTTGAAAATTCTCACATTTAAAAAAGATTTTGGCCAACGCCATTTTGTCTAAGGTAGCAGAGGTAATTATCGGCGTATTTTGAATATACGGGCTAATGTTTTCATGAACACTAATAATATCTTCTTTAACTTGCATAGGCTTTATTTTTTTGGGGCTTTTACGCCGGCTTTAACAGCAATTCTCAATTTGTTTTCCGCAGGAGGTATAGGACAGGAATAATCTGTGTTGTAGGCACAATAGGGATTGTATGCCTTGTTAAAATCTATAATTAAAGTATCGCCACGGGGAATTTCTACATCTATATACCTACCGCCACCATAGGTTTCATTGCCGTTTGTACTATCCGTAAACGGAATAAATAAATGATTTTTATATTTTGGCTGTTGGATGAGTTCCTGATTTTGATATACGCTAAGGCTATGCCGTTTGCCATTGAGTTCAAAAGTGGCGGTTCCGTATTTTTTATACAATGGCAATCTGTCTGTAGTTGTAGGCATAGCAAAAATCTTTGGATTTTCTTCTAAGGTAAATTCAGCCGAAATACGGTACGTGGAATCAATCTTAAAAAATGGGAGAGTCGTAAAATTTTTTAAATCTATTGCCGTTAGTGGCGATTCTTTCTTGTCAGCAAATTCTCTGTTGAGTTGGTATTGAAAATTCTTAATCTCTGCAGTGTAGTCATCAAACGTTTCTTTTTGTTGTGAACATGCTCCAAAGGAGAGCAACATTAATAATACAATAATTAATCCACTAATTTTTGACATAATTTTTTGAGCAAAGATAGCAAATTACTCGCCAATGGTACCAAATTCAATACCTTTGGAATAAGACACTTTTACTTTATGGCTGTAAAGAGCTTCGTATAAAGGGTATTCTGCTTACATATTTCGCCTGTATTCACCGCCAACTTTAAAAAGAGTTTCGGTAATCTGTCCTAGTGAGCATACTTTAGTGGCTTCCATCAGTTGTTCAAAAATATTTTTATTTTCTAAAGCTTTTTGTTGGAGCAGGCCTAAGGCTTCTTTGGCCTCTCTTTTATAGGTTTTATGCAAATTCTGTACAGTGGTTATCTGTTGCTTTTTTTCCGCTTCTGTAGCTCGTATTATTTCTCCCGGTAAAATGGTTGGTGAACCTTTGCTGCTTAAAAAAGTGTTTACGCCAATTATCGGATAGCCACCACTGTGTTTTAAGGACTCATAGTATAGGCTTTCTTCCTGAATTTTAGAACGTTGATACATAGTTTCCATAGCTCCCAGCACACCACCTCGTTCGGTAATACGGTCAAATTCCGCATAAACGGCCTCTTCTACCAGATCCGTGAGTTCTTCAATAATAAAAGCCCCTTGTATTGGATTTTCGTTTTTGGCTAAGCCCAGTTCTCTATTTATAATTAATTGTATGGCCATAGCCCGCCTGACAGATTCTTCGGTGGGTGTAGTGATGGCTTCGTCATAAGCATTGGTATGTAGGCTGTTGCAATTATCATAAATCGCATAAAGAGCTTGTAGTGTGGTCCTTATGTCATTAAAGTCAATTTCTTGTGCATGCAGCGATCGTCCGGAAGTCTGAATGTGATATTTTAACATCTGGGCTCTTTTGTTAGCTCCGTATTTTTCTTTCATGGCTTTTGCCCAAATTTTCCTCGCTACCCGGCCAATAACAGCATATTCCGGGTCAATGCCGTTAGAGAAAAAGAAAGATAAGTTGGGCCCAAATTCATTAATGTCCATACCGCGTGATAAATAATATTCTACGTAGGTAAAGCCGTTGGACAAAGTAAATGCGAGTTGGGAAATGGGGTTGGCTCCCGCTTCTGCAATGTGATATCCGGAAATAGAAACGGAATAAAAATTCCGCACCTTGTTTTTAATAAAATAGTCTTGTACATCTCCCATCATTCGCAAGGCAAATTCGGTTGAGAAAATACAGGTATTTTGAGCCTGGTCTTCCTTAAGGATGTCTGCTTGTACCGTTCCCCTGACTTTTCTAATGGTTTCGGCTTTAATTTTTTTATAAATCGCATTTGGTAATACTTGATCTCCGGTAACGCCCAGTAACATTAGTCCAAGCCCGTTATTCCCTTTTGGGAGTTCGCCTTGGTAAATCGGCTTGTTGGTGCCTTTTTTCTTGTAGAGTTCATTTATTTTTTTTTCAACTTCATCTTCCAGTCCTTTTTCTTTTATGTATTTTTCACATTCCTGATCTATGGCGGCATTCATAAAAAAGCCCAAAAGCATGGGAGCGGGGCCGTTTATTGTCATGGAAACAGAAGTAAGCGGATTGGTAAGTTCAAAACCTGAATAGAGTTTTTTGGCATCGTCTAAGCAACAAATAGAAACGCCTGCATTGCCTATTTTTCCGTAAATATCCGGCCGTAAATCCGGGTCGTTCCCGTAGAGGGTAACAGAGTCAAATGCTGTGGATAAACGCTTGGCATCCATGTTTAAACTTACATAGTGAAACCTTCGGTTGGTACGTTCCGGGCTGCCTTCTCCTGCAAACATGCGGGTAGGGTCTTCTCCGGTACGCTTAAAAGGATAAATTCCGGCAGCAAAAGGAAAAACACCGGGAACATTTTCTTGTAATTGCCATTTGAGTACATCGCCCCAGGCTTCGTATTTTGGCAAGGCTATTTTTGGAATTTGCAAATGAGACAGAGATTCTACATGTGTCTTTATATCTATTTGTCTATCACGTACTTTAAAGCTAAAAATAGGTTTTTGGTATTGGCTTTTTAATTGCTTCCAACCTGTTATTGCTTTCCAGTTTTGAGGATGTAAATCTTTTTTTATTTTCACAAAAGCATCATAGATTGCTGATAATACCGGTTTATTTTTTTCTTGTTTGCCATCCGATAAGATTCTTTTAAACTGATTTTCTACATCATCTAATGAACTAATTTTTTGTCCGGAAATACTTATAAATGCTTTGAATAAACCAAAGAGTTTTTGAGCAATATCGGATTGTTTTTTAGACCATTTGTCATAATTCCGGTTAGTTTCCGTTATTTCGGATAAGTAGCGGACTCTTTTTGGCGGAATGATAAATTGTTTTTCAGTTTCTCTTGTTTCCAAATTTGTTTTTGATTTGAATTGGGTGTTTGTTCTTTCGTTTAGTACGGATAGTATTGCACAATACAAATTATTTACTCCGGGGTCGTTAAATTGCGAAGCCATGGTGCCGTAAACCGGCATGGTGTCCACATTTTCTTCAAACAGCAGATGTGTGCGTTGGTATTGTTTTTTTACGTCTCTCAAGGCATCCAAAGCACCGCGTTTGTCAAATTTATTCAGGGCAATTACATCCGCATAGTCAATCATGTCTATTTTTTCCAACTGTGTTGCAGCACCGTATTCCGGAGTCATTACATAAAGTGAAACCATGGCGTGTTCCAAAATCTCAGTTCCAGACTGTCCAATACCGGAAGTTTCCAAAATAATAAGGTCAAAAGCTGCCGCTTTTAGTATGTCAAGGGCATCTTTAACATTTTTTGATAAGGCTGTATTTGCAGATCGCGTAGCCAGTGAACGCATGTAAACCCGGCTGTTTTTTATGGAATTCATTCTGATTCTGTCTCCTAAAAGTGCACCGCCGGTTTTTCTTTTTGAAGGGTCAACCGAGATAATGCCTATGGTTTTGTCAGGAAAGTCATTTAAAAACCGTCGCACCAATTCATCTACCAAAGACGATTTTCCTGCACCACCAGCGCCGGTAATTCCCAAAACAGGAACTTTATCGCCGGTTGGAGTAAATATTTTTTTGTATTGCTTAAGGTCATTTTCAGCCATTGAAATTAACCGTGCTATTGTATTAACATCCTTCTTTTTAAGGCGTTTTAATGTTTCTGCTTCCTTGAAGTGGTTCAGGTTGGAGTTCTCTTTATTCTCATAAGAGAGGTTTGGGTAGGGGTTATCACATTTTCTCACCATATCATTAATCATGCCCTGTAACCCCATTTTTCTACCGTCATCGGGTGAGTAGATTCGGGTAATGCCATAGTTCATAAGTTCTTTTATCTCTTCCGGCAAAATTACTCCGCCACCGCCGCCAAAAATTTTTATGTGCGGAGCTCCTTTTTCCTGAAGTAAGTCATACATATACTTAAAATATTCATTGTGTCCGCCTTGGTAAGAGGTCATTGCAATGGCTAAGGCATCTTCTTGGATAGCTGTATTTACCACTTCTTCTACACTGCGGTCGTGTCCCAGATGAATAACTTCTACACCTGTAGCCTGAATAATTCTACGCATAATGTTAATGGCTGCATCGTGGCCGTCAAACAGTGAGGCAGCAGTTACTATTCTGACGTGATTTTTGGGTTTGTAAGGCTTAATTTGCTCCATACAATGGTTTTTATGGCAATTTACAATTTATTAGAGAATGATAAAAATCCGGAAAAATTATAGGATTTTAGATACGCTATCAGAAATAAATTCCAACAATGTCTCGTCTTTTTGGGTAAATGGATTTTTAACATGCGAATCGATGTCTATCTGCCCTACATTTTCATCATTTACAAAAATAGGCACTACTATTTCCGATTTTACTTCTATGCCGCAAGATATATAGTTGTTTTGCTCTGTTACATCCTGTACCACAAAATTTTGATTGCTTACGGCTACCTGCCCGCAAATACCTTTGCCAAATGGAATAATGGTATGCTCAGTAGGCTTTCCGGCAAATTGGGCTAATTTTAACTCATTTTTATCTTCATTTTTAAAATAAAAACCCACCCAATTGTAATGCGAAACGGTAGCTTTTAAGTAATCACAAATCTCTTGTAGGCAAAGGTCAACGGATGTATTTTTATCAATAATAATGGCAATTTCTTTCTTAATAACAGCTAAATCCATAATTTTATTTTACATTTGAACACAATCCCAAAAATACAGTTAAAAGCTTTGAAGGATAGAAGGATAGTCATAAATTTTTTATTGCGGTTTTTTATAACCTATTTCTTGTTAGTAGGTATTTATTCACTGTATTTGCATGCCACACAACAACGAGGTGCTGTTCTTTCTTGTGACCCCATGACCGA
>PDQE01000056.1 GCA_002747735.1 Flavobacteriales bacterium | reverse complement strand
AGTACTGTGTACATAAGGGTTGTTTATTAATATTTTATGTTTTGCAACACAAATATCCACAACCCTTTTCTATTTAGCTAAAAAGTTTAAATCACTTCATTTTCTTTCTATCTATCTTTATTCTAATAAAAAATCTATCTCTGCAATGGCAGCGGCTTGTCTTTCTCCGGCAATTTGTCCAGATTCTATTCGTATAAATTGTGTGTTAACAGGCGACTTAAAATAATGTGTCCTCGGCGTAGGATTATTGATAAGGTTACCAAATTTAAACGATTCTACTAATTCCCAATCTTTTCCGTTATGACTAATTTTTATTTTTCCTGTTTCAATCATGCCATCAGCCATTTCGGTTTGAGGCGAATACACAAATCCTTTTATGTTGTAGGTTTTGCCCAAATCTATCTCCAAATAATGCGTACCCCCCTTTTCTGCTGATTGCCAAAAAGTCTGATGGTTTTCGTCAAATGCCAACTTTGGCAAACAGTCTGCGGCATAACTGTCTTCTCCAATATTTTTCCAATCTTTTTTTACAATACCAAATAACCGGCTAGCTACTGCACCAGATTCGCCTTTGGCAAGAGCTACAGCTTTCACTTCACCGGACTCCAACAAAAAAGGTTCTTCGTACAATAAAGATGACGGCGACGGTACGGAACCATCTTTAGTATATCTGATTTCCAATCCAGAACTCAAATTTTTAAGGGTATTTTCTCCATGTGGCTTCCAACTGAAATCATCCTTTTTTGGATAAATACTTACCTTACCTTCAATACCTCTGGTAATTTCCAATTGGGGTGGCGTTGACTGGTAATAATGAGCCGTAATACTAGCTATAACCGGCAGATACCGGAACTGAGATATTCGTATTCTAAATTTCTGAGCCGTAACTTGTGGAAATCGTAAAATTCTTTTGTAGCCAATATTTGTACCCATGGCAATTTCTTTCCAGTTGTCATTTACCCATGCTTCCAGAATATATTTTTCAACCCTCTCACCATGGGTGGTAACAGCTTCCTGCAGTACCAATCTATTTATGGTAACAGGCTCTTTTGTAATAATTGTAACTTTATTTTTTACGGAATCCAAAACTTCAAAAGTAGTCAAATCTCCATCTAACAAATTCAACGGGCCTGCCGCACCTTCAAACAAATTGTTTTTATAGGTTTCTTTGATACGTTTACCCACCTCTTCTAAAACACTAACATCTTTATCTGACAGTTTACCTTGCCGATTTGGGGGAATATTGAGTAAAAAAATGGAATTTCCACCCACCGAACGTTCATAAATATCAAAAACATCATCAGCACTTCGCACTCTTTGTTTGTCGTCATCGCGATAAAACCAACCTTCCCTGATAGAAGTATTGGTTTCTGCGGGTTGATAGTGGAGGTATCTGGCTTGATACAATTTTTCCCTACTGCCAATATCGTCTCCGGTAATATCAGCAAAGTTGTTCATTTTTTGCGGATTGTTCATATAAGGAACCACGTTATATTCGGTCTTTCTGGTTCCACCGGACTCATTTCCACACCAACGAATATCTTGTTTTCCAAAAATTACCGCTTTGGGAGCCAAGGTATTAATAAGTTCTTTCCATGCCAGATAATTGTATTTTTGGCCACCTTTTCGCTTTGGGTGGGCTCCGTCAAACCACACTTCATGCACAGGGCCATATTCCGTTAACAACTCAAAAAGTTGGTTCAAAAAATATTCATTATAATCGTCCACACTAAAGTTAAAAGTAGTGTTATTTTTAAACGGTCGGCCTTCCACAGGACGAGGAATTGTCCTGTTTGTATATTCACTCAAATTACCATATAATCCTTTTTTATTTTCTATCTGAAATAAATCTGCCGGCGATAAGTATATACCTAATTTTAGCCCGTATTTCTCGCAAGATTGAGACAACTCTTTTAAAACATCACCTTTGCCGTTTTTGTAAGGCGTGGACATAATACCATGTTTGGTGTATCGGCTTTGCCAGAGTACAAACCCATCGTGGTGTTTTACGGTAAGGATTATTTTTTTTATACCGGCCGCTACCATTGCTTCACACCATTGGTCAGTATCTAAATGTTGCAGATTAAAAACCTCAGGGCCTTCCTTACCACTACCCCATTCTTTTCGTGTAAATGTATTAGGCCCAAAATGAATAAAGGCAATAAATTCATCCTTAAGGGCTTCATACTGATTTTTTGTTGGCACAATATGAGCAGCTTTTAAAATTATGGAGTCTTTGGTATCATCATGGTCAATTGCCACTGTGTTGGCAACAGGCATAGTGAGTGGATTAATGTTCTGTTTTTCCTGAGCACAAGAGCTGAAAACAGCAAGCATTAGAAAGCCTCTCCACAGCCCCCATCTTAGGAAAACAGGACAAATCCACCTAAGTTGACATCTACTTAATCCCACCTCAAAAAGAAAAAGTTTAGTCATTGGTATATTTATATTTTTCATCTATTCAAATTTTTGCAAAAAACTGCGGTTCAATTATTTAATTATTTTGGTAAGTTATGGTCTTTGTTTGCCAAATGCCACTATGGACTTTCATAGGTTTACATTTTATTAAACAACTGACAATTAGCAAATTATAGAACAAAGAATATCTATAACCACTACGTTATGGCATTAAACATCCTAATTGAGTAGTAATACCAAGTTTAATATATAATGAACCCATTTTAAGAATTTCATTTACCGGATTATTCCTTTGTAATTTTAAAAACATAGGCATAAGTCAATTCTTCAGGAATTTTATTTGGATTATACATGGGCATCGTAATTTTTATATCGTTACCGGATTGCTGCCATTTCAGTTCTGCTCCGGTTGCCAGAAATATTATTTTACTTTTTTCGGGTAATTTTAAATCATTAATTACCAATTCTTCTTCCGGCCATTTGGGAGAAATTGCAAAATACGCATTTTCATTTTGGGTAAAAAACAATTCCTTAACGGCGTATCCCGGCAAGGGGTCAACGGTTTGCCTGATGATAAAATCCCCACCGAGATAATGCTCTTCCTGTTTATAATTTTGTTTTCCGGATGACCACTGAAAAGATTTTTTCCACGGCCTGGTATTGTATATCGCTTCACCGTTGGTGGCCAGCCATTTGCCCATTTTTAACAACCGTTCTTGCATAATAGGCGGAATTTTTCCTCTGGCATCCGGGCCAATGTCCAATAAGAGGTTACCTCCGGTACTAACAATATTTACCAACATTAATATTAAAGATTTTACTGAATTGTAATCTTCTGCATCTTCATTTTGATTATAACCAAAGGAAAATCCCATGCCACGGCATTCTTCCCAAGGCCTTTTAAATTCAGTAGCTTCGGCTTCATATTCCGTAGTAAAGTAACCACCGTGATTTTTTCGCACGCCTTTACCCCATCTATCGTTTATGACTATAGAATTTTTTACCTCAGAATCATTAAACAGCCAAGCCAGAAATTCTTTGGTTTTCCATTTTTCTGATTCCATATCCCATTCGCCGTCAGTCCATAGAATATCCGGTTTGTAATTCTGTACCAAATCTTTTATCTGAGGCAGAAAGTGTTCGTTTACAAATCTTTCTTTATCCTGAAGCCACCAAGGATGATACCATTCATAAAGTGAATAGTACAAACCCATTTTTAATCCTACATCTTTAACTGACGCTGATAATAAACCAACCAAATCTTTTTTAGCTCCCACTTCCATGCTATTCCATGAAAAACCCCTGTCATTAGCTTCTTTACTTGGCCACAAAGTAAACCCGTCGTGGTGTTTGGAAGTCAGTACTACATATTTTGCTCCGGATTTTTTAAACAGTTCTGCCCATTTATCAGGTTCAAACAAATTGGCGGTAAACATATCGCCAAATTGGTAATAACTATAATCCGAACCATAAGTTTTATTATGGTAATTGGCCACTTCATCACCTTTAAAATCACCATTACCGAAAAGTGTTTTGTTTTGCAACCAATATTGATACCATTCTGTATAGGTGCCTTTGGGCGACCAAGCTGGAACAGAATAGGGACCCCAATGGATAAATATGCCAAATTTAGCATCGGCAAACCATTTGGCCACCGGGCGGCTGTCCAAGGACTCCCATGTAGGCTCATATTTTTTTTGGGCAGTTATGGCAATGGGCAACATAAACAATAAAAGCATAAGTCCTCGTACTAAAAAGCCCCTCCCTAAAGCCGTCCAAAAGAAGAGAAAACCAGACGGTGGTTCAACTGTTTTTAACGGACATCTATTTTGGTAAATGAAATAATTTAAGAGCCTTTCAGATGTCAAAAAGGAAAATTCCATATTTGTAATTGTTATCCTGTACATATTATTTTGGTTGTATTGAATTCGTTTAAAAGTTAAAGCATCATAATATAAATTCCATTCTTTGTACACACCGGCTATAAAAAGTATTTATACAGGTGAACTATACCTCATCTTCTTGTATCTTCTCTTTTTCTAAATCTTTAACAGACCTTTTTATTTTATTTTCATCCAACCTACCTATGGCTTTAAAACCCAAACTATATGATAATCTCTCTTGCAGATAGCATGATTTAATTCTTTATACTTACCCATAAGACAAAGATAAAACAATAAAGCATAGCCAAAAAAATTACCACCTAAAGAGCAGGTGTTTTTTGTATTAAAATAAAGAAAGCTGTGGTCACAATATTAATCGAATTCAGGTTATAAAAATTGTTAGTATAAAAGCATTTTCTAACCTCTGTATTTTTATTATCTGAGCCTAAACTCGGATAAAACCATAATTCCACAGCACATATTGCCCTTTGAACAATAATTTAGTATCTTGCCGTCAAGCTCAAAATCTTTATTTACTGACAACCAATAGCCTTTAATGATTAGAAAAATTTACTTTTTATTCATCAATTTATTGCTGTTTACAGGTATTATCCCCGCTCAGCAGTTAAATAATAAAAATAATTTAAAGTTTAAGAATATTTCCTTGCAAGATGGCCTTTCCCAAAGTTCCGTTTTATGTGTTTTGCAGGATAAAAACGGTTTTATTTGGTTTGGCACCAGAGACGGACTTAATAAATATGATGGCAATTCTTTTAAAATATACAGATACAACTCCATAGACAGCACCAGCATTAGCAATAGCTATATAAAAGCCCTACACGAAGATAAGGATGGAAATTTATGGATAGGCACAGCTCATGGTCTTAACAAATTTAATCGAAAAGAAGACAACTTTGAAAGATATATTTTTAAGGACACTGCCAATAGTTATCAGGATGAAATATGGGATATAGAAAATGATGGAGCATCGCATTTAATAATTGCCACTAATAACGGCTTACACCGATTTAATATTAAAGAAAATGTTTACGAGCAAAATTCCGGTTTAGAAGAACTTTTAAGCGGCTACAACAATTTTATCAGGGCATTATATATCACTTCAAATGGCGGGTTATGGATAAAAAATGTAGGCAATGTATTATTTGTTAATACCGCAAGAAATCAAATAGAAGAATACCAGATGCCCGATGGTACTGGGTTAAAAAAAAACACCCATTCAAAATCCTGTATTTTTGAGGATAATGCCGGTAATATTTGGCTAGGTTACAACAAAGGCCTGGCTCTGCTAAATACAAGTAATAATAAATTTGAATCCTACAAATTGCCTGATTCAAATCAACCTGCTATTACCAATTCGGTGCGTAGTATATACCAAGATGATTCTGGAGTATTATGGATTGGCACCTACCACGGCTTATACCTTTTGGATGTAAAGCATAAATTACTGTCTCATTTTTCACATAATGACAATAATCCCAATAGCCTCGCACAAAACTCTATTTACAGTATCTATGGCGATTTTAAAGGAGATATCTGGATTGGCACCTATGCCGGCGGCATCAGTTATTACAACAAAAACTTTGATTTGTTTAGGCATTTTTCACCAGGCATTAATAATTCCAAACTCAATTATAAGGTAGTAAGCAGCATTATTGAAAATCCTAATGGCGATTTATGGATAGGTACCGAAGGCGGTGGGGTAAATTATTACTATGCCCATTCCGGTAAATACACCTATTTTACTCAAAACAAAAAAGACCCCGGCAGTTTAAGTGCCAACAATGTAAAAGCTCTCTTAAGGGATAGAAGTGGAAATATCTGGATTGGCACCCATGATGCCGGTTTAAATTTCCTTAACCCGTCATTAAAACCATATAACTTTAAAAAATTCAGACATCGCCCTAATGATACCAATAGTATAAGTGATGACCGGGTTATCGCCCTTTATGAATTTACCAATGGCAACATCTATATTGGTACTTCGGGCGGAGGATTAAATATTTTAGAACCCCATTCAGAGCGATTAATCAGAGTATCAGACCCCAAAAAAATATGTGGCGATATAGTTTATACCATAGATAGGGGGTCTACGCCAAATAAATTATTAGTGGGTAGCGAAAATGGTTTAGGAATGATAGACGTTTACACCCATGAGATACAACCCATTTCTTTTAGGAAACCCATACCAAACCGAGTTATTACAGGAGGCGTATTATGTACATTTATTGATAAGAAAAATAACATTTGGATAGGCACAGAAGGAGACGGTTTATATCAATTTAATCCTAAAAAAGGTACTTCTATCCGTTATGGCACTGCAGAAGGGCTACCTAATGAAGTAATTTACGGAATTCTTACTGATGATTTGGGTCATCTTTGGTTGAGTACCAATTTGGGCTTAAGCCGATTAAACTTATCCACAAAAACTTTTAAAAATTTCGATGCTTCGGATGGATTGCAAGCTAATGAGTTTAATTACGGTGCTTGTTTTAAGAATGACAAAGGCGAATTGTATTTTGGCGGTGTAAACGGTTTTAACAGATTTAACCCCAAACGAATTACT
>PDQE01000042.1 GCA_002747735.1 Flavobacteriales bacterium | reverse complement strand
TCTTTTTAGAGTTAAATTTGTTGTGCATTCATAATACAAGCAGTAATGACTAAAAATTTAAAAACCTTTATTTTTTTGGCTTGCGTTTTTTTCTGCTTTAATGCTTGTAAAGAAACATCTCAACTCAGTACTAAACTAAACAAGTCACCAAACATTTTGTTTATAGCCATTGACGATCTTCGTCCGGATTTGGGAGTTTATGGTAACAAAATTGTTAAGAGCCCAAATTTAGATAAACTCGCCAAGGAAAGTGTTTTATTTACCAATCATTATGCACAGGTACCAAGTTGCGGGCCATCAAGGTTTTGTTTGCTTACCGGAAACCGGCCGGTTTCCGTAAATCAACTCAACAATAATATTGCCGAAAAAGAAATTTCAGACCAACCGGAAAAAACTATTCCGGAGACCTTTATTCATCACTTACGAAGAAATGGATATTACACAGTAGGTATTGGTAAAATAAGCCATTCGGCAGATGGTTTGGTGTATGGTTATGAAGAAGAACCTTCAAATAAACGGGAACTACCTTACAGCTGGGATGAAATGATTTTTAACAGTGGTAAGTGGGGAACGGGATGGAATGCTTTTTTTGGCTATGCCAATGGAGAAAACCGACAAAGCCTTAATAAAAAAGTTGAACATTATGAAAAAGCAGCAGTAGATGATAACGGATATCCTGATGGGCTTACTGCTGAATTGGCTATTAAAAAACTAAGTGAATTAAAAAATAAAGCCAAACCTTTTTTTCTTGGTGTAGGCTTTTTTAAACCGCACTTGCCGTTTAATTCACCCGAAAAATATTGGAGTTTGTACAATAGAGATTCCATTGAGATTGCTGCTAATCCAGATATTCCAAAAAACATTAACAAAGCAAGCCTTAGTACTAACGGAGAAATTAATCAATATCAATTAGGTGTTGAATTACCTACTTTAGATCAGCCGGTTTCTGATGCTTATGCAAAAAAATTGCGACATGCGTACTATGCTGCAGTGAGTTATACAGACCGTCAAGTGGGAAAAGTGCTTGATGAACTGAAAAAATTAGGTCTTGATAAAAATACCATTGTGGTAGTCTGGAGCGATCACGGTTGGCATCTTGGCGAACAGCGGAGATGGGGAAAACATACGCTTTTTGAAAATGCCTTAAAAAGTCCGTTAATAATAAAAATTCCCGGTGAAAGTTTTGTGAAGTACATAAAACAAAATATGGATAAAAATGATGAGGTAGCCTACAGTTATTTTAACAATGGGATTACTGTGAGAACGAACAAGTATAGATTAACAAAATATTTTAGGTCCCAGAAACCAAATATTGAATTATATAATCATGATAATGACTCTTTGGAAACCGTAAATATTGCTCAGGAAAATATGGATTTGGTTAATAGTTTAATGCCCATACTGGAAAAAGGCAATACAGGATTGTACGAAAAGAAATAAAATCTAATACCAAGTCTAAAATATATAATGCTACATATAATTGGATAAATTTTCACTTCTACTGCATTAAAAATACTCGCCATAGCTAAGGATTATATATTAGACTTGGTATAATTGCGACGTATTATATCATTTTTGTGCCGTACTATAAAACTGTTGTAAATTATATTCGTATATTTTTCCCATATATGTAAATTGTATTTGCTACCGTGAAATGAGTTCAATTTTATAATTTAATTTATTATCAATTAATAAAATTTAAACGTATGAAAGCCCATAATGGGCATTTGGTAGACAAAGGCTATTACCTATCTAAATAGTTAAACAACTGAATCACATATCATTGCAAAAATTTAAACGTATGAAATTTAATTATAAAAACAGTACTGTTCATTACACTGATACCGGCACAGGAACTGCTATTCTGCTGTTACACGGTTTTTTAGAGGATTATACCATTTGGAAAGAAATAGCAGAGAAATTATCAAAAAACAACCGTATAATCACCATTGATTTGTTGGGACATGGAAAAACCGGAAACATCGGTTATATCCATACTATGGAAAATCAGGCGGATATGGTTTTTACGCTTTTAAAAAGTCTTAAATTACAAAAGGTTATCCTCATAGGTCACAGTATGGGTGGTTATGTGAGTTTGGCTTTCGCTGATAAATATACCCACAGTGTAAAAGGTATTTGTCTGTTAAATTCTACGCCATTTTCAGATTCGGAAGAAAAAAAGGAAATTAGAGACAGAGCGATAGAAGTTGTCAAAAATGATAAAACCGGCTTTTTAACCGAATCTATTCCAAATTTGTTTTCAGAAGGCCATAGAGAATTGTATAAAAAAGATATTCAAAAGTTGATAAATACAGCTAGAAAAATGGAGAAACAAGGGATTGTCAATGCCTTAGAGGGGATGAAAATACGGCCGGATTACAGTTCTTTTTTTAAAGAGGCTCAATTTAGAAAATCAATTATAATAGGCAGAGAAGACACTGTGCTAAATTTGGAAAATCTGATAAAAACCTATAAAGGCACAGATGTTTATCTGATTATGTTAAAAGGTGGCCACATGAGTTATTTGGAAGATAGAGAAAAATGTATTCTTGCACTTGAATCTTTTGTTAAATCTTGTAATTAGGATTTCTTATTTTCGACATTATATTCATATTATGAGGTATATTTTTTTCTTATTTATAATCTTAATGGCTTGTACACCAAAAAAAGAGCCGGCGATAGTTATAAAAGGACAAATTGATAACGAAATTTCCAACCAAATACTGCTTTTCAAAGAAACTGATATTGAAAAAAAAGATCATATTGTGGTAGATACATTGTTGGTCAATGCAAATGGCACCTTTGAAAAAATTATTTTTGACGAACCCTATTTCTATACTTTAGAAATAAACGATAGAAAGGCCATTCCACTTTTATTAAATATTGGCCAATCTGTAAATATAACTATCAACACGGATACGGTTGTGGTTTCGGGTTCCGATGATACGAATTTATATAATTTATTTGAGCGTTTTAGGGAAGAATCTCTGGAACATTTGGTTAAAAACATCAGAAGGAAAATTTTAGCAGAGCAAGAAAAGGAAAACCCAAACCAAATGATTATTGATTCACTTGGTGCTTTGGAGATAGAAAATTATAAAACGCATATAACAGAACTCAATAATTATATAAAAGAAAACTTATCTGAAAGTATTGCACTGTATCCCACTTCTTTACGATGGATAGGCGATAATAATATTCCATTTTATAAAGGATTGGTTGAGGATTTTAAATTGAAGTATCCGCAATTGAGCATTACAAAAAAATTAGAAGAAAAAGTACTACGATTACAACAGACGGCTGTAGGTGGAATAGCAGCCAATGTTTCTTTACCCGATGCTTTTGGGCAAAATATTGCCCTGTTTGATGTAAAACAAAGATATACTATTATTGATTTTTGGGCTAGTTGGTGCGGCCCATGCCGAAGGGAAAGCGATTTACTGTGTAAGATGTATCAAAAATATAAGGATAAAGGTCTGGAAATCTATGGCATTTCTTTAGATACCAAAAAAGAACTTTGGACAGCAGCCATAGAACAAGACCGGCGAACGTGGATAAATGTATCTTCTTTAGAAGCATTTAAAACTCCAGCAGTTTTTGATTATACCGTTACGGCATTACCCGTAAATTTTATTATTGACAAAGAAGGTAAAATATTGGCGAAAGACTTACATGGAGAGGAATTGAAGGTATTTATAAATCAGTTGTTTAACCCTGAAAAGGGGTTCTAACTCTTAGTATATGAAAAGCCTGTTAATCTTTTTGCTAAATTTGTAACAGCAAAAATTGCATTTAGAGGTTGAACCTACCCTTTCGGATATTGCATTTTTTCGATTTAAATATTGGTCTGTTCTATGTATTTTGAAAATTTAGAGTGTTTATTACCTCTTCTGTCATTGAGATAAGCCATTGCTTCTTCAATGTTCATAAAACAATTTTTTATCCCTATTTCATTAATCAATAAACTTTTGGTGATATAATCTCTAACCGGCCCTTTTATATCAGTAAAATAAAACGTAATACCTTTGGTATTGTATTTTTTCATCACTTCTTTAAGCGTGGCAATACCGGTGCTGTCTATGGTATTAATACTGGCCATGTCCATGATAATGGACTTTAGTTTTTGCCCTTTGTTTTTTACAATAAAGTCTAATTTTTCTTTAAAATAATTAGCATTTGCAAAGTATAAATCGGAATCAAATCTTAAAATAAGGATATCATCATCAGTAATAACATCGCTAAATCTCTCCACATTTCTAAAAATATGACTAGTGCCCGGCACCCTGCCTAATACCGCCATATGTGGTTTAGAGGATTTATAGACCACTACGAAAATAGAAACCAAAACGCCAACTAATACGCCTTCTTTTATACCGAGCATTAACGTAACGATAAACGTTATGAGCATCATAAAAAAATCATTTTTATTGGTTTTCCAGAGAAACTTTATTTGGTTAATTTTTATAAGTTGTACTACGGCAACAATAATAATTGCGGCCAATACCGGTTTGGGTAAATAATAAAATGCCGGAGTTAATAACAACAAGGTTAATCCAATAAAAAAGGCTGCAAAAAAATTAGATAATGGCGAAAGGCTTCCGGATTCTTTGTTAAGTGCCGAACGAGAAAAGCTGCCGGTAGCCACATAACTACCTAAAAATGAACCAAATAAATTTCCCATTCCTAAGGCTATAAGTTCTTTATTGGTATTTAGGTCAGAGTCCATTTGCCCTTCCTCCAAGGCTTTAGAAATAGTAGTGGCTTGTAAAAATCCTGTAAAAGTGAGAGTAAAAGCAATGGGCAAAAGATTTAGAAACAAATCATAGGTAAGTGCAGGCACGGCAAATTTAGGCAATCCGGCAGGCACATATCCAACAATATCAACTTCACTAAAAAATTGGTAAAAATATTTTATTACAATTATACCAATAACAACTACTACTAACTGTGCAGGAATTTTTTTATTAATTTTTTTTAGCCAAAAAATGATTATAATAGTCAAAATACCAATGATAAAACTTTCTAACTGTAAAGTATTTAAATTGCGAATTAAATTTCCTACAAGCTCGTAAAATTGATTGCTTCTGGCAGCATCCAGCCCCATGAGATTCTTAAATTGACTAATACTAATTATTATTGCCGCAGCTGTTATAAAACCGGTAAGCACTGGTTTTGACACAAAATTCATAACAAAACCCAACCTGAGCGAACCCAGTAAAACCTGTATTACCCCTACCATGAGAGTAAGCACAAGAACTAAGGTTAAATAATGCTCTGTTCCTACAATAGCTAAGGTAGAAATTCCTGTTGCCATAATTAATGCGTCCAAAGCTGTAGGGCCTACAGCTAAGTATTTTGAGGTAGCAAAGAAAGTATAGAAAATCTGAGGAATAAGAGCGGTATATAATCCGTAAATGGGCGGAACACCGGCTAAAATGGCATAAGCAATACCTTGTGGAATTAAGACTACTCCAATGGTAAACCCGGCGATAAGGTCTTTTTTCCAAGTATATTTAGCCGAAGGCAACCAGGTTAAAAATGGAAATAGCTTATTAAACATACACAAATTTAACTATTTTTGGCAATGAACTCCTCTTGACTTTTTCTAATTTTTACAAAATGAGTTCTGAAAGGTATAATTTTTACACCCTTATCAAAAAAAGTTTCCCAAAACTTTAATTCCGGGAAAACCAATCCTCTTTCCTTGTTGTTGGCAGAATCTCTGTAAACATTCAATTTAATGTTGATAAAATATAATATACCTTATTCTATCAGGAATTAATCTTTTTTTCCTTTTAAAAGTCTGTCCAGCTTTTTATAGCGTAGGATTAGGAAGAAACCCTTAAATATTTTCGCTCTATATAAAAAGTGCCAAATGGAATTACAGAGGCCGCTAAAACAAAACTAAATTCTTTATTGCTCCATTTCATGTCAGGTTTTAAGATAAAAGCCAGCAGTATATAAGCCATAAAAAGAAGCCCATGCGGCATACCTAATATTTTTACATACAATTCATCATTACTTAAATATTTTATGGGTACCGCTATAAATAGCAACAAAATATACGATAAGCCTTCTAATATGCTTATCACTCTAAATGTGTTTATCATCAAATAAAATTTTTGCAAAAATAGGGTTATTAAGCTAAATTAGGATAAAGATTTTTAGGATAAATTTTACACATTAAGGTAAAAAACACAGACATAAATATTACGAGTATTTTTAACCTAAAGAAATATAAACAAATTTGAGCCGTTTTTTAGGAAATAGAAAAAATCAAGATGAATTCATTATTTAACAAATAATTAAATACTGTTTTTCTTTAAAAAATTTAGGTTTGTTTTTTCTAAACCCTATTCATGTCTAAACAACTTACGTTTCTATTTTTTTTACTTGGTTCTTTTGTTTATGCACAAGTAATTGGTACGGTAACTGACATTAACGGCGAGCCGTTGGCTTTTGTTAATATTTACATTGAAAATACCTATAACGGAACCACTACTAATGATAATGGCCATTACGAATTATCCATAACAGAATCGGGAACATATACCATAATTTACAAATATTTAGGGTTTGAAACCCATAAAGAAAAAATTAATATAACATCTTTTCCACACAAGATTAATGTTACTTTAAAAGAAGATGCTTTAGCCTTGGAAGAGGTAACTATCAGCACCAAAGAAAATCCGGCTCACAGGATCATAAAAGCTGCTATTGCCCATCGCAAACAGAATTTTGAAAAAACTGATGATTTTACCGCAGAATTTTACTCCAGAGGCATTTTTAGAATTAAAAATGCTCCAAAAAAAATTATGGGCTTTGATTTGGGCGACCTCGGAGGCGGTTTAGATTCTACTCGTAGTGGCGTTGTATATCTATCAGAAACCATTTCGGAAATTGCCAAAAAGGGCAATGATTTTAAAGAGAAAATATTGGCTTCAAAAGTGAGTGGAAATGACAATGGTTTTAGTTTTAATATGGCTTCTGAAGCTAATTTTAATCTTTACAAAAATCTGATTGAAGTTGGCGAAAATACTATAGTTTCTCCTATTGCCAATTACGCTTTTAATTATTATAAATACACGTTGCTAAATAGTTATTACGAAGACCAGTTTTTAATAAACAAAATAAAAGTAGAGCCTAAAAAACCAACATACAATGCATTTAGCGGAGAAATTTATATTGTAGAAGACAGTTGGGAAATTTTTGCTGCCGATGTGTCTGTTACGGGAAAGCAGATACAGATGCCTATGGTTAATAAACTGGCGTTAAAACAAAATTATTCCCTCACGGCAAAAGACAGTATCTGGGCCTTATTTTCACAAAGTATGGACTTTAAATTTGGGCTATTTGGTGTTAGTATAGATGGTAGGTTTACTGCGGTTTATAAAAACTATAAATTTAACCCCCGTTTTAAAGAAGGCACATTTACCAATGAAATTTTAAAAATTGTAAAAAACGCCAATAAAAAAGACAGTACTTTCTGGAAATTAAAACGACCCGTACCTTTAACTACAGAAGAATTAAATGATTACAAGCTCAAAGACAGCATTAAAGAAATAAGAGAATCAAAGCCTTATCTAGACTCATTAGACCGAAAAGGAAATAAATTATCTGTTTCTAATATCTTAATAGGATATAATTACCAAAATTCATTTAAAAATTACAATATTTTTATAGGCTCTCCACTGTTTAATGCTATGTACAATACGATACAGGGCTGGCGAACCAATCTGGATATTACTTTTTATAAAAATTACAAAGAAAAACATCGGCATTTTTGGTTGAGTTCTAAAATAGATTATGGTTTAACAGATGAACAATTCAGAATAAGCGGCAGATTTTTCTATCAGTTTAATGATGTTACCAAACCATCTATAACCATAGAAGGCGGCAGAAAAATTGAGCAGTTTAACCCCTCTGAGCCCATTGCTCCATTGATTAATGCAGTATCTTCATTGTTTTTTGAAAAGAATTTTGCCAAATTTTATGATAAGCGTTTTCTTACCCTGTCCGGTGGGCAGGAAATTGTTAATGGCATACGGTTAAATGCCGGCATAAGCTATCAAGACAGAAAACCGCTGTTTAATCAATCAGATTATGTGATTTTAAATAAAGACGATGTGGTTTATAGCTCAAACAACCCTTTAGCCCCGGATGATTACTTAAGTCCTGTATTTGAGAAAAATAGTATTTTTAAAACCTATGTAGGAGCTCAGATTAAATTTAAACAAGAGTATATTTCATTGCCTGATGAAAAGTTCAATATTTTTTCCAATAAATATCCGGTTTTAAATGTGGTTTACACCAATGGTTTTGGAGCATCAGACAAAAAATTTAATTATCAACTTGCCGAAATAGCTATTGACCACGATATCTCTTTGGGAAACAAAGGTACTTTTTCTTATTATGCAAAGGGAGGCTCTTTCTTAAGCAAAGATGAACTGTCATTTGTGGATTTTAAGCATTTTGACGGTAATCAAACCCATGTAAACTTAAATGTCAACTATTTAAAAAGTTTTGGATTAATGCCTTATTATGATTTCAGTACCGATGACAACTTTGCGGAAGTTCATGCACAGCACCAGTTTAAGGGTTATTTATTACGCCAAATTCCATTGTTAAATAAATTGCGGTTCCAAATGGTGATAGGGGCTAAAGCTTTATTTACCGCTGATAATAAACCTTACAGCGAATATTCTATATTGGTATTGGTAAGATACGTTTTCTACGGGTGGATTATATCCGATCGTATTTTGGCGGAAAAAGTAATGATGGCATCTTAATAGGCTTGAGCTTTTAGCCTTTACAGAAAAGATGTATAAATTCTCATCTTATGTGTTCTTCTTTATAACCTGAATTCGGTTAATCATGTTTTCACAGAATGTATAGAATACTTTAGATTTGTATTTAAAAGCATGAAGAAATATCAAGATATTTCAAAGGTTTTTAAGTGCAAAGATGAGGTGTTATATACGTTTCTTG
>PDQE01000041.1 GCA_002747735.1 Flavobacteriales bacterium | reverse complement strand
AACCTTTGAAATATCTTGATATTTCTTCATGCTTTTAAGTACAAATCTAAAGTATTCTATACGTTCTGTGAAAACAAGATTAACCGAATTCAGGTTTAAAGTCTGTTAAATTTACAGACCACAAAGCTGAAATGGCATCTGCATCATTAATTAATGCCTTTTTTTTGGTTTGGAAATACAATTTGTTTAGCTCCCTTACGTATTTATAATCCACTATAACGGCATCCAATGGTGGTAATCTTGTAAAGTTTTTACCGTTTATTTGGCTAATGTAGGTTGCTATAAATGGTTGTCTTTCTGTGGAATCTTCGTCTTCTAATTGATATAAAATAACCTGAGATGAGTTAGAAATGCTATCCTTATTAGAAGTATCATAATTATTATCTGCCAACAGACTAAAAGATTTAATTTTTAGTTTTTTATCTGACAAAATATGGGTTTTACCGGTATGAGTGTCTTCAAAGATTAAATTTTGAAGGGAGTTATTATAATCGTTATTAGAACGATACGAAAACATTTTTGATGCTTCTAATTGTATGGGTTTGCCCACAGGATATACTAAATAGTCTGTACTGTCCAAAATCACAGGCAAATAAATAATCGGTTTATTGGTATTATTATCGTTAGTTTTAACCAAATTATCATTGTTTAAACTACTGTCTTGTTTTTTTGTGTTTTTACAGGATAATGACAGGCATATAGTGGCGGCCATCATAAATAAATGAATTGTTTTCATAGTACAAATCTGTAATCAGTTAAACTTTTAACTTCGCATTTCTAACGCTTGTATCTGTACTTTACCATTCATAATTTTTTGCTTTGGCCTGTTTTCTTACGGTTTTTAACAACACATTTTCCAAGCTGTTTTTATTGGCATTTTTAATATGTTGTTTTGCTACGTAGGCATCTCTTTTTTTATTATACGATTGAATTGCTTTTTTAATATCGGCTCTTTTCTTGCGTTGCTCGGCTACATAGGTTTTTATTTCTTCCGTGGATTTATTTTGCAATTCTTTAGGAAGGCTTTTTTTGTCTAAGGATTTATAGCTAAAACCTTTGTCGTTTTCTGCATCTACTAAGTCCCAACTGGCGTTATTATAGAGCCTGCCACTTTTGCTTACGGCACGTTTAACTATTACTACTTCGTCCATTTCAGCAGCATTTTCATCTTGTTTTCTTTGCAGCATTCTTTTGTTAGAACCTTCCTTGCCATAATAAATATAGGTGTCGTTAAGTTGACGGTTTAGTTTTATGATAATATCATCATAGGGCGTGGCAATATGAACTATTCTGTCATTGTGATTAATTACCATATAATCGCCACCTGTAAGGTCAGCTCCTGCCTTCCATTTTCCGGAGATGCCGGAATTATAATCTCCACAAAAAATGGTATTAACGGTTACATCTTGTTCATTGGCTTGGGTAGCCGCATCTTTGTAATTAATCTCACCTTGTGTAAAAGGTTCATTGCCGGCTATAAAGATAAGTTTAAGGTCATTTTTGTTGTTTCCCCATTTCAAATCTTTTAGCGAAGTCATAATTACTTCACCGCAGTACTCATGGCCGCCATTAGTGTCTAAGGAAAATAATTTTTCGGAAATAAGATCTAGGTCGTTGCTAAAATTTGTTACCTGTCTGATGTAACCTTTAAGAACAGAAATATCGCTGTTTCCGTATTCATACAAGGCAATCTGTAAGTTGGGGTTTTCCTCGTTACATTTCATTTTGGAGAGTTCGTTTACGATTTCCCAAAGTTGGGCTTTGGCTTGATTGATAAGCCCATCCATAGAGTTACTTGTGTCGAGTAAAAGGGCTACTTTAATGCTATTTTGTTTGGGGCTATTTGTGGCAAAGGTGGCAATGCTCAGCGAGAGTAATACCAATAATAATACATTTTTCATAATATATGATTTTTAAATTCACTGTAAAAATAGTTGGGGTATAGGCCATAAAAAAGTGTAAATGAGGAAACCGGCCGTTTGAATGCGTATAAGGTAATTTTTAATGTGTAATGTTAGAAAATTATATTAAAAACACCTTTAAAATCATTGATTTGCGAGGTGTCTGATTTTTACAAATCGAAATTAGGTTGTAGATTTACACAACTTAAATTCTAAGATGAAGCGATTATTATCGGCCATATTAATTGTGTGTTTTACCACTATTATATTTGCTCAGCAGGAAGAAAACCTGCAGGCTCCCGTAAAAATTTACAATGATAGGGTTACAGACCAAAATGGGCAACCGCTTAGCGGTATTCGTGTACGGGTAAAAGGCAAGGTGGGAAGTACTTATACGGATGCAAATGGTGAATTTTCCATAAAAGCAAAAAAAGGCGATATCATTGAACTGAGTAAAGATGGCCGGGTGATAAATACCTATCGCTTAGATGGCAGCCTTTATTATCAATTTGAAGATGAAGCAGATGTTATTGGTAATGAATCTAAAGCAATTTATAAAAAGAGCCGCTCTGTTGGTAAATCTTCAGGGAATTTTAATAAGAATTTAAAACAAGCCAAAACCTTAAAAAATTCTAATCCGCTTAAAAGTATTGATTATATCCGAGACGCATTAGAAATTGCAACTAAGAATAATAACCAAACCCAATTGGCTCAGTCTTATTACATCTTGGGTGATATTTATATGGTTTTAAAGCAGTATGATTTGGCTATTAAGAATTATAAATTGTCATTGTCTTATTCAAAAGACCTTAGGGTTTCGTTAAAACTGGCTAAGGCTTTTGCAAAAAACGGCGAGGCTAAAAAAGCGATTTTACGTTATAAAAACTCGTTGAGCGAAAAGGGCATAAGCATGAGGCAAAAGATAACAGCACATACAGGTTTGGGTGATACCTATATGTTTGAAAATAATCACAGTAAGGCTGTTAGTCATTATCGGTCTGCCATGGAAATTGCCAAAACGGTTGGAGATAAAGAAATCAAGGAAGCATTAAACCTAAAGCTTTCTCAAGCCTATGAAGCTACAGGTGATTTAAATAGAGCAGAACAGTACTTATTGCTCAATAAAAAAGTTGATGATAATAAAAAATTAAATGCGGCTAGAACAAAACAAGCTGCTGATTTTTACAGCCGAAATAACGAGGTAGATAAAGAAGTTCAGTTTAGAAAACAAGCCTTGGAGGCTTTGGAAGAGAGCGATGCACCGGAGCAGATTATGTCTCTCAAATCATCGGATATGGATATTAACACATCTCAAGCAAAATTAGATCTTGGAAAAGCACTGCTCAAACAAAAAAAATACACAGAAGCTTTGCCTGTTTTGGAGGAAAGTGCCCGGGAAGCTGGGGTTATGGACGACATCAGTACGCAAAAAGAAGCGGTACAACAACTCTCAGAAACATACGCTAATTTGGGTAAAGAAGATAAAGCTCTTTCAAAATATCGCGAATATGTAGCACTGGTAGATAAACTCTACGATAGAAAGCAGGAGGAAATTGATAAAATTGTGGCTCTAAACCGCGAATTGCTGGAAAAAGAAACCAGAATAAGCAGTTTGGAAAAAGACCGGGAATTAAATGAAAGCAGGTATCAATTGTTCCAAACGGAAAACAAACTTTCTACAGCTATTGAAAGACGACAGCAGTGGATTATTTACAGTCTTTTTGGTGGATTAGCCCTGCTATTGGTGGCTTTATATTTTATGTATCGCAGTAACAAACAACGGAAGTTGGCCAATAATGTGTTGGCACTGCGATCGTTGCGTACACAGATGAATCCGCACTTTATATTTAATGCTTTAAACTCGGTTAATAATTTTATTGCTAAAAATGACGAACGGGCGGCCAATAGGTATTTGTCTGAATTTTCTACCCTAATGCGAAGTGTATTAGACAATTCCGAGGAAGATTTTATCTCCCTAGAAAAAGAATTGGAATTGTTGCGGTTATATTTAAAACTGGAACATGCCCGCTTTGTTGAAAAGTTTAATTATGAATTAAATATTGATAAAAAGATAGACAAAGAGCAATTTCAAATTCCGCCCATGTTGTTGCAGCCCTATGTAGAAAATGCGGTTTGGCATGGCTTGAGATATAAAAAGGACAAAGGATTTTTAAAAGTTAATTTACATCATTTAGATAATGATACCATAAAAATAGAAATAATAGATAACGGTATTGGGCGTACGCAATCTAAGGTGTTAAAAACCGGCCATCAGAAAAAGAAGAAATCCAAAGGTATGCAGAATATAAAACAGCGTATAAAAATTTTGAACAGTATGTATAAAAATATTATTGATGTGGGTATTGAAGATTTAAATGATGACAAAACCGGTACTAAAGTAACACTATTGTTGAAAAAGTACTAACTCGAATTATTCATGTATAGTCAAACCAATTTGTTTCATTTTAATTGTTAATTCACGGTATAGATTATATTGGTAAATAATGCGAGTACGATACAGTTGTATGATTTAAAAACTTTATGAGTAATCCGGTATTAACATTGTTACAAATCCTTTTGGAGTTATAAAAAATAACAACATGAAAAAAAACCAAATTTTAAAAACCATCATTGTAGAAGATGAAAAAACCAGCAGGGAAATCCTAAAGAATTATTTGGCTAAGTATTGCCCTGATGTTCAGTTAATTGGCGAAGCGGAAAACATTGATCAGGCTTTGGTGCTTATAAGAAATAACAATTTAGATCTGGTGTTTTTAGATGTGGAAATGCCTTATGGTACCGGTTTTGATTTGTTGGAAAAACTTACAGACATACCTTTTGAAGTGGTATTTGTAACAGCCTACGACCAATATGCCATAGAAGCTTTGAACAAACAAGCTGCGTATTATCTGCTAAAGCCCATTTCTATTGACGAGTTAATTAAAGCCGTTGACCGCGTTACAGTTACCATAGCTAAAGAAGCTGAACTACAACAAAGTGTTACCGCTTTGCAAATATCTGTTTCGGAAGAAAAAATTACCATTCCTACCCAAAGCGGTTTTGAAGTACTTTCAATAAAGGAAATACTTTACGGTAAAGCCGATGATAACTATACTGAGTTGTATTTAACAAACAATAAGAAAAAACTGGTGAGTAAGACACTTAAATATTTTGAAAAATTACTAGTAGATAAAGGATTTGCCCGTATTCACAAGTCATATTTGGTAAATGTGTCTTATATTGCCAAATACAAAAAAGGAAAAGGCGGAAGCATTACTTTGAGTAATGGCAAAGAACTGAGTGTTTCTGCCTCTAAAAAATCTAATTTCTTATCACATTTCAAATGATTATAAAGCAAATTAACGGAAAGCAGCCACAGTTTGGAAAAGACTGTTTTGTTGCCGAAAATGCAGTTGTTGTAGGGGATGTTACTATGGGCAATCAATGTAGCATTTGGTACAATGCCGTTTTACGTGGCGATGTACATTATATTAAGATAGGCAACAAAGTAAATATTCAGGATGGAGCAGTGGTACACTGTACGTATCAAAAATATCCTACAAATATTGGTAACAATGTATCTGTAGGTCATAGTGCCATAGTGCATGGTTGTACCATTCAAGACAATGTCCTTATAGGTATGGGAGCCATTGTTATGGATAATTGTGTGGTGGAAAGCAATTCTATTATTGCTGCCGGTGCTGTGGTTACACAGGGTACTGTGGTGCCTTCGGGAACCATCTATGCCGGAATGCCGGCAAAAAAATTAAAAGACGTTTCGGCTGATTTAAGCAAAGGCGAAATTGAGAGAATAGCCAATAATTACGTAAAATACGCCTCATGGTTCAAATAAAGCAATTACTTTTTTTGTTTTCGTTGTTGGGTTTATGTTTAGCATGTTCCGTAATGAAACCCAATATAGAATCAGCGGAAATAAAATTGGAATTTCTCGATGAGTATATCTATCCGGAAAATGTAACTTTTGGAGGTACCAAAATCGGCGGATTATCAGGTGTTGATTTTGCAGATGACATTTATTATCTGATTGCAGATGATCCGAGTGAACCAAGGTTTTATCAGGCAACAATTGATATTTCCAATGCTTCAATAGATACAGTTATCTTTACTAAAACAGTTTTTATTAAAGATGATTTTAATTTTTTAGATATGGAAGCTATTCGGTTCAATCCGGGTGACAATTCCTTGATTATTAGTACAGAAGGTCATATAAACAGCGGAAAAGACCCAATTGTTTTTAGTATAGATACTACTATGGGAGAAGTGAAATATACTTATGCTATACCAGATTATTTTCTGGCAAATAGTAGTGCTAAACCACGTCACAATGGTCTTTTTGAAGGGCTTTGTAAAAGTTATGGCCAAAATGGGTTTTGGGTAGGCATGGAACTGCCTTTGGAAAATGATGGTTCTGAGCCTGCTACTGTAAAAGGTTATTATCCGGTAAGGATTACATTATTTGATAATAAGGCCGGAAAGGCTGTTAGGCAATTTGCATATCCATTGGATAATATAGAACTTGTTCCAAAAGGAGATTTTGCTGTTAATGGACTAACCGATATTTTGGAATATAATACCGATAAATTTTTGGTACTGGAAAGAAGCTTTTCAAGCGGTTGGGGTACACACGGTAATGTGGTAAAAGTTTTTAAGGTAGATGCTTCAAAAGCAACAAATACGTTGAATACAGATTGTATAACTCAGGAAGAAATAATTCCCGCATCAAAAGAATTACTGTTTAATTTTAATACCATAAAAGGCCAATTAACTGATGGTATTATAGATAATATTGAGGGTTTTACTTTTGGTCCCACCTTACCGGACGGCAGCAAAACGCTTCTTTTTATTGCGGATAATAATTTTAATAAACTGGGTAAGCAACTGAATCAATTTATCTTACTTCGGCTTGTTGAAAAATTGTGAATAATTTAGATATTTTTTAACATATCTATTTGGTAGAATTAAATATTTTAGCAACCTACAAGAAAAGGATTACTCCTATTTACTGAAGTTAAATCTTCTTTGTTCCTTTTCTTATTTTTTGGGTTTATATAAGTGTTTAGCGACGATTTTTTTTTACTCCCCAAAAAATGTACGGCCGGTTTTTCCGGCCGTTTTTTGTTTTGAAAACTGATTGTTAACTGCTGTTATTTGTAAAATCTTTGTGTAAAGCCGGTATATACCATAAAATAAGTGGTTACAAAATTGCGATATGGTAATTGAGTAAAGGGGGTGTATGGCAAATTTCACTTTTTGTTAATAATCAAAAAATAAAATGATGAATTTTTGTGATAGATAAGGCGTAAAAATTAAGTATAGCCGTAGTTATAGTTTATTTTTACAACGAAATATAGCATAAAAAAGCACATTTTATTGAGTAATTTTGAGGTGGAAATGGTATTACATATAATTGTGGTTGGGATAAGCCCGGCTAAAAATCCAAATAACTACAGGTATAACTTTTTACTATTTTATCTACAAACTTCTCTAGCATGGCCACATTGGCATTGGTATAAAAAAATCTTTGAACGTTAGATTTTTCAGATTTTTCGTTATTTAATATTTGATTTTTTTCTAATACGTTTTTAGTTTGTCGGGCTACTGCCTGCCCGGAGTCTATAATGGTAATTTTATCGCCTACAATGTCTTTAATCACCGGTATTAGAAATGGATAATGGGTACAGCCTAAGACCAAGTTGTCCACATTATTTTCTAACATGGGTTTTAGATAAGTCTTCAGTAAATTTTTGGTTTCCGTGTTTGCCAGTTTCCCAGTTTCTACCAATTGTACCAATCCTTTGCCTACTTGTTCTATCACTTTTAGATGTGAGGCAAATTGGGAGCCCGTTTTGTGAAACAAATTGCTGGATAAAGTGCCTTTGGTGGCCAGAATACCAATGGTATTGGACTTTGTAGTAAGTGCTGCCGGTTTAATAGCCGGCTCTATGCCTATAAAAGGAACATTGTAATTTTTGCGTAAATAATCTATAGCATTGGTGGTGGCCGTATTACAGGCTACAACTATAATCTTACAGCCTTTTTGGAGTAGCAATTCGGTATTTTTTATGCTAAGGCGAATGATTTCATTTTTAGATTTATTTCCGTAGGGTGCATTTTTACTGTCTGCCAGATAGATAGAATGTTCAAAAGGTAATAAAGCGGCAATTTCTTTAAATACGGACAATCCGCCAAGGCCGGAGTCAAAAATACCAATTGAATTAGAAGAGATATTCATTGGGCAAATATACCAAATGGATTTATAAAGAAAATCCCGTTTTGAAACAAAACGGGATTTTAAAATTATACTTTAGAAGATTTCTTATTGAATGCCCAATTTAGCTTTTACATCAGCCATAAGGTCTGTACCCTTATATACAATAAGTCCTTTGCCGGGTGTAGAGTCAAATACATATTCTATTCCTTTGGCAGCAGCCACATCATCTATTGCTTTTTGGGCCTTTTCTGCTATGGGCTTATATAGGTCTAACTCTTTCTTTTGTAATTCTTCCTGAGCCGTTTGCCTGTACATTTGCAATTTCTTTTGAGCTTCCTGCACCTCTTCTAAACGTTTTTGGTTCTCTGCATCAGTTTGGGTAGGAGCTTCTTTGTCGTATTTTTGCATTTTTTGTTGTAATGCCGTTGACTGCGTTTTAAACTCAGTATCATACGTTTGTACTAATTTTTTCAGCTCTTCTTGCATTTTTTTGGTCTCAGGCATAGCTGCCACCAGTTCATCTGTATTAATATGGGCTACTTTAGACTGTGCATTCATGCTCACAGCTCCAAAAAATAATACACTTGCTATTAGTAGATTTTTAAATAGTTTCATTTTTCTAATGGTGTTAAAATTAATTATTCTTTATTTTTTATTCTTTATTTTCTGT
>PDQE01000040.1 GCA_002747735.1 Flavobacteriales bacterium | reverse complement strand
TCAAAAGACTATAATATAAATTTTATTCTTATAGAATATGCTAATAACATAAAACTGTATAAAAAGGTAAAAAAACAATTGCAAAAAACAGGCCATGACTATTTTGTAGGAGAAATAGAACTTCAAAATGTGCCTAAATATTAATTATTTTATTAACCATTTTATTAATAAATGAAGTAGGAAATTTTAACATTTAGTTGTTAATAATAGGAAAGGATAAGTCGCTAAACCAATTTCTAATTTAATCTTTATTAATCCTGATTAAATAGGGTGAGTAGGTTTATGCGTTAACAAACGTAACTATATGTGGCTCATAGACCCAATTTTTGTTGGACTATTAAGAATAGTCCTTTTTGGATTTTTCATATACTTTATTTTTAAGAAGGTCTTAAATTATCATTACCCAAAAGACTTCCTTAATAATATTGTACTACAATTTGTAAAATACACAGGTATAGTCCTTATTTTAATGTTTTTTACAATACAGTTAGGGGCTTATGATTTAATGGGTTTTTACCTTACGCTTTTCATATTTATGCTCATTAATTTTTTTGAAATTAAAAGCTTTAAATCTGCTATAGACGACGTAAAATTAAAAATAAAGTCCATTCTTATTTTTTCTATTAGAAACAGGGAACAGGAAAAAAAAGTAACGTCTTTTCATAAAAACAGTTCTAAAAAAGAAAATAAAAAGGGTGTTTTTACTTTTTGGATTATTATGGCTATTGCTATAATAATGATAGTTTCGCGTTATATCTTATATCAATATGATTCTTATCTATTTACCAGCAGGTGGGCAGCTGATTTAGAAAAAGTAAAATCATTTTCTGATCAGAAATGGTTTCCACAGGATTTAACCATGTCCGGCGGATTTGCCCTTATAAACATTTACAGTAAACTAACCGGAATAAGCCCTGAAATGGCTTTACAATCTTTTGGTTTTGTGCAGGCTTTTTTATCGGTTTTTATATTGTTTTGGTTTATTGGAAAAATAACCAAGTCCCAAATTGTAGCTCCCACCTTTACTACCCTGTTATTTGCTGTTTCACCGTTAGTGATTCCTATAAGTCATAATGCTATTACGCAACAAAATCCGGTCTTTTTGGCTATGTTTTTGGCTCTGGTAATAATGATTTTAGCGGTTAAGCCAAAACTGCTGAGTACCAACTTAAAAAGATACATCACTTTTGTTATAGTTATTTTACTGGCTATTGGGTTAATTGACCTATTTACATTACTTATTCTTTTACCGCCGTTTCTTATACTGGCATTCTTTTTTTATGATGCTAAATATTATAAATATTATTACCTAACCTTTGGTGCTTATTTATTAGCTGTTATCATAGTATTTTCTTTATATGGCAGTATGGCGTATTACAGAGGGTTGAGCTTTGAAGGATTTATAATGTCTAATTTGCTTACCAGCAATGTTTATACCTACTTACCGTCTCATATATTGCCGTTTACGGAACTTTTACAAGTATATCTTTACCTTTCCTTTTTAAACATATTCCTTGTAATAATCTCGGTATTGATAAAACGAGATGTCAAATTCTGGAAGAATGCCCTTTTGTTTAATTTCTATTTTGTAATAATTCTCCTGTTAAAGTCTTTAAATATTTTTTGGATAGACCAAGATTTATTAAATCTGGCCTTGGTACTGTACGTGCCTATAGTCTTAGGTATTACGGTGGGGCTTATTTATACGTTAATTGTCAACATTTTTAAATACAATATCCGATTTAAAAAATCAAAATACGGGTTTGGCATATCAATAATTTTCATAGTGGTGGTGGTTATTTTTATGTTTTTTGGCGATAAAATATTTTTCAAACAATCAGACCACCCAAGTAATAAACACTCAAAAACTGTATTAGAAGCTTATCATAAGATTGGTAAAGACTATTTGCCTTTTTCCTATTCTGTAGTCAATAATTACCAAAGTAATATAATAAGTAAAGGCATGCACTTTGCCATTACTTATGACTACTTTATGAATAAATATTTACAAAAAGATAGCATTTATTTTGGGCATTTGGAAGACAAAAAATTCTTTAAGGAAAACCCCAATGCCTTATTAAGCAAAAGTGTATTTGTGTTTATTCACGATACAGATAAAATTAGTGATAATGAGAGCCAATTTAGAAGAGACATGTCTGCGGTTTATAAGACGCTAGATATATTAAAGCAAAGAGGCAGAAAAATAGAACTAATTATAGAAAATGAAACACTAAAAGTATATGAAATTATCAATCAACCTGACGAGAGTAAAATTGAAGAGATAATTTTTTAAAAAATAAGAGCCAATAAAAAGGTTTTAACTAAAAAACATGAATCAAAAGAATAACAATATAAGATTATTACTCTCTGTAGTGCTTATGGCAGTAGTTATTGCATTTTTCTTTTTTAGAGAACCCGGCAAAAACCAAGCTACAACAAAAGAGATAAAACCACAACCTGTGTTAGCTACAGATTATATTTTGGTTGAAAACATCTTAGATTCCGAAGACTCTTTTAGTGAATCTTTTGCCGGACATCTTGAAAAAGTTTGTGATTATACTAAATTACCTTTCCGTAATATACCGCTCAAAGAATGGAATAACAATCCTCAAACCACGCCTACAACTCGTGTGCTAACGGTTCAAAATTCCCAGAAACTTAGTGATAGTAGCATATTTTCGCTATTGGAGTTTGTTTCTAATGGCGGCACCTTACTGTTGCCTAATTTTAATTTTGACAATAGAATGCAGTCTTTTTGGGGATTAAAAGAAAAAGACGATTATAAATTAGACACTTTGTCTCGAGGCATTTTCTTTACTACCGATTATTTACCTAATCTGAAAGGCAAAGCCATCTATTCTGATTTTATAGATGCCGGTTTTGAAAGGGCAAATTTTAAAGATGACATTGAAATTTTTGCTTCAGCCATTAATAATCATGATTATCCGGTTATTTTAAGCAATAAAATAGGCAATGGCCGGGTTATTTGTTTTAATACCAATATGGGATGGAAAAAAGAAGACCGGGGTATTCTGTTTTCTGCAATCTTGACCGGACTGGAGGGTATTCCTTATCCTATAGCCAATGTAAGTACCATTTTTATAGACGATTTTCCCTCACCGGTTTACGATAGTAAAATAGAGCCTGTTGCCTCTGAATTTGGCTTAACCATTGGGCAGTTTGTTAAAGATGTTTGGCTGCCCGATATGTTAAAACTCGCTGACTCATTAGACATTATCTACACTGCATTTCCGGCTTTTGATTATAATGGAATAACCACCCCACCGTTTCTTTTTGACCAATGGGATGCCAATAAAACTATTATTGATGGCAACAGCATTATTACCAGTGATTGGATTTCGCAACAAATCATAAAAAATAATCATGAGATGGGCTTTCATGGATATAACCATGTTTCTTTGCTAGAATCTGATTGGCCCAATAAAGAATATATGCAACTGGCTATGAAAGCCGCACAAAAAAAATGGAGAATAGTAGGTATGGGGTCGCTTCCTGCATCTTATGTTCCGCCTACTAATTTGATAGATAGTGTTGGCATGAGCCAATTATATGGTGTTATGCCCTTAATAAAGTATATGAGCAGCCTGTATCTTTTAAATCTAAATAATGGATGCAATAGAGAATTTGACCCGGATCCCTGGAATAAAAATGTATTTGACTATCCGCGTATTACCAGCGGCTATTTGTTAGATGACCGTGAACAGTATAGTCAACAATCACTCTATTTATATACTGGTATTTGGACACATTTTATTCATCCTGATGATGTCTTTCAAATTCCGGATAACGCAAATGAAACGGCCGGACATTTTAAATTGAGAAATCAATACGCATTGGGTTGGCATAAAGGAAATAATGGTAAAAAAGGAATGTTATGGGAATTTTCTGATTACTTAAAAGAAATAAAATCGTTATTTCCGCTCACACGGTTTGTAAGTGTTGCAAAAGGTGGAGCAACCACAGAGAAATGGCGAAACACTAATTATTACTATACAACAGAAAATAATTCTCACACAGTATATAGTCCTGATTCTGAAAAAGGTGAACCATATTTCTGGTTTGTTTATGTGTCAGAGGATAATATGGCAGAAATAGAGAAAAATTTAACACCACAATCCGTATCTTTTTATAAAACCCCTTTTCTAAACGGATTTTTAGTTTCGGTAAAAACACTAACCCCCTCATTAACAATCAATTCATTAGAAAAAGTAACAAAAACTAAAACTGTAAAACAAAATAACTTTAATAACCATAAACAACTGCTTACCAAATTATTAGAGCAATCCGGTAGAACAGATACAGAATCATATCATCCCGTAAAACCTTCTGATAATGCAGATTACAGGGCGTGGGTAGATTATTACCTGCAAACCAATCAAGTGAGGAAAGCAACAAAAATGTTACATGATAAAATTCTGGACAACAAGAAATTAGACACCGTGCTGTATAATAGATATTACCAACTTATGTCATGGCAGTCTAAAGAAGACAGGGCATGGCATCTGTTAGACTCTGTTTTTTACAAATCGGATAAGTTAGCTACTTTAAAATACACGCGGAAATTGAGTAAAAAATACGGTTATTTCTCAGAAAGAGAAAGTAAAAAATGGATGGAACGTCAAATAGAAGAATCTGAGGACGAAGCCCTTTTAACGGCTTATTACAATGCTTATAATACCAGAGAAAATAAAGAGAAAATATATAGAGTACTCAAAAAATTATATAAAAAATACCCAAATAGAAAAAATTACACCAATTATTTAGGCTTTTTAATCAATAATAAACCTAAAGAAGCTTTAAGAATGTTAAATGCTTTAGTACCTGGTGAAAGCCCTGATATTTGGGATTTGGCAACTGAGATTTCCTGGCTATATGCCAATAACAATCGCTTTAAAAAAGCGTATGACTGGTCTAAATACAGCAATAAAATAGACTTTGTAAATAAAATGTATTGGCTTGCAGAAATTAAAGACTATGAAACATTGGAAACAGTATATGGTAAACATATTGACAAAAATCCGGATGATTACAAAGCAAAAGCCTTTATGAGTAGTGTATTATTGGGCAAAAAGGATATAAAAGAAGCGTGGATTTTAGCTACGAGCCTTCCGGAAAGTGTAGAAAAAGACACTTTAAAATCGCAATTGAATAAAACTGTGTTATACGTTAAGCCAAAAGTTCAAAAAGACTTAATTGCAGAATATGATGAACTGTTTGAAGAAAGCGTTAAAAAACAGATTGTAAAAAATATTAGGTTGGCAGAAGGCGATATCATTGAGGGAAAATCGGAAATGGTAGGGGATAATAATAATTCTACCTATTTTGAAAATAAATTATCTTATGCTCTGAGAGATAAAAATAAAAACATCCATAATATATCTGTTACACATTCTAATTATTATGCAAATGCTTATGTGAATAAAAATTTACCAGATAATGTGGATAAAACACTTGTAGGTCTGGAATATGAATTTAAAAAACCCATAGAAGAGAATAAAATACAGTATTTTACCAGAGCAAGAGTTGAGATGGACAAAGAAAGAACCTTATATTATCAGGGAGGCGTTGGAGCTTCACTGTCCAAAAAAAAGAATTTTACCTCTACTTCGCTTACAGTAGCTCCGGTAAAAACCGGCCCTGCATATGAAAAGAAAATTTACCGTTCTCAGCTTTCGGTTTACAGGGAAGACCAAATAAAAAATGCTGTTAGAACCAATCTTTATGCTGAAGGTAATTACAATTCTGATGAAATTGTTGAAGGCTCTATAACCGGTAAAATAATTTTAGACAGCGGAAAAGACAAAAAGTTTAAGGTATTACCTTTTGTAGAAGGTTATTTTTCAAAAAGCAACTCTGATGAAGTAAAAGATTATCCATATTTTGTAGTAAAAGAACGCGTTTTTGGCGGCGGCGGTATAGGTTTAAAATACGGAAAAGAAAAGAGCAAGTTTAAAATTAGCATAGAAGGTTCTACCTTTAAAGATGAGGGTTTGGGAGATTTTAACCGCCTTAAGGGTTCTGCCAGTGTAAAAATTACTGATTTTATGGAATTTACCACTTCCGGTGAATTATCAACTCAGGAAAAGGCTTATTCTAATTCTATTCGGTTTGGCTTAAAGTACATTCTCAAGTAAATGACTTTTCTAAACAAACTGATAATCACCAAATTCCTTTATTACCTCATCAAAAATCTTGTAAAGTGTTGCGGGTTCATCTGTGGTAACCATTTTTAAACGGTATTGTTTAAAATGTGGAATGCCTTTAAAATAATTGGTATAATGTCTGCGTGTCTCCAAAACGCCTTGACGTTCGCCTTTCCAGTCAATAGCCATTTGCAGGTGCCTTTTTGCTATATCTACCCTTTCGGTTATAGTAGGTGGCGGCAAATGCTTTCCGGTTTTAAAAAAATGTTTTACTTCCTTAAAAAACCATGGATAGCCTATACAAGCCCGGCCAATCATGGCTCCGTCCAACCCATAGCTATCTCGCATTTCCATAGCTCTTTCAGGGGTGTTCACATCACCGTTACCAAAAACGGGAATATGCATTCTCGGGTTATTCTTTACTTCGGCTATGGGTTTCCAGTCGGCATCCCCTTTGTACATTTGGGTACGGGTTCTACCGTGAACGGAAATAGCTTGGCAACCCACGTCTTGCAGTCTTTCGGCAACTTCTACTATTTTTATGGAATTATAGTCCCAACCCAGTCGCGTTTTTACGGTTATAGGCAGCTTGGTACGTTTTACCATCTCTCGGGTAAGCATTACCATTTTGTCAATATCTTTTAGAATACCGGCTCCGGCACCTTTGCAGACCACTTTTTTAACCGGACAGCCAAAATTGATATCAATGATATCTGGATTGGTAGCCTCTACAATGTCCACAGTTTGCAACATACTGTCTAAATTGGCCCCAAAAACCTGTATGCCCACCGGTCGTTCTTTCTCATAAATATCTAATTTCATCACACTTTTAGCAGCATCTCTGATAAGGCCTTCGCTGGAGATAAATTCCGTATAGACCACATCTGCACCTTGTTCTTTACACAAAGCACGAAACGGAGGATCGCTTACGTCCTCCATGGGAGCAAGGAGTAAAGGAAAATCCGGAAGTTCTATGTCTGCTATTTTTACTATACCTTTTAAATTTAGGAGGTTTCGAGGCCTTTTAGGTGTAGGCAAAATTACAATTTTTATTTTTTCTCGTTGTTTAAATTAAGTATAGCCGTAGCTATAGTTTATTTTTACAACGAAATATAGCATAAAAAGGCACATTTTATTGAGTAATTTTAAGGTGGAAATGGTATTATATCAGGGAAGTGTAAAATGTGCTTGTTTGGTATGAAAACTGTACCAAAAAATTTTGTTTGTATCGTCTTTATGGTTGTTGTAAGCCTCTTATCTATCTGTAAATAAGGTAAATAAAACTCCCAAAGCCCTGGTCTCTGTTAAAACGTTATTTCTTTTTCAATATCTTCGCCATCTCGTTTTACTTTTACTGTAGTAGTTTGCCCTTTTTCAAAACTCGATAATGCCTTCATATAACTCATCATATCCTCAACAGGTTTATCGCCTAACTGAATTACTATATCACCTTTTTTAAGCCCGGCTTTTTGGGCAGGCTTATCTTCGCTTATACCGTCTATACGCATGCCTTTACCGTCATAGAGATAATCGGGCATTACACCCAGAGTAACCTTAAAACGTGGTACTTCTTCACTTTCGTTTTTGGTTTTTCTAAAGGCTAATTTGCCATCATTGTCCAAATCTGTAATAATATTAAAAATATAATTAGAAATTGCTTCCATCCCTTTGTAGTTTAAGCGGTCAAAATCATCACTGGGACGGTGATAATCTTCGTGCTGTCCGGTAAAAAAGTGGAGTACCGGTATATCATTTAAGTAAAATGAGGTATGATCAGAAGGGCCTACACCAGACTCTTTAACTATCAGTTTAAAGCCGTTATTATACGCATGGAGCATCTGATTAAAAATAGGGGAAGTGCCTACGCCATATACGGCCAATGTATTGTCTTCTTTTAATCGGCCTACCATATCCAGATTTACCATATAGTTTACCGAATCCAGATTTATGGTAGCATTTTTTACAAAATAATTAGAGCCCAATAAGCCTATTTCTTCTCCGGAAAATGATATAAACAAATAGTTGTTAGCCGTATTTTTACCCATAAGTTTTTTGGCTAAATCTAACATTACAGCTACACCGCTGGCATTGTCATCAGCACCATTGTGAATTAACTTTTCTTTTCCTCTGTACAAGGAATTTTCACCCCCGTAACCCAAGTGGTCATAATGTGCTCCTATAATAATGGTCTGCGGGGCGTTATTATCTATATAACCCATAATATTCCGGCTGGTAATGGTGGTATTAGCAGTGGAGTCAGTATATTTTGCTGTACCATGAGGATTCGTTTTTGGGGTAAAACTAAAATTTTGAAAATAGCCATTCTTGCCTTTTGGGCTTAAGCCTATGGCTTTAAACCTTTTGGCAATGTATTCCGCAGCTATTTTCTCGCCCTCAGAACCTGTTGCCCTGCCTTCCAGTTTGTCATCGGCAAGGAAAGCAACATCTTTATAGATTTGACTATCAGCCTGAGCAATATTTTTACCAAAACTTATTAAAACAAAAAAGGTGAGGATTAATGTTCGATTTATCATATTAGTGTTATTTTTGGTAAAAATACTAATTTATACAATGGCCAGATATATATTTACAATTTTACTTTTAATAGTTGTTTTGTTTTCTTGTAAAACACAACAAAATACTGTTGAAAAATCAGAAAAACAAACCGTAAAAAAAGAACCGGTATTTGTAGATGTAACCGGTAAATCACTGGTATATCCCAAGGAGAAAAATTTTAAATCGTTGAGGCAACTTACTTTTGGTGGAGACAATGCGGAAGCCTACTGGAGTTTTGACGATAAGCAAATTGTCTTTCAGTCTAATAATAAAAACTGGGGCGTTCAGTGCGATCAGATGTTTTTGATGAATGCCGATGAAACATTAGACAGTTTAATTAGCCCGCCTATGCTTAGTACTGGTTTGGGCAGAACCACTTGTTCCTATTTTTTGCCGGATAATAAACACATTATTTATGCCTCTACACATTTGGGAGGCAAAGAATGTCCTGAAGCTCCGCTGCGAAAAGAAGGCAAGTATGTCTGGCCTATTTACGATACCTACGATATTTTTGTAGCAGATTTAGAAGGCAATATTGTAAAGCAACTCACCCATGAAAAAGGCTACGATGCTGAAGCCACCGTTTCGCCAAAAGGGGATAAAATTGTCTTTACCTCAGACCGCAGTGGCGATTTGGAACTCTATACCATGAATATAGACGGAACAAATGTAAAACAAATAACAAATGAATTGGGTTACGATGGCGGAGCTTTCTTTTCGCCCGATGGCACTAAACTTATTTTCAGGAGTTCTCGCCCCAAAACAGCGGAAGAAATTAAAGAATACAAAGATTTGTTAGCAGAAGGATTGGTTATGCCCACAGAGATGGAGTTGTACATCTGTAATGCTGATGGTTCGGAATTACGACAGTTAACCTTTTTGGGGAATGCCAACTGGAGTCCGTTTTTTCATCCCTCAGGAGAGAAAATTCTGTTTTCCTCAAATTTTGAAGCTGAACGTGGATTTCCGTTTGATCTTTACATGATAGACATAGACGGAAAAAATCTTACCCGAGTTACCTATGGAGAAACTTTTAATGCTTTCCCCGTATTTTCTAATGACGGTAAAAAATTGATTTTCTCTTCTAATAGGAACAATGGCGGCGGCAGGGATACCAATTTGTTTATCGCAGAGTGGGTAGATTAGGTTTAGATTTGCCGGTGGTTGTACAGGGATGAGATATAAGTACGGATTTTATGTATTAAAATGCTGAATATTATAAATTTATATCTTTATATGCCGTGCTGTGGATGAATGAAGGTGCGAAGTAAAGGCTTACTTGTCAACATTATTTGTAAGGCTTCAACTATTAAACAAATAGCTTTTATAATTTAAAAATCACCCCAATGAATCCCATAGACATCATTCTTGCAGTTCTCCTACTCTTTGGGTTGGTGCGTGGTTTTATAAAAGGTTTTTTTGTAGAAGTGTTAAATATGTTGAAATCACTGCTTTTGCTGCAACTTTTTTAATGGTTGTAATTTTATTGTTTCTTTTGGGTAGAATACTCACTAAACTGGCTGATGCTGCTGCATTGGGTATTTTGAACAAACTTTTGGGAGCCGTATTTGGAACTTTGAAAATAGGCCTTATCCTTAGTGTTATTTTAATTATTTTTGATAATATAAATAACACGCTTCCCTTTATTTACGATGAAAGAAAGGATTCGGCCATACTCTATAAACCGGTAAAAAGCTTGGTTCCTATGATATTTCCAAAAATTTTTAAAGATAGTACAGGTGGAGGTGAGCCTAATAACAATCCATTAGAATAAGCCCTTTGTTTTGATAATGGCTCAGCGGTTTTTTAAAGTACCGTTTGCAAATTGTATCTAAGGTTTTAGTAACGTCTTTTTGCATCACAATAGACCCACAAATCATAATTACGCCTTTATCTCTGATTGTTCTGGCAATTTTTTTACTGTCTCTTTGCAATAGATGCTGCACATATATTTTTTCTTTCTGTTCTTGCGACAATGCCAGATGAAGCGATTGTAAATTACCATTTTTTAACTGGGCTGCTATCTCTTTGCTGTATAATTTAAAAGAATTTTGGGTGCTACCGCCCCAGTAGAGATGTAATGCTTTTTCTTTATTATTATGCCGTATCATACCCAGATACGGTCCAATGCCTGTTCCGGTAGCAATTAAAACGGCAGATTTAGCTTTTTTTGGCAATCGGAAGGCTTTGTTTTTTACGATACCACAATTAATTTTTTCACCTACATCCAAACTATTTAGCCGGTTTGAAATAAAACCCTTATCGTGCAGTTTTACACTGATTGCCAGTTCCTGTTCATCCCATTTTCCGATGGAATACAGTCTTTCCCTGTTGTCTTTTTCACTAACAACAGACAATAAATCCCCTGAGTTAAATCTAATTTTATCAACGGCTTTCATTTGCATTAAAAATGTAGCATCAGGTTGATTTTCTGCTTTTGTGTTTTCGGTTATTTCAAAAGTATAGGTTTTTTGTTTTTTCTTTGCGATAATAGCATTGGGCAACCTTATGTTTAAGTTTTCCTTAGAACTCCATTGCAACAGCCATTGGTTAAAGGACTCCAAAGACTGATTGTTCACAGTAAAAACATCGCTTATTGAGTGGGCATTGGAAGACTTTTGTAATAAATTATCCACTTCATAGGCAAATTTGCAAAAATCAGGATAAGCATGGGAGCCAAAACCTACTACGGAATAGTCAAAAGATTTTTCTTGAGGGTATTTGGACAATAAAGTATTAAACTTATCAGCATTAGCAGGTGGTTCACCTTTGCCATAGGTGGCTGTCATTACCACCAAATGTTTTATATTTTGATAGATTTTGTAACTGTTTAACTCCGCTAAGTAGGATTTTTTACCCAATCGTATCAATTCGGAATGTAACGCATTAGCAAAATAAAATGTACTTCCGGTTTCTGATCCTATGAGAATAACATATTCACATTCATCCTTTTTATACCTGTTTTTTATTCTGGATTTTCTACGTTGTAAAGCAATGCTAAATCCGGAATACATAAAAAACAAAATGCCTAAACCGGCTAGTAATAGCACAATGCTCCACAAGATGCTCGATTGTCCGGTGTGAAAAATATGACTGTAGTACGATAGTACTGCCGAAAACGGATATTTTACTTCACTCACCATTTTACCGTTAAACTGGTTGATTAACAGTTCTTTGTCTTTTAATTGTAATAAATAATAACTATCTGGAAATTCCGCAAAAGGAAATTCTATTTTTTTGACTTGCGATAATTTGGTGTTTTTAAAAATTCTGAATTCGTCTGGTTTTAAGACTGGTTCTTCTTCAAAAACCGTGTCTTCCTGATGAGTAATTTTAAATGAAGGAATAATAGAGAACTGTTCTAAGGACAGATGTACGCCACTAATTGTAATAATGAGAATGGGAATGAGTAACCACCTGCCAAAAACGCTATGATAGTAAGGATTAAATTTTTCTTTGACTATAGGTTTAAAAAAACTTTGTACGCCACCTTGCTTTTTCAAGATGAGAAAAATTCCGGTAATGCTTATTAAACACAATAAAAAAGAGGCTAAACCAATAAAAAAACGCCCCAGCCCCTTTAAAAACAGAGAACGGTGTAATGTAGTGGCAAACCGAAATATTGCCGGGGTTTCTTCCGGTGAGCCCAGATTTTCGCCGGTTTGTGGGTTGATATAGAAGATTTGATTATTACCCTCAATATCCATTACTGATGCCTTTACCCAATCGTTTTTGTCAATTTCCACGGAAATGGTTTCAGGATATTTATCACGAAGCCCTGTGGTTGAGTACGGTTAACAATGGGTTCAAACGCCAAGACTATTCCGGTTAGTGTAGCCAGTAAGATAAAAATACCGGAAGCAACCGCTAAAGTAAGATGACTGTATCGCCAAATGGAAATAGTCATAGTTTTGTTTTATTTCGGGTTAAAGGTTTATCCTCCTACGCTAAAGTTCCTGCCTTGTTTGATGCCATAGGCTCCGGCTTACGGCTGTTCGTTTTATAATCATTGAAGTTGCAAGTGAACGTGTTAAAACTATGGCAACCTTGTTCTGCCGTAGCGGTTATACGAAAGCAAAATTATAGAGCAACAATACCGAACACTGAATATTTACTTCTGTGGTAACATCCTGATATATCGGATATATCCGGTACCTTCTATCTTACTTTTTACATTTTCTGAAGTGAGTTCAAAAGTCACATCATCTTGAACGTATTTTTGGTCTTCCACAGCGGTTTCAAAGCGTATTCTATAACCTTTGTCTAGTTTATCATCGTCTATTTTTATTACTTTTATGGTGCGTTCACCGCCACTAATGGTGGCTCCGGTAATGGCATCAATTTTTTCGGTAGAATTTTCGAAATATTTCCACCAAGCGGTTAAATCGTGATACCATTCCTGGTCATCGCCAAGAATATTTAATGTCTCTACATAATTTCCTTGCGGATCTAATAATGAAACTACAATATAAGCTCCTTCTCCATCGTAATTAATCAGTTGTATCATACATTTATAGGGCGTGCTTTTCGGCTTTGGGCTAAAAGCGGCAAAGATTAATAAACTGATTATTGCTGTTATTAATAATTTTGATTTCATAAATTTAATTATAGATTTAACTAAATAATACTTTGATGCATCTCTTTAAAATCTACCCCTAACAATGGTTATGAGCAGAATAACGCTTATTATATTTTTAAAAATTCTATTTTATTTTTGTCCAATAGTTCGTTTTCTAAAGCTAGGTCATATACCGTTTCATCAAAATCCGTAAGAATACCCGGGTCTGCTCCTAAATTTGTTAAATACTTTATAATATCTACAGTATTAGCGGTCATTGCGGCTTTGTGTAAAGGAGTTAAGCCGTCATCATTTTTGGCATTTATATTCAATTTATTATTGGCAATTTTATCCAATAATTTTTTGCTGTCTTTGGTTGCAGCTAAATGATACAGATTGTTGCCGCCGCTTTGAATGTGGCTTAGGTTTAATCCTTTTTTGGTGAGTAATTCCCATTTAGCATTAAAGTCGTCCTCATTGTGTTTGCTATATGAATCAACCAGATAATAGGCGAGGTTATTGCCGTTTTTATCAATAATATTTACATCTGCTCCATTATTAATTAATAATTCTACTACTTCCGGTGAATTTCTGTGTACAGCATTGGCCAGAGCCGTTTTTCCTTCCTTGTTTTGAGCATTTATATCCGCTTTTTTGTCCAAAAAATATTTTATCACCGCTGCATTGTTTCTATTGGCTGCATTTATTAAAGGTGTATTGCCGTCATTATCGGGTTTTGAAATGGCTATCCCTTTTTTAATAAAATAATCAAAAATAGCCAAATCTTTATTCCTGTAAGCTAAATTATGGATAGCATTTACCCCTTTGTTATCAGTAATATTTGCAGAAATTCCGAGGCTTTCCAGATATTTAAAAAATTCCAGATTATTGGTGCTTCGAAAACCGTAGGATGCCACTAACATAGCATTGCTACCATCTTTATTAATGTCCTTATACGGAATACCTGTTTTAATCAACTGGCCGATAATTTCTTTGTTTCCAGAACGGGCAGCATAGTCAACTACATTATGTCCCGCTTTATCAGTACTTTTTAAGTCTAAACCTTGTTTTGTAAAATAATCTAATTCGGTTAAGTTTTTAGCTTGGCCTGCCAAATTGTGCAGGGCATTTGTTCCTTTAGGATTAGTTTCATTTACAGATGCACCATGTTTTATGAGCAGGTCATACAACTCAGTATTGGTTTGTCCGCCAATGGCAGCAAAAAGTAGTAATGTATAGCCTTTGTCATCTGATAAATCGGTTTTTGCTCCTTTTTCAATCAGATATTTCATTATGGGTAGATTTCCTCTGTAAGCTACCCAAAATAGGTAGGTACGGCCGTCATGGGTTTTTTTATTAACGCCATTGCCGTCCAGACTGAGAAGATATTTGATAACGTCATCTGAGGCGTTGCCCAAAATAGCATTAACCGTGGCATCAAATCCGTTGGGGTTTAGTGCTGTGGGGTCATTATTGGCTTCAATTTTTTCTTTAACTGCTTTCATGGTTACAGAAGGATTCCAAAAATCCCTGTCCCAAAAAATATTTGAATTTTGGGCAAAAATGAAACCTGTAAAAAGTAATAATATAAATG
>PDQE01000037.1 GCA_002747735.1 Flavobacteriales bacterium | reverse complement strand
ATCTTAATTGATACGCAAACCAATAATACAGTGGGGGCGGGTTTTATTACAGAATAATAAATAGAAGTGGTTTAAACTTTTTGAAATTGGCTAAAAAATTGCCATTTTGCACCCATATTTTGCCTTTTTCTCTATCCGTAGCCCTACTATGCAGCTCAAAGAAGCCTTCATATAGGCACAAAACCATCAATTTTAGCTCAAGTCTCTTTTATTTTTTTAAATGGGTTCGTGAATCTTCGATTTCGCTACAATCCAAAAAGTTTAAACCACTTCATATACAAAATTACTACCAAACAGATAAACTCAAAAAAAAGCGACAAAATCAGTTATAAACAATTGATTATTAGTACTGTTTTTTAGAAGTTCAAGAATACACTTCTCCCTGAATTTCAGGTGGCCAGAAAATATAGTTTTGAATTATACCATTTCTGCTTTAAAATTACTCAATAAAATGTGCCTTTTTATGCTATATTTCGTTGTAAAAATAAACTATAGCTACGGCTATACTTAATTTTTGTGCCTTATCTATCACAAAAATTCATCATTTTATTTTTTGAGTATTTTTAAAGCAGAACTGGTATTGCTGTGGGTCAGGTATGAGTGGCGGAGGTGCGTTATTTGAAACCTTAGAGATGGTATATACAATAGAGAAAAGCATGGTTGTAGCCATGATATGCAAACACAGACAATAGACATTTGTCTTTAGATTTGTTTGAATAAAATTGGTTTTGAGCTATTAATTCTTTTATTTTGTGTCGCAAAATATTATTTAACTCTTACGCAGGCAGAGTAATAATTGTTCTTTAAAAGTATATGTTATCAAGAAAGGTGGAGGGATTAGACCCTATGAAGCCTTAGCAACCTCCCGTTTTATTTGGGAAAGGTGCTGCGTTCTACCTTGTTCATACAGGGATAGATAACCTAAAGAGTTTTATACATCTCCCTCACTTGTTAGCATTTATTTTATTGAATTTGACACAACTAATTAGGCAATTTAATTGGTTAGGTGTAGCATAAATACGGCGTACTATAAATATTAGTAATGAAAATTATCCTACAGGAACTGGAAAAGCGGATACTGATTTTAGACGGTGCCATGGGTACTATGATACAGCAGTTTAAACTATCCGAAGAAGATTTTAGGGGGCAGCGTTTTAAGGATTTTCACTTACCCCTAAAAGGCAATAATGATTTACTGTCTATTACCCAGCCGCAGATTATAAGAGAAATTCACAGTAAATTTTTAGCGGCAGGTGCAGATATAATAGAAACCAACACCTTTAGCAGTACTAGTATTGCCATGGTAGATTATGGAATGGAGAAGTTTGTATATGAACTCAATTTTCAATCGGCAAAATTGGCTAAGAAAATTGCTGATGAATTTACTAAAAAAAATCCTGAAAAACCCAGGTTTGTGGCCGGTTCCATCGGGCCAACCAACAGAACCGCGAGCATGTCTCCTGATGTGGAAAATCCTGCGTTTAGGGCTATTACATTTGATGAATTACGCCTGGCTTATAAAGAACAAGTAGAAGCCCTTATAGATGGAGGCGTTGATATCTTATTAGTTGAAACTATTTTTGATACTTTAAATGCCAAAGCTGCCCTATTTGCCATTGAAGAAGTAAAAGAAGAGCGTAGTATTAACATTCCCGTTATGGTTTCAGGCACTATTACTGATGCTTCGGGCAGGACATTGTCCGGGCAGACAGTAGAGGCTTTTTTAATTTCCGTATCACACATACCACTCCTCAGTATAGGTTTTAATTGTGCTTTGGGAGCCCTGCAATTAATGCCCTATGTAAAACGATTATCTAAAATTACCGCTTTGCCCACCTCTGTGCATCCCAATGCAGGTTTGCCCGATGCCTTTGGCCAATATGAACAAACTCCAGAGCGGATGAAAGAATTAATAAAGCAATATTTAGAAGAGCAATTGGTAAATATTGTTGGCGGCTGTTGCGGAACTACACCTGAACATATTAAAAAACTGGCAGAATTGGCAAAAAATTATTCACCCAGAAGTTTAAATAATTCACCGGTTTATGAGTTGTAAATATTTGGCTTTATCCGGATTGGAACCATTGGTACTAACACCTGAAAAAAAATTTGTAAATATAGGTGAGCGTACTAATGTTACGGGTTCACGAAAATTTTTAAGGTTAATAAAACAGGAAAAGTACGATGATGCTTTATCCGTGGCCAGAGATCAGGTAGAAGGAGGAGCTCAGATTATAGATGTGAATATGGACGAAGGGATGTTAGATGGCAAGGAGGCTATGGTAAGGTTTTTAAACCTGATTGCCTCAGAACCCGATATTGCCAGAGTTCCTATAATGATAGACAGTTCTAAATGGGAAATTATTGAAGCCGGTTTACAGGTAGTGCAGGGTAAATGTGTGGTTAATTCTATCAGTTTAAAAGAAGGGGAAGCTGAATTTATCCGGCAGGCCAAATTAATAAAACGCTACGGAGCAGCCGTAATAGTTATGGCTTTTGATGAAAGAGGCCAGGCAGATACTTTTAATCGTAGAATTGAAATATGCGAACGGTCATACCGTATTCTGGTGGATAAAGTTAACTTCCCTGCTCAAGATATTATTTTTGACCCCAATATCTTTCCGGTGGCTACCGGTATGAAAGAACATAGGAGAAATGCCTTAGATTTTTTTGAAGCAACAAAATGGATAAAAGAAAATTTGCCTTGTGTAAACGTAAGTGGCGGGGTGAGTAATGTATCATTTTCTTTTAGAGGGAATAATGCTGTGCGAGAGGCTATCCATGCAGCTTTTTTGTACCACGGTATCCGGTATGGAATGACGATGGGGATTGTAAACCCTACTATGTTAGAAGTTTACGATAATATCCCTAAGGATTTATTAAATTATGTAGAAGATGTAATATTTGACCGAAGAGAAGATGCTACAGAACGATTACTTGTCTTTGCCGAATCTGTTAGGGGGGTAAAAAAAGAAACCGAAACCGAAAAATTAGCTTGGCGTAACGGAGATGTTCAGGAGCGAATTACCTATGCTTTGGTTAAAGGGATTGATACTTTTATTATAGAAGATATAGAAGAAGCAAGATTAGCGGCTTCCCAGCCCTTAGAGGTTGTAGAGGTGAATTTAATGGCCGGTATGAATGTAGTGGGCGACCTCTTTGGCAGTGGTAAAATGTTTCTGCCACAGGTGGTAAAATCTGCAAGGGTAATGAAAAAGGCGGTTACGTATCTCAATCCCTTTATCAAAACTCAAAAAAGCTCTTCGGAGGCTGGGAGACGAGTAGGACGTATCTTATTGGCAACGGTTAAAGGCGATGTACACGATATAGGTAAAAACATTGTAGCAGTAGTTTTGGCTTGCAATAATTATGAAGTTATTGACCTTGGTGTAATGGTGCCACCCGAAAAAATAATTGCGGAGGCCAAAAATCATCAGGTTGATGCCATTGGCTTAAGTGGCTTAATTACACCATCTTTGGATGAGATGATGAACATGGCAGAGGAAATGCAAAAAAACGAGATGGAAATTCCGTTGCTCATAGGCGGTGCTACCACTTCCAGAGCTCATACTGCGGTAAAAATATCGCCAAAGTATAACAATACGGTAGTACATATTAATGATGCTTCCAGAACAGTTACGGTGGTAGGAAACCTTTTAGACAAAAGTAATGAGGCTTTTAAAAAACAAATTAGAGAAGAATACGATAAGTTTAGAGAGCAATTTTTAAACAGAAAAAGGCAGAAGGAATATATTACCTTGGCAGAAGCCAGAGAACAAAAGTTTAAAATAGATTGGGAGCATACAAAAATCATCAAGCCTAAAAAAACGGGTATTACAATTATTGATGATTTTAATTTGGGGTTATTAAAGGATTATATCGATTGGAGTCCGTTTTTTAGAAGTTGGGAATTATACGGAAAATATCCTGAAATTTTGTCAGATGACATAGTTGGCAAACAAGCAACTGAATTGTTTGGCGAGGCCAATGTTTTATTAGATCAGATTATCAGAGACCACTCGCTTAAAGCAAAAGCTGTTTTTGGTTTGTTTCCTGCAAATGCGATAAACAATGATGATATTGAAATTTACGATGACAACGGAAAAGTGATAGGTACATTCCTTACACTTAGGCAACAACTAAAAAGACGAGAGGGCATTCCCAGTTATGCCCTGGCCGACTTTATTGCCCCAAAAAATTCCGGGATTAAGGATTATGTTGGATGTTTTTGTGTTTCTACCGGATTTGGTACAGATGAATTGGTAAAAAATTATAAGGCCAAAAATGATGATTATAACGCCATTATGGTAAAGGCTTTATCAGATAGGCTGGCAGAGGCCTTCGCTGAATATTTGCATGAAAAAGTTAGAAAAGATTATTGGGGTTATGCGGCTGATGAAAATTTAGATAACGAAGCATTTATTAAAGAAAGTTACAGGGGCATACGGCCTGCCCCGGGATACCCTGCTTGCCCTGATCATTTGGAGAAAAAAACCATTTGGAAAGTGTTGGGTGTAAAAGAAAATATAGGTGTTGAATTAACGGAGCATTTGGCTATGTGGCCGGCATCCAGCGTTTCTGGATATTATTTTGGTAATGAAAAGGCTAAATATTTTGGCTTAGGAAAAATAAAAGAAGATCAATTAGCAGATTATGCTCAACGAAGAAAAATTGACATAGAAGAAGCCCGAAAATGGCTCAACCCAAATCTGGTAGAAGAATGTGTCAATACTTAATGTTAAAATGAAATAAATGGGTTTGACTCCGCATAAATAATTCAAATTAAGATTTTGAAGTCTAACATCTCACATCTAAAAAATGAAGGTAACGGAACACATACAACAATCAAAAGGAAAAACACTTTTTAGTTTTGAAATAATTCCACCTCAAAAAGGGAATAATATTGAGGATTTATATACAAATATAGATCCTTTAATGGAATTTAATCCGCCATTTATAGATGTAACCACTTCCAGAGAGGAGTATATATATATAGATAAAAATGGCCTTTTGGATAGAAAAATTACCAGAATGCGTCCCGGTACATTGGGTATTTGTGCCGCCGTTAAGCACAAGTATAATGTAGATACGGTACCGCATGTACTGTGTGGTGGTTATACAAAAGAAGAAACGGAATACCTGTTGGTGGACTGTCATTATTTGGGAATTAATAATGTAATGGCATTACGTGGCGATGCCATGAAACATCAAAAATATTTTGAACCCACAAAGGGAGGGCATACTTACGCCAATGAATTGGTACATCAAATTGCCAATCTTAATAAAGGCAAATATTTACACAATGTGATAGAAACAGACAATTGCACCAACTTTTGTGTAGGTGTAGCCGGTTATCCCGAAAAACACATTGAAGCTCCATCTTTTCAAACGGATTTAAGGCGGCTAAAAGAAAAAGTAAATGCCGGAGCCGATTATGTGGTTACACAAATGTTTTTTGATAATAAAAAATATTTTGAATTTGTAAATGCGGCTCGCAAAGAAGGAATTACAGTTCCTATAATTCCCGGTATTAAGCCGCTGGCCGTAAAACGCCATTTGCAGATTTTGCCACAAGTTTTTAAAATAGACCTGCCGGAAGAGCTTATAAAAGCAGCGGAAAACTGTAAGAGTAATAAAGAGGTAAGACAGGTAGGTATTGAATGGAGCATAAAACAGTCTAAAGAGTTATTAAAAGCAGGGGTGCCTGTACTACACTATTATTCCATGGGTAAATCGGATAATATTGTGGCTATAGCAAAAAAAGTATTTTAAAATAATCCCGTTTGGGTTGTTTTACAAAGTTGCCGTAATCCGTCTATTTTAATGGCATCGAGAGGGTTTTTTAGTAAGTCTGGATTTTAAGTATCAATGAAAAAACGTACAAATTTATTTAGGACGTTATTGGTTTTAGAAAAAACAGGAGCTAAAAAAATTTCAAATACTTTTTCTTAGCCAATTTGAAAAAGTTTAAACCACTTTCTTTTATAATTAATCCACATACCGCCATAAATAAAATTAATATTGTAATCTTAAAAATGGCAAAATAATTGTTTACTTTTGTGAGCAGTAAAAAAATTAAAAAAACATTAGATATGGCAGTAGAAGTAACAGATGCTAACTTTAACGAAGTGGTATTAAAATCAGATAAACCGGTATTAGTAGATTTTTGGGCAGCTTGGTGCGGGCCTTGTAGAATGTTGGCTCCTACCGTTGAAGAATTGAGCAATGATTTTGACGGTAAAGCTGTTGTTGCAAAGGTAGATGTAGATGCAAACCAAGAGTATGCGGCTAAATATGGTGTGCGAAACATCCCCACCGTTCTAATTTTTAAAGGCGGCGAGGTAGTGGATAAGCAAGTAGGCGTAGCCCCCAAAGACACTTATGCAGGGAAATTGGAGGCATTAGTTTAAAAAATAAGTTTGATTGAATTATTCAATTTTTTAATCAATTTATTAATTTATAAAAAGGGATTTGTTTCTGACTGTACCTGAAACAACCCCTTTTTTTTGTTTAACCCACATTATTTGTGAGAAAACCTTTGTTATAAGGACTGAATATACCATAAAAAGTGATTACACTATTGAGGTATATCCTACAATGTGATGATTGAGCGAAATCAAACAAAGTGGCTTGTTTTTAAAGTAGTTTCAATCCGGAATAGGATTATATTGTTGAATAGTATGGGTTAACTTATCCATCAATGCTTTAATGTAGTGGACGATCATTCAGTTTTTTAACCTTTTAATCAAAATTTTATGCCTCTTCAGGATGCAAAAAATATATCGGGAATTAAGCACTTAGAGCTATTGGCCAATCAGGTAGTAGAAGGTTTTATTACGGGATTGCACAAAAGTCCGTTTCATGGTTTTTCCGTAGAGTTTGCAGAGCACAGGTTGTATAATAAGGGCGAAAGTACCAAACACATAGACTGGAAATTGTATGCCAAAACCGATAAGTTATTTGTAAAGCGATATGAAGAGGAGACCAATTTGAGGTGTCAGTTAATTATAGACAACTCGGCATCTATGCACTATCCAAAAATAGAATCGGTAAATTTAGAAAATCTCAATAAAATAGGGTTTTCTGTATTGGCAAGTGCGGTTTTAATTGAGCTGTTGCGTAAACAGCGAGATGCTTATGGTTTGGGGATTTACTCAAATGAATTAAATTATTTTGCTCCAGCTAAGGGTAGTGATAGGCATCGTAGGATGTTATTGTCACAATTGGCATCTATACTTCAAAAAAATTCAAAACAAAATACGGCTACTTTTGATATTTTACACAATATTGCGGATAAAATTCATCGTCGTTCTTTGATTTTTTTATTTACTGATATGTTTCAGGCGGATAAGGATGAGAATGCCTTGTTTGAAGCCTTGCGGCATTTAAAATACAACAAACACGAAGTAGTGTTGTTTCATACTTTTGATGCCGAACGGGAATTGGATTTTTCGTTTGAAAATACACCAAAAAAATACCTTGATATAGAGACGGGTGAGAGTATTAACCTCTATCCCAATCAGGTTAAAGATGCATATAAGGAAATGGTTGCTGAATATTTTAACAACTTGAAAATAAAATGTATGCAATATAAAATAGACTATGCTCCGGTGGATATAAACAGTGGATTAGAGCAAATCATGGTTGCTTATTTAACCCGTAGAAAAAGATTTTTATAATATATTGATTAAAAACCTTTGCAAATTTTAAAATACAAATTATATTTGCATCCGCTTTAGACCAATAGGTATGGTGGGTTTGGTTCATTTGTATGTTTTGTTTGTTGTATAAGCGGTCTCTGAGCCAACAGTTCAGAAAGTTCATAAATAAAAAAATACGGTCTGGTAGTTCAGCTGGTTAGAATACCTGCCTGTCACGCAGGGGGTCGCGGGTTCGAGTCCCGTCCAGACCGCTTTAAAAATGTTGTGTTGTTTTTAGTGATTTACATATAAATCGCTCTAACAGAAATTGTTAGTCAATGAAAAACTTCAGTGGTTACTGGGGTTTTTTTTGGTTTTATAAGTGAACTCATCTTGACTTTTTCTATCTC
>PDQE01000036.1 GCA_002747735.1 Flavobacteriales bacterium | reverse complement strand
ATATCAAGATATTTCAAAGGTTTTTAAGTGCAAAGATGAGGTGTTATATACGTTTCTTGTTAAGACTTTTTTCTTTTTGCCATAAATTTCCCGAAATCTTCTCGTAATATCTCGATATTACTCGAAAATTTCATAAAATTTCTAATCAAAAATAAAGAAAGCTGTGGTCACAATATTAATCGAATTCAGGTTTTTACAATGTTGGCAACCATTACTTAAAAATGGCGTGCAAAATTAAGCTAAAAGATGTTTATAGACATTCAATTATGAGTAATTTTGAGGTGGAAATGGTATAATACATCCAAAAAACATTCTGAGTTCTATTTTAAGTAAAAACATATTTTAACGACAAAATAGTATCAGAAATTGATAGAATAATACTAATTTTGTTTAACGTAAACATATTTTAATGTATTCATGGTCAAAACCACAAAACATATCATCCACGAGATGACACCTCTGTCAAACGAAGATTGTTTTTATATTATTGACAGATACAAGTCTGAATTTACTTATCCACTACATGCACATCAGGAATTTGAACTCAATTTTATTCAAAATGGGAAAGGTGTTAAAAGAATTGTAGGCGATTCTATTGAAGTTATAGGCGATTTTGATTTGGTACTCATTGCCGGTAATGATTTGGAGCATGTTTGGGAGCAACACGAATGCAAATCGAAGAAGATTAGAGAAATTACCATTCAATTTTCCTCAGAACTCTTTAATAGTGAGTTCATGCAAAAACGACAGTTTAAAAGCATAAAAAAAATGCTAAAGAATGCCCAAAAAGGCATTGTCTTTCCAATGGAAGCCATTTTAAAAATTTATTCAAAAATAGATGCTTTGGCAGCTGATGCCGAAAAAGAAAGCTTTTATGCCATGATAAACTTTCTTAGAATACTGCATGAGCTTTCTCAGTTTGAAAATGTAAAAAAACTGGCAAGTGATTCTTTTTCAAGCTCTCGGGAAGAAACTAACAGCAGAAGGATATTAAAAATAGACACTTACATTAACAAAAATTACAAAAACAAAATAGAACTAAGCCAACTGGCTTCTTTAGTAGGAATGACAGAAAGTTCATTTAGCCGTTTTTTTAAATTGCGAACCGGCAAAACGGTTTCGGACTATATTATTGATATGCGATTAGGCCAACAATCTTTCAAACTTTAACAGGATTTTTAAAAACAAAAAAATCCTTACGCCAAAAGAATTTAGAAATCATTATCAAAAAACCAGAAAACTGGTTTAAGACATATTTTACGTCTATTTTAATCAAAAGATATATCAATACGTAAGTTAAATCTAAACTCATTTAAAATGAAAACCTATTCAACACTATTATTGCTATTCATTATAACATCTTTAAAAAGCTATTCTCAAAACGCAAATGAATTTAGAATTTATTACGGCTTTGTTGACAGTAAACTTTTGAGCAGTAAGGAATTGGATGGAGGTGCCAGTTATGACAATAGCAATTCCTATGAATTCGGATTCAAATATTTAAAAAAGTTATCCAATAAATTATCTGTTGAAACAGGTATCAATTTTATACGTGCAAAAGTAAAAATAACACCCGAATTTATGGGAACACCTGTAAATTCAAGTCAAGAAGATTTAAAGTTAGTCTCCATTCCATTTTATGTAAATTATTGTTTCGGCAAATACTTCTACATTAATGGCGGGCCGACTTTAGATTTTCAAAAAGGAGAAAAGAGTTTTGATTCTCAATCCGGAATAGGATATAGTTTAGGAGTTGGAGGAAAATATAATTTCAAAAATTTTCTGATTTATATTAATCCAAACTTTAAAAGACATTCATTAATTTCGTTTGAAAAAGAAAACCATTACCAAAAATTAACACAATTTGGAATACAAATTGGGATTGGATATAAATTTTAAAAAATCCTGACAGCCTTAGTTGCAACTCCGGATATCATTACCAAAAATTCTCAGAACACTCAATGTAATACTGCATTCTTTGAACCGGAGCAATGCAACGCAAGAGTGCGTATAACTGATTATTGACAGAGGCTAATCTGTCTTAATCATACAAATAATAACCCGTTTTCAATATCAAAATCATTTTTATCGCTCAAAATAAATATTAATTTCTATAAGATAAAAAAGTATCGGTTTTAGGCAAAATAATACTTGAACTCAAAAATCTTGCTAACTACTTTTGTATCGTGTAAAAATAATACATAAACATTTTGAGCTTATGAAATATATATATTCAATACTTGCAGTTATGCTTTTTGGCTGTCAAGTAATGCTGGCACAGCAGAATACTGTTTCAGGAACCGTAACCGAAAATGAACAAGGTGATCCTGTTATTGGAGCGTCTGTTGTAGAAAAAGGAACATTAAACGGTACAACTACTGATTTTGACGGGAATTTCTCATTAAAGATAACCACAAGCAATCCTACGTTGGTTATTTCCTATATGGGATTTAAAACAAAAGAAATTCCGCTAAATGGCAGTACCAATATTACCGTTACATTAGAAGAAGATACACAATTACTCGACGAAGTGGTAGTAGTAGGGTATGGTGTAATTCGTAAAAGTGACCTTACCGGAAGCGTTGGCAAGGTAGATGTTGCTGAACTTAAAAAGACAAACTCTCTTGATGCGGTACAAGCTATGCAAGGCCGTATGGCGGGGGTAAATGTTATTTCCAATTCAGGTAGTCCAGGAGCAGGAGCTACCATACGTATTCGTGGTATAGGCACCGTAAACAATTCCAATCCTTTATATGTAGTAGATGGTTTTCCAAGTAGCGATATTAGCTACATTGCACCATCAGACATAGAGAGTATGGAAATATTAAAAGATGCCTCGGCAACTGCAATTTACGGTTCCAGAGGTGCCAACGGTGTTGTTTTAATTAAAACCAAATCAGGTGCCAGAGGAAAAGAAATGGAAATAGAAGCCACTACATATCTTGGGATTTCCAAAGTTGCCAAAACCTTAGATATGGCAGATGCCACTCAATTTGCCCACGCAAGAGAAACGATAGGTGCTACTGATCCAAGATTACAATACATTCTTGAAAGTGAAAAAAACGGCACTTATTTAAAAGGTACTAACTGGCAAGACGAAGTTACACGTGTAGCTTTTTCTAATAGACATAGCGTAAGTGTACAAGGCAATAACGATAAGTACAACTATAACTTTGGCACTACGTATTCTGATGAGCAAGGTATTATAAAAGGTACAAAACTTAAAAAGTTTATGTTACACACCAACAATACCTATTCAATTAAAGAAAATGTAAAGTTAGGACTGAACATAAACTATGTTTGGCATAAAAAACCCGATGACAACGACAATGAATTTTATCGTAGTGTTTTACCAGGGGCTTTACGTAGCGACCCTGTGTCTGCTGCATGGGATACTTATACCAATTTTTACGGCCAGATATATTACTCGCCCGCACAGACCAACCCTGCTTTGGGAATTTGGCAAAACAGTTATACCAAAACAAAAGACAATAGATTTGTAGGAAACTTTTTCTTGCAGATAGATGATTTGTTTACAAAAGGGCTGTCTTTCCGTTCGCAATATGGCAGAAGCCTTATCTTTAATGATTACAAAAAATTTAGTCCGGAATATTACATTACGGCCAGTCAAAAAAATGACGAACAAACACTTTATCGAAAAAGAGGTAATGGCGATATTTGGGTAAACACCAATTATTTTTCTTACAATAAAGGATTTGACAAACTCAATATCAATGCCACTTTGGGCATGGAGCTTCAAGCAACAGAATGGTCTGATATATGGGCTAAAGGATATGGCGTTCCCGCAGATACAGACCTACAATACTTAGGAGCTGCAAAAGATGCCGAGAAATTTCAATTAGGTGGTGGTAAAGGCCACAATCGCTTACAGTCATACTTTGCCCGTACCAACTTTTCTTGGGACAATAAATATATGATTACCGGCACTTTGCGTTTTGACGGCTCTTCCCGCTTTACCAAAGATTACCGTTGGGGATGGTTTCCATCATTCTCATTCGGATGGAATATTGCCAACCAAGACTTTATGGAATCTTTGCGTGATGTAATACCTGTTTTAAAATTTAGAGCCGGATGGGGCCTTGTAGGCAATCAAGACAGTGCCAGTGATTTTGGCTACGTAACAAGTGTAAACAACGGCTACACCTACGCTTTCAATAAAGAAATTGTAGAAGGAAGCGTACAAAATCAACTGGCTAATGAAGAATTGCAATGGGAGTCTGCCGAACAGTATAATATAGGTATCGATTACGGATTATTTGATAATAAATTAGACGGTAGCATAGATTATTTTGTTCGCAAAACAAAAGATATGATTCTAAGCGTTCCTATCCCTCTTTATGCCGGCAAAAGAAGTCCTATTATAAATGCAGGTACCATGCAAAACAAAGGTGTTGAGTTTTCTATAAACTACAATAATACCGCAGGCGATTTTACTTACGGAATAGGCATTAATACTACATGGATTAAAAACGAAGTAACCAGTTTGGCAGGAAGTGACCCGATACGCTCCGGTAGTGTTGGACGCATCGGCAATACAACAAAAACCGAAGAAGGTAGGGAAATTGCTTATTTTTATGGTTATAAAACCAATGGTATTTTTCAAACACAAGCAGATTTAGATAATTATGTAACCTCAAACGGAACGGCAATTAAAGGCCCCGGAGGTACCACACCTCAATTGGGTGATGTTATATTTATTGACCAAAACGATGACGGTTTAGTAGATGAGGAAGACAAAACATATCTTGGCAGTGCAAGCCCCAATTTTACCGGAGGCATTAACTTAAATTTAGGATATAAAAATTTCGACTTTACTGCATTTATGAACTATTCCGTTGGTAACGAAATATTTAACGCCATGTATCAATCGCTATACAGCACAGACATGTTTGAAACCAACATTAGCAAAGACATGGCATTAAACCACTGGAGTGCAGATAATACCACATCAAACTTACCTCGTTTAGCCTTAACGGACAGCAACCAAAATGGCACTGCGGTAAGTGACCGCATGGTTGAAGATGGTTCGTACCTGCGATTAAAACAAATTCAATTGGGTTATACATTTTCACAAGATATAACCCAAAAAATGGGTATTAAGCGTTTGCGTATCTACTCAGCAGCAGACAACTTACTTACATTTACCAAATACAGTGGCTTAGACCCCGAACTATTTGGCCTATATGAAAATCCGTTATATTATGGTGTAGATATGGTAAACTATCCACAACCACGCATCTATTCATTTGGTCTTAACATAACTTTTTAATACTTAAAAGATGAAAAAAATAATATATTATATAGTATTGCCATTACTTTTTTCATTGTTTGCTTGTCAAGACTATCTTGACTTAACACAACAAGGAGTTGAAAATAGTGATAACTACTTTAATTCAGAAAACAATGCTATTTATGCAGTAAATGGCATTTATGACCTGCTTCAATTTGACGAAGGTGCCGGCCCCGAAGGACAATGGGTAGGCGGCCATTTTGATTTCTTTCTCGGAGACATGACTTCAGACGATGCCGAAAAAGGCAGTAATGACAGTGACAACAACAGCCTATTGCGAATTATTGGCGGTACCGGCAGCCCATCGCTCACACAAGCAGAATCTTTCTGGATTCACGGCTTCTGGGGCGTATCAAGAGCCAACTATGTAATTGAAGGGTTAGAAGATGTAACCTGGGATAAAGAATTAAGAGATCGACTAATGGGCGAATCACTTTTTTTAAGAGCCTATTTTAACTGGTACTTAGTACGTATGTTTGGCCCTATACCCTTATTTACATCACCTGTACAACCCTCAGATTTTGGCAACGCAAAACGTGTATCGGTAAACGAAGTATATACACAAATAGCCGAAGACTTAAAAAATGCAGCAACTTTATTACCCACAAGAAGTGAATATACCGCTGCAAATATGGGTAGAGCTACCAAAGGAGCTGCACAAGCACTATTGGCAAGAATTTATATGTACCAAATAGGTACCGATATAGACAACCAGACTGTTACCTGGCAAGATGTGTATAACTTAACCAATGAGGTTATCCTCTCCGGAGAATATAAACTATTAAGTAACTATGCTATGCTTTGGGAAACAGAAAATGACAATTCTGTAGAAGGTGTATTTGAATTTCAGTTTGGTAAAGGTTCAGAGGAATATGCCCCCGGTTCTATAGGCACCAACTTTAATCAATATCAGGGCAATCGTGTTGATGGTTCCGGATGGGGCTTTAACAACCCAACTGTTGACCTTGTCAATGCCTTTGAAAATGGCGACCCAAGGCTATCTTGTACCATCTATGGCGAAAGCTATAACAGTGGTATTGTATATGGCGAAAAGAAAAAATATGAAGCAGACCAGCAGGGTTCTCCCTGGCTAAACCGAAAGGCAGCATTACCAAAACTTCCTTCTTTACCAAGAGCTGCAGACCGTAACATAAAAATAATACGCTATGCTGATGTATTATTAATGAATGCCGAAGCTGCCTATCGTCTCGGCAAAGAAGGAGAAGCTCGTGAAAAAGTAAATGCTGTACGACAACGTGCCCGTACAAGTACCTACTGCATGGGATATGCCGAAGGAAAAATGGATTATAGTGCTGCACCTGCTAACACCAACGGCCTGTTGCCGGATATATCATCATCTGTAAGCGGAGACGATTTATTAAAAGCTATATGGCACGAACGCCGGGTAGAGCTAGCAATGGAACAATTGCGTTTTTACGATTTAATCCGTACAGGCAGATTCTTGGATGTTATGCAAACAGAAAAAGAAACCGAACGCCAAACCGGAGGTAAATATGCAGATTATTACAGTCCAAACATAAACAACTATTTTAAAGGAATAAAAGCCAATTTAGAATCTAAATGCTATGACGGCCCCAACGGTAATAAAGTATATGTATTACCCATTCCTACAACGGAAGTTCAAAGTTATGGATTAGAACAAAACCCAGGCTATTAAATAATAAACAAAAAAGAAATGAAAAATAAAATAATATACACCTTACTGCTTACCATAAGTTACTTTTTATGGAACAGTTGCAGCAATGAAACTTCTGTGTATGATATAGATTTTCCGGTAGCCAAAATATTAAACATTTCTGATGATCAACCATTTGTTGATGAAGAAATAACAATTACCGGAGAAAACTTAAACACAGCTACCTCCGTGGGTATTGATGCTTATGAATTTAAAATTTCATCGGTTTCAGATGACGGTAATTCCATGGTAGTAAAAGTACCTCGTAATGTAGCAGCAGGAGAGTTGTCAGTTTCTAACGAATATGGAAGAAAATACAATTCCGGCTTAATGATTACGCCTCAGTTTTTTCCGGCTATTGTTGTTTCATGGCCGTCAGAAATTCAGCAAAACAAACCTTTTATTTTAGAAGGTGAAAACATGGATTTAATTAAAGAGGTAAAAGTAAACGGAACATCTGTTTCACTATTGGGTGCTGCAAAACCAGAAGCAGCAACCTATACATCTATAGAAGCCGACCTGGCAATAGGTGATGAGGTAACTATTGTAGTGATACCAAAAGCAGGAGACACACAAACTTCAGGTACCATAAAAGTAGTACAGGCCATTGATACTTACTTACCTAAACAAACGCTTATGGTTATTGATATTAATAAAGACTATACGGTAGAAGACGGCAATGACGCTGCACAAGCCACTATGGAAGAAGTTACCGGATTGTTAGGCACTGCATTTAGAGTAACTGCCCCTGTGGGCAATGGCTGGAATGGCACATATTGTAAAATCTACAGCGACAATAACGGCAAAGGATTCGATTTGTCTGCTTACAATGACCCGCATATTACCATGCTTATAAACTCAAATGGCAAACAAGGTTACGTACAACCACTTACCTACGACGCTTCAAATGGCGAACAAGACCGACACTTAACAACAGCATTTGGTTATGATGATGACTATATGAGTACTACCAATGGTTGGGAATGGCGTTCTTATTCTATGGAAGAATTAGATTTCCCTGTTGTAAAAGGTATGATTGATAAAATAGGCATTCAGTTTAGAGGTGGTAACGTTGGTAATGGCAACAACATGGCTTATGACATGTCTGTAAATATGGTAATGATTACAGATGGGCCTTTAAACCCAACCGTAGCATGGGATTGCGAAACCGAAAAAGGCGGTGCCTTTGAACTTAAAAACACCGGTTCCGGAGGCTTAGAAGGTGTAAATGAAGGCAACAAGTATATCTCTTATACACAAGCCATAACAAGTTCATGGAACTGGATGACAGACGCCTCAGTTGAGGTGGCCGGATTGGATGCACAAACCTACGCCAATGGTATTTGGGTAAATATGCTCATTAATACCGGTAATAACTACGGCTATTGCCAATTAGAATTTGACCAAGACGGAAATGCACTTACTTGGTTTAACTTTACCGGTGAACAGGGATATGGTGATGACTATAAATTTGTTCCAACAGAAAATCAATGGAAATGGCGTTCAGTACAAATTGATCCAAATTCATTCGGATTGGATGCAACACGACCATTTGTACTAAAAGTTGGAGCTACAACAGGAAATTGGGACACCGGCACATACGAACTAAACTTAGATTATATAGTGCTTACAACCACTCCGTTAGATCCAAATCTCAATACTGATGATTTATAGTATTTAATTGTTATTAGCAAAATGGAAAGAGGCGGTTATAATGTTATTATGAGAAATTTAAAGAATTTCTCATAATAACATTAACCAAAATTAAAACCCTTTTTATGTTTATTCTAACAACTATTAGTGTTAGATAATAATTTTTTAGACAGCCGCCTCTTTCATCTTAAAAAAAGAAAAAA
>PDQE01000039.1 GCA_002747735.1 Flavobacteriales bacterium | reverse complement strand
CGATGGCACTTATGAAGTATTTGTGCTATGGGATATAGATTTCTCTAAGAAGAACCTAAAATCACCGAGATTTTTCTAAGTTAGGCATAAGTTTTTCAAGAAATATTAGTTAGCCGGAAAAGCCATTTGCACTGTACCTGCTAAAATACCAGTTCAATTTTTTAGAATTTGAAATATTCTTAAAAGGCTATTTTTAATTTTCCTTTATTCATAATGATGTTTTCATTAGAATAGGAAACAATTGTAAAATAATATAGTCTTTCTTATTGTGTTATGTCTCTTGTTTTAGATATGTCTGTTTGCCTTCTGGCATTTTTTGCATCGCGTTTTTTCATTATATAATAGCCATTTCTAAACAATTATCCATTTTTTTGTTGGTAAAATACGTAATTGAAAAAATTTACGTTATTAAAGAGGTGTAAAAAGTTTTGTGTTAAAAAAAACTTTTATACAATATTTTTGATTAATCGTAGTTTTAATCATAATTGCTATTAGTGCTGTGGAAAAGCACATAGTTGGAGTTAAATGTAACAACCTAAACAACAATGAAAAATTATTTTTTAAGTATTATGCTTTTATGCATGGTATCTGTGTATGCACAAAATTCCGGAGGCAAATACACTGTTAAAGATTTAGAGGTAAACACCGATCAGTCGGAGTTTGGCACGTCGTTCAATGGAGAAAATAAATTGGTATTTGCGGCACCCAGACGTGGTTTTACTGTAATTAGAGATGTTTGGTTGCCAAACAACCAACGCTTTTTAGATTTGTATGAAGGAGATATTCAGGAGAATGGTGAAGTAGTGAACAAACGAAAACTAAAAGGAGAGGTCAATTCAAGGTATCACGAAGCTAGTGTTATCTTTTCTAAAGACGGTAAAAAGGTTTATTTTACAAGAGATAATTATTACAATAAGAGACTTGGCGTAGATAAACAAGGTTATACCAATCTTGCTATGTTTATGGCTACTGTTAATAATAAAGGGGAGTGGATAAATGTGATACCTATGCCTTTTAATAATGTGGAGTATTCGGTGGGCCATCCTGCTATCAGTGATGACGGCAAGACTTTATATTTTGTATCAAACATGCCCGGTTCTATGGGAGAAACTGATATTTATAAAGTAGAAATTAATGAAAGCGGATTTGGAAACCCCGAAAATTTAGGTCCAAAAGTAAATTCTACCGCAAAAGATTGGTTTCCCTATGTTGATGGAGATGTATTGTATTTCTCATCAGACAGAGCCGGCGGAAAAGGCGGTAATGATATTTATGCTACTAAACTAAAGGGTTTTGTATCAAAACCGGTTAATTTAAACATTAACTCTTCCAGTGATGATATTGCTTTTATCATAAATAGCGAAACCAGAAAAGGATATTTCTCTTCTAATAGAGAAGATGGAAAAGGCGATGATGACATTTATTCTTTTATAGAAGAAGAACCTGTCAATTTTAAATGTTTACAACATGCTATTGGTGAGGTAAGAGACGAAAAAACGAAGAGTCTGTTACCCGGGACAGAAGTAACCCTTAGCGACAAAGACGGCAATTTGTTAGAAACCGTTATCGTAAAAGAAGATGCTACATTTGAATTTGAAATCAATTGTGAGACAGAATACCGCTTAGAAGGAAAGAAAATGGGCTTTACCCCTCAGTCAAAGTCATTTACTACTTCTGACGAAGCAGATAAGGAACTAAAATTGCAAATTTTGATGGGAACCGGCAACATCGATTTTATTGTTGATGCTAATGGAAATGTTACCAAAAGTGTAAAAGAAGATAAAAAACCCGAAGGCTTACCTGATGTATTACCTGATGAAATAGTAAAATTAAGGCCAGGTACGTACGCAGTTAATATCAACCCTATATATTTTGAACTTAATTCATCATACCTGAACAAGCAAGCCAAAAGTGAATTGCAAAAAGTTGTGGATTTGATGAATAAATACCCAAAAATGATTATTGAAGCCGCTTCGCATACAGATTCCAGAGCTCCGGACGGCTATAACTTATGGTTGTCTAATAATAGGGCTAAACGAACAGTTGACTATATTGTAAGTAGAGGTATAGATGCCAGAAGAATTACCGGAAAAGGTTATGGCGAAACACAACTGATAAACGGTTGCGATGACAATACACCTTGTACCGAAGCGGAACACGCAAAGAACAGAAGGTCTGAGTTCGTGATTATAAAAATGTAATTTCAAGTGACAATAATTGATACTATCCCTCATGAACTTTTTATGGGGGATTTTTTTATCCGGCTGATAAAAGCGTAAATTTATACTATCATTGTAAATAAGAGGAAAATCCAAATCATAATGAAAAATTTTTCACTGCTGTTTCTTATTTTAATAACAGGTGTTATTCATGCACAAATACAACGAGCCGATTCTATAAAAGCGGCAAAGTATAATATTAAAAATTTAGATGCCAATACCAAATATCAGGATTTTGGATCTACCTTTATGGGAAAAGACAAAATCATTTTTTCTTCGTCCAGAAAAACGGCCGGTATTAGAAATAAAATTTGGGATAAAAACAACCAACCTTATCTAAATCTTTACATTGGCGATTTAACTTCTGATGGCGATATTACCAATGTAAAACCGTTTTCCAGTGCTATTAATTCTAAATATCACGATGCTTTTGTTGCTTTTACCCCCGATTTAAAAGAGGTATATTTCACTTCCAATAATTATATGCACGGTAAATTAAAATCTGAAAATTTAAAAATATTTAAAGCTAGTGTGGATAGTAAAGGCAGGTGGTCTGATTTTTCTTCACTGCCTTTTAACAATGATGATTATGATACCGGGCATCCGATGATTAGTAAAGATGGTAAAAAACTATACTTTGTATCTAATATGGAAGGTACAATTGGCGATACTGATATTTTTGTAGTGGACCTCAATCAGGGCCATTACGGAAAAGTAATTAATTTGGGGCCTGCCATAAACTCTAAATACAAAGAATATTCTCCCTATGTAGATGGAGATGTGATATATTTTTCTTCTAATAGGCCTGGTGGCTTTGGTGGTTTTGACGTGTATATGACAAAATTAGACGGCTCTATCTCGGAACCTATTAATTTAGGTAAACCCATAAACAGCAAAGGAGATGACATTTCATTTATCATTGACAACAAAAAATTGCAGGGTTATTTCTCCTCCAATAGACGTGGCGGTATGGGTGATGATGATATCTACCACTTTGAACAGACCACTACTATTGATATATGTGACCAATCTATAAGAGGTATTTTAAAAGATGAGGTTACCGGCACCAGAGTGGGCAATGTTTTTGTAGCTTTGGTAGATGCCAATGGTAATCAGATTAGAAAAGAAGAAACTTTATACAATGGCGAGTTTTACTTTAACTTAGATTGTAATACTTCATATACCTTGAAGATTACAAAAAAAGGTTATTTCCCAAAAAATTATGAAATTACTACCAATAATGAAAATGGTAAGAAATTAAATGAGACCATCTTTATAAAAGAAAAAGAATTTATTGCCAGAAACGGGGAAGAACTGCTAAATGTAGAAAGTATTCGCTTTACCATTAATACAGCAGACATTACCGAAAGCTCTAAAGAAACTTTGGAAAAAGTAATTAGGCTAATGAAAAAGTATCCTGAGATGGTAGTTCAGTTTGGAGCTCATACCGATTCCCGCGGGCCGGATGGTTACAACCTAAATCTTACCAGAGCCAGGGCAGACGCTACTGTAAATTATCTCATAAATCAGGGCATAAACCCTAGAAGACTTACCGGAAAAGGTTTTGGTGAAACAGAATTATTAAACAATTGTGCCAATGGTGTAAAATGTACCGAGCTAGAACACGCAGTAAACAAAAGAACAGAGTTTATGGTGTTAAAGCGGTAGTTAAAATATTATTAACCCCGAAAGGGTTTTAAAACCCTTTCGGGATTTCTTTCTTATAATTCAAAATTCTTTTTAGGTTAACAAATTTTTAAACTTTTCAGACCTCCGTTTTCTCATAGAAAATACGTATTTTCGCAGCCTGAATGAAAACGACACCCATGAGTACGTCATTTAAAGAATACAAAGGCTTAGATTTAACGGAAACAGCAAATAACATCCTGCAATTTTGGGAAAAAGAACAGATATTTGAAAAAAGTATTACTTCCAGACCTGCGGATAAGCATTTTATTTTTTATGAAGGGCCGCCATCGGCAAATGGACTACCCGGTATCCATCATGTAATGGCACGGGCTATCAAAGATATATTTTGCCGTTATAAAACCCAGAAAGGTTTCAGGGTAGAGCGAAAAGCGGGATGGGATACCCATGGATTGCCCATAGAGTTGGGTGTAGAGAAAGAGTTGGGTATTACAAAAGAAGATATTGGCACCAAAATAAGCGTTGAGGATTACAACACAGCCTGTAAAAAAGCGGTAATGCGTTACACGGATGTTTGGGAAGATCTTACCCGTAAAATGGGGCATTGGGTAGATATGTCATCGGCATATATTACTTACAAACCCAAATACATGGAAAGCGTATGGTGGTTGTTAAAACAGATTTATAACAAAGGCCTTATATATAAAGGTTATACCATCCAACCCTATTCCCCAAAGGCCGGAACAGGATTGAGTTCCCATGAACTTAATCAGCCCGGCACTTATCAGGATATTACGGATACCACAGTGGTAGCTATGTTTAAAACCCTCTTAAACTCTGAGGTAGGGGCCGAAAATACTATTAAAAAAGCATTTGGTCTGGGGGATTCTTTAGAAGTTATGAGCCGTGAGGAAATCTTTTTCCTCGCTTGGACTACAACACCTTGGACTTTGCCTTCTAATACTGCATTAACAGTTGGAAATAAAATTGACTATGTAATGGTATCCACTTACAATCAATACACCTTTAAACCGATAAATGTAATATTAGCTAAAAACTTAGTAAGTGAGCAGTTTTCCGGAAAATTTAAAGAAGTAGATACAATAGCACAATTAGAAGAGTATAAACAAGGCGATAAAGTTATTCCCTATAGGATTGTAGCTCAATGTAAAGGAGCTGATCTTGTGGGTATTAAATATGAACAATTGTTGCCTTATGCATTGCCTTATCAACATCCCGAAAATGCTTTTAGGGTAATAGCGGGTGATTTTGTTACCACAGAAGACGGTACGGGTATAGTGCATACGGCTCCTACTTTTGGGGCAGATGATGCATTGGTAGCCAAACAAGCTGTTCCGGAAGTGCCACCAATGCTGGTGTTGGATAAATATGATAATCCTGTTCCACTGGTAGATTTACAAGGGAAATTCAGGCCGGAAATGGCTGAACTCGCCGGGAAATACGTAAAGAATGAATACTACGAAGATGGCCAGGCACCCAAAAGGTCTGTTGATGTAGAAATAGTCATAAAACTGAAAGAAAAAAACCGGGCCTTTAAAGCAGAAAGATACAAACACAGTTACCCTAATTGTTGGCGTACCGATAAACCCATTCTCTACTATCCGCTGGACTCTTGGTTTATAAAAGTAACCGAAGTTCGTGACAGGATGCATAAATTAAATCAAAAAATAAACTGGAAACCGGCATCTACCGGTGAAGGTAGGTTTGGCAACTGGTTGCAAAATGCTAATGACTGGAATTTATCACGTTCCCGATTTTGGGGCATTCCTTTGCCTATTTGGCGTACGGAAGATGGAACCGAAGAACTTATAATAGGCTCGGTAAAAGAATTAAAATCCGAAATAGATAAAGCCATAACAGCGGGATTCATGCAGAATGACCCGTACTCGGAATTTGATGTTGAAGATATGAGCGATGCGAATTATGACAAAATAGATTTGCATAAAAATATTTTGGATGAGGTTATTTTGGTATCGGCATCAGGTAAAAAGATGTTTCGGGAAAGCGACTTGATAGATGTTTGGTTTGATTCGGGGTCTATGCCTTACGCACAATGGCATTATCCATTTGAAAATAAGGATTTAATTGATGCCCATAAGTTTTATCCTGCAGATTTTATTGCAGAAGGGGTTGACCAAACCCGAGGTTGGTTTTATACACTACACGCTATCAGTACATTAGTATTTGATCAAATTGCCTATAAAAATGTGGTTTCCAATGGTTTGGTCTTAGACAAAAACGGTAAAAAAATGTCCAAACGACTGGGAAATGCCGTTGACCCTTTTGAGACAATGAAGAATTATGGAGCCGATGCCACCCGCTGGTATATGATATCCAATGCCAATCCTTGGGATAATCTCAAATTTGATTTAGAGGGTGTAGATGAAGTGCGGAGAAAATTTTTTGGCACGCTTTATAATACTTATTCCTTTTTTGCATTGTATGCTAATATTGACGGTTTTAATTATTCCGAAAGCGATATTGATATAAACAAAAGGCCGGAAATAGATCGATGGATACTTTCTGAATTAAATACTTTAATTGAAAAAGTAACTGTATATTATGACCAATACGAGCCTACCAAAGCTACCCGGGCCATACAATATTTTGTAACGGAAAATTTAAGCAACTGGTTTGTTCGTCTAAGCAGAAGGCGTTTTTGGAAACCGGTCAGTGAAAATAATACTGTCGATAAGCAGGATAAATTATCAGCATACCAAACATTATATACCTGCTTAATTGAAGTATCAAAATTGAGTGCACCGGTAGCCCCGTTTTTCTCTGATCAATTGTTTAAAGATTTAAATGCGGTTACGGAAAAAGAAAATGCTGATTCAATTCATCTTACATTTTTCCCGAAATCAAATAAGTGTCTGATAGATATTGATTTAGAACGAAAAATGCAAAAGGCACAGAAAATAGCCTCTATGGTCTTGTCTTTGCGTAAAAAAGAGATGATTAAAGTAAGGCAACCCTTACAACGCATAATGATTCCGGTATTAAACCAGCGTGACAGAGAAGACATTACGGCGGTGGCTTCACTTATTAAGTCCGAGGTAAATGTGAAAGAAATTGAATTAATAGATGATGCCTCGGGTATATTGGTAAAGAATATAAAGCCTAATTATAAAGTTTTGGGTCCTAAATACGGCAAAGATATGCGGTTGATTGCCGGAGCTGTGAATAAATTATCACAAGAAGACATTGTAAAAATAGAAAATGAGGGCGAAATTACTTTACAATTACCGGAAAAATTTGTAAATTTAGGGTTAGATGAAGTAATTATCAATTCAGAAGATATTCCGGGCTGGTTAGTTACCAATCAAGGCAATTTAACGGTGGCTTTAGACGTTACTATAACAAATAATCTTAGGAAAGAAGGAATAGCCAGAGAGCTGGTCAACAGAATTCAGAACTTGCGAAAAGAATCAGGATTAGAAGTTACTGATAAAATTACTTTAAAAGTTAAAAAAGATGGCATTATAGATGATGCTATTTTGGATAACAAAGAGTATATTAAAAACGAGACTTTAACTAAAGACTTGATTTTAGAAGACGATGTAGCCAATGGTACAGAAATTGTCTTTGACAAAGTGAATACAAAATTATTAATAGTTCCTGCGAACTGAGCAGGCCATCTAAATTTATTGAAAAATGACGGAGCAAAAAACAAAATATAGTGATGTCGAATTGCAAGAATTTAAAGAAATTATCTTAAAAAAGATTGCCACGGCAGAAGAGGATTTGGCCATGATTAAAAGTACCTATATGAATGACAGTAATAATGGTACTGATGATACATCGCCTACGTTTGGAGAAATTTATCAGAGATTTAAAAAATGCCCTGTTGCGAATAGAGAATAAAACATACGGCATTTGCAGGGTTACCGGTAAACTAATTAAGAAGGAGCGATTAAGGTTGGTGCCGCATGCTACCCTGAGCATAGAAGCAAAAAATGCTCAAAAGTAAAATTTCAAAAGCCTCTTTTCAGGGGCTTTTTTGTTATAAACGCATTCAAAAATTATCATATTAACCTGAGTTCGATTAATATTGTGACCACAGCTTTCTTTATTTTTGATTAGAAATTTTATGAAATTTTCGAGTAATATCCAGATATTACGAGGAGATTTCGGGAAATTTATGGCAAAAAGAAGAAA
>PDQE01000038.1 GCA_002747735.1 Flavobacteriales bacterium | reverse complement strand
TACTTCTTCTATTTTTTCTGAAGTTGGATTAAACACCATTAAAAATCCTTTTTCCTTATTATCTGCATCAACATGCAAAAATCCGTCCCAATTTCTACCGTCCGGCCTACGTAAGTGGACAATATCAGAGTTGAGGATTTCCCTATATTTTTTATAGTTTTTAATTTGCTCAATGACCAGCTTTTTGGTTTTTTCCGTATCGTATAATCTGGAACCGCGATAACAAGCCTGTACACCTGCACCATAATTTTGTGCCATGTGTGCTTTATAAACATCTAAATTTTTATCTAAAGGTTCTAAGATAGCTTCTACCCCACCGCCGTTATATTCCGTTAACGGAACAAATGTCCAGGCCATAGACGGTGTCTTTTCCCATGTACCATCGTAAATATTCTGACGTCCCAAAATAATCTGTTGTTCTTTGGGCAAAGACCAATTAGCCTCCCGATAACCGATACCACATTTGTTAGAACCTTTCAGGTAATAGAAGTCCGGAACATTTAGGTAAATTCTTTTGTCTTTTAACCAATGATAAAAATCAGTGGCCATTTTCCATTGTGCCCATTGAGAATCTTCATAGCCTTTGTGGTATTTGTGGCTGGTAGAGGCACAAAAATCTCCGGAATAAGAACTGCCGTGTTCCAACATATCAAAACCGGTCTTTTCTAAAAAATATTTTAGTTTTTCAAAATAGTTTTTACCCCATTCTGTAGCCAAACAAGGGGCATTGCCAAATTTAGCCCCACCTGGTTTTCCGGTATTTTTATCAATAACATCAACTTTATCACTAATTTTCCGATTAGAGAAGAGGGAATACCCTCCTAATTTAATACCTTTACTATGAGCATAATCAGCCAGATTTTTAAATTTCTGAATGTTTACCGCCGTTGTATCTTCCATATTAAGGCCACTACCAGAACTTAAGATAACCATTTCATAGCCGGTTTCGGCACATTGATTTATGGCTTTTACAACTTTGGTAGAATCTGTGGTTGTTAAGTGCATAAAAATGGGGTTTTCAGTACTCCAAGGAGCCAGTAATCGGTACATTTTTCTTTTGCTCAAACTGTTTCTTTCCCTATCAGTACCGTTAAGAATTAACTCATAAGTATGAAAACTTTCAAAACGCTCTTTTGGAGCTAATTTTTGAGCCGGGCCAACTTTTAATTTGCTCTCCAGCAAACAAGGTGTTTCCATTTTATAGTTGGCCTGCGAAGTATATTCCGGATCTTTTTCATAAAAAATGGTTTGATTGGCCGTCTCAGCCGAAAAACCACCAAAAGCGTAGTCACTTTCTACATGCAAATTAGGGCGTAACCAATTTTCAGGGCTGCTCACCGGATTTTCGAGTTCCGGAAAAGCGAGAATTTCACTTTTAAATCCGTCTATGCTAATAGCCTTATCGCTTTTATTCTCAATTGTTATCCATTTGGAAATAAGCGGAATACCATTGTAGATTTCATAATGCACGTAAATGCGGACTTTTTTCATCTCCGGAGATTTATGGCGGTATTCCATAATTATTTCCCGGCCCGTGGCATAGCCCTTAGTAGCCAGATTAAATTCTTTATTTTTACTCCATTTTATCTTTTTCTCAATGGGCTGGCTTCGGTAACCATCAAACTGAAAGGCATTTTTATCCGATATTAAATTATCAAGCCATTCGTTTTTCAGGTAACCGTGTTCTTTTAAACCGGTTAGTCCGCCCACGGCGTATATTTTTCCGTCTATGTTTACTTCCGCTTCCGGCTTTATGCTTCTGAGCATGGTTTCACCGGTCATTTCATTGCGATATTCTACCGTAGCGCACTACATTTTCACCTTTGTTAAAAATTTGGGCTTCGTATTTAGTATTGTCTATCAGCCAGTCATTTTGAGCTTGGGATACGACTGTAAACAATAACATCATTACCATTAAAATAATAGTAATCTGAGGTTGGGTTGGTTTCATTTTCACTTTTTTTTACTTAAAAACACCATTATACTTTGCACGTTGAACTCATCCTGACTTTTTCCATTTCTTAAAAAATGGCTCAAATTTGTTCATTAATATAAAATATCTATAACGTAGTAGTTTAAAAATTGTTATTGTACGGCAGCAGTATTTAACCGGAATTATTTATATAAGGTTACACCAGCTTACTTCACTTTAATTATATTCAGCTACTTAACATTAAGCCTATCACCTTGTGAATAGTCTAGATCTGACTCTGCTATCGCACGATTGCATTGTATTGTCAAATTAAACTATATACAATATTCAAAAGAGATTCACATAAGAATAAACTCCCTTTTTCATATTTTTACTTTGTCTTAGAATTTTAAAAAAATTATTCTGCTACTCCGCCTAAAAATTGCATTTACTAATTGGACTTATATTGTGCTTTTACTAAATTTGTAGGCACTCATATCAATCTCTAAATATGAAAAGTTAAGTGTAAAATTACGTATAAACTGCAGTTGTAAAATGCGATTTTATATTCTGATATAGAGAAACAGGAGGCTTTAGAAATTAAAGAGATTGATGTTAACAGAGTAAAAAAATTAGTGTAAATACTAAACAAATAATATATTAAAAAACACAATCATTAAAACTTTAAAAACAATGAAAAAAAATATTGCTTTTCTTTCAATTTTAGTTTTATTATTAAGTTGTAAAACCGAAAAAAAACTACCTCGAATTGCAGTAGCCGGTCTTGGCATAGAATCGAGCACGTTTTCCCCTGCAGTTGCCCAAGAAGATGCTTTCCACACTTTATACGGAACCGATCTTTTAAATTATTACCCGTTTCTACAAGAAGGTTCAGAGAATTTAAAAAGAGCTGTTTGGTTTCCAACAATGAGAGCCAAAGCTATTCCGGGAGGCATTGTTTCTCGTGAGGCATATGAGTCTTTGGTTAATAAAACGCTTAAAATGTTAAAAGAAAACCTTCCTTATGACGCCATGTATTTAGAATTACATGGAGCTATGAGTGTACAAGGATTAGACGATCCTGAAGCCGATTTTGTTGAACGCATTAGAAAGGTAATAGGAAAAGAAGCTATTATCTCTACATGTATGGATTTACACGGTAATGTTTCAAAGAGACTTGCTAAAAACTTAGATTTAATCACTTGTTATCGTCTTGCTCCGCATGAAGATGCTATGGAATCTAAACAAAGAGCTGTTGAAAATCTTTTAAAAAGACTGGAAAACGGAAAAGGCAAACCAAAATATAAGGCCTGGATACCTGTACCTATCTTACTTCCCGGCGAAAAAACCAGCACTAGGATTGAGCCTGCCAAAAGCTTATATGCACAATTAGAAGATGTTTCTTCTCAAGAAGGAGTTTTAGATGCTTCTATTTGGGTGGGTTATGCTTGGGCAGATGAGCCTAGAAACCGAGCAGCTGTTATGGTTACAGGAGACAACAAACAAAAGGTTAAAAATACGGCAGAAAAATTAGCAAAGCATTTTTGGGATGTAAGAAATGATTTTGAATTTGTTGCTCCTGTAGCAACTTTAGATAAATGTTTAAATATGGCTGTTAGCAGTACAAAACGCCCCTTTATAATTAGCGACATGGGAGATAATCCAACAGCAGGAGGAGCCGGTGATGTAACTTGGACGCTGAACAAAATTTTGGAGCGTCCGGAATTTAAGTTAAAAAACGGGCCATCACTCATATATGCATCGATACCGGGAGCTAAATTTGTAGAAAAAGCTGTTAAAGCAGGAATAGGAGGCAAAGTTACAGAATATGCAGGGGCCTTAGTGGATGACCGTTATTCTCCACCTATTCTATTATCAGGAACTGTTTATAGTATAAATCATGGCGATAAAGATGCTGAAACAGAAGTTGTGGTTAAAATTGGAAACGTTTATGTAATAGTCACAAAAAAACGTAAACCTTATCACCATGAAAAAGACTTTACTAATCTTAATTTAAAACCAAGAGAAACAGATATAGTAGTTGTAAAAATAGGATATTTAGTTCCGGAGTTATACAATATGCGAGCAGATTGGATAATGGCCTTAACACCGGGCGGGGTTGATCAAGATATAGAAAGGCTTGAATATAAAAGAGTTGTTAGGCCTATATTTCCATTAGATAAAAACATGAAAGATCCTGATTTAGAAGCTGTAATGGTTCCTGTGTGTAAAGAAGAATAAAGTTTGTTTACACTCCCGATGAAGAAGATATTTGTTTATTTGATTCAGTAAAGCACTCTAATAGTAAATTATAAAAGACTTTAAGTTATTTGATTTATGGACTTCATATCTTAGATAATCTTGGTTGTTAGAATCATCTCTACTTGGGTAATGAACTCGTTTAAATTTTTTGGGTTTAAGCAAAAATTAGAAGTTTTTAGCAAATAGAAAAAGTTTAAACGAGTTCAATTTACACTCTCCCCGATTTATATCTTCTAAACCAAATCATATTGATATCTTCATTGTTATATATGTTATTTTTGCACTTAATTCCCTGTCAATAAATATACTAGTATTCATTTTAATCATATTATCTCCATTACACATTAAAATCTTACCTCCTAGATATTCAATCCATTGCATTACAGTATCTGTAGTTGTTTCACGCTCCGAATTACTTAAAATCAATATCATTTTTCTTTCTTTCAATACTATCTATCATCTTAAGATGCTGACTCACACTCCATGTCATATTCCAATTACTTAGATAATCTGCCATGTTATTTAATCCTATTTCTGCCCTTCTTCTATCAACATTTTCAGGATTAATGATTGGTAAAACATAATAGCTTCCATCTGGTTTACTCATTAACTGACTACCATATATTTGTTTATTCTTTAACTTTATTGAAACTCTGTCTTCTAACAACGCTAAGTGTGTAGGCTTTGCATTTCCTTTTCTGACAGCATTTTTCATCATGGGTAAATATTTTATCTGTGAATCGATATCTGCATGTTGAAGAACTAAAAATAAAGTATTATTACCTTGCTTTCCAATCTTATCTTTTCCCAACCATCCATACTCATCAAGAATCATTTTTACTTTTTTCCAATTAATTGAATCTCTACGATGAATTGTTTCCCAGTGTTTTTTTAACTGTGGAGAATACATTCCAAATTTATTCTTGATTGAATCTATAGATTTTCTATATTTTTGATCTTCGTTAAATATTGTATCAAATAATGCTACAAGTAATTTATCATAATTTTTTTCATTTTTCTCTTTATTATCCTTAATTTTTGAAATTAAATTATTCCATAACGTACTCCTATGCAAAGGTTTAAAAATAGTATCAGATATGATATAATCATAACTATCATAATTCAATTCAGATTTTGTTAATTCAAAAAGACAGTTAAAAGATTTTTCATTATCCCCTGCTAATACAAACGAACGAGCCGCATTATAACCATCTTTAGTATTGTTAATTCCTCCAATAAGTTTAAATGCTTTTTCATATTTATCTGCCGCCTTAGAATAGTCATTTAAGCGATAAAATTGTTTTGCCTCTCTTATTAATTCGTTGTATATGATTTTATTATTTATTAAATCTTTCTTATTCTTTCTACAAGACAGTATAGATAAAACTAAAAAGAAAAAAACCATTACATATTTCATTCGTAATAGACTTTAATTTATAAACTAAACATATAAAATATATCAAATTTAAAAAAGATTAGGACACTAACAATCACCTACATCAGGAGATTCATCAGTATACCAGTGTTGACATACCTCACACCATACTGGTAATTCATAAATTATTGGACACATTTGACTTCCTTTTAATTAAGCTAAAATCCTGTTTCTCTAGTGCTACCTTAGAAAACATTGAATCATTTAATCTTTTCATAATAAACTGTTTAGAAATTAATAAAATAAGCTTTTAAATTACAATTCATCCATAATAAAACGAAGACATCTTTAAAAAGTTTAGAAATAAATTTTCTAAAATCAGCAAATTGCTTACCTTTAGAATAATTAAAAAAAATCAAACCCAAAGAGTTCACTTAATTTTAAAGTTATACAACGGAAGGAATGGAGTTATCGCTCTCAAAATTAGAGTATGTTCTTTGGGACACATTGATAAAAAAACGAACCAAAAAAATTTAGGCTTACTAAAAAAACATAAGAAAATACTACGGAACCCCTAACCCAACCGTTATAGCACATTTGAAAAAAAATAAAAAATGAATTACAAATTTTTTAGCCTATTTATAGGATTTATAATTTGGCTTTTGGCTACAATTGCATTTAGGGTTGCAGGACAATATTTTTTTCTAACTGATAATGCAGTAATACTGATTGGGCTTTATCTAATGGTAATTCCTTTTTTCGGATTTGTTACCAATTGGGTTTTCAATAAGTTTAAATTAAACAAACTACAAGCAGTTAAATCTGCTGCAATAATGGTTCTTCCGGGAATGATATTTGACACTTTTTGTATTGAGTTTTTTGCTTTGGTATTTCCAAATCTACCGGAAACAGACGGAGCTACTTTTGGTTCTTGGTTAATGTGGGCTTATGCAACAGTTTTGGTTTTTGGGCTAATCAGAAACAAAAGATGAGATAAACAAAGCCTGACAGAATGTATTATACCAATTCTAATATATAATGCTACATATAATTGGATAAATTGGCACTTTGCAAACAACGGTAAAATCAAACAGAAATTTACACCTTTTCTACTAACAGTCTTTCACAGACTTTGTGGCTCAACATTTCAGAAGCGTGTTTATCATAGCTTACAAGCATTGTCTGGTCAAACAATTCAACAGATTTTATGTTCATTTTCACCCCCAGATGTATTTCCCTGCTATTTAAGAATGTTAAAAATTCATCAGAAGTATTAATTACAGCAACCATTTTTACAGTATCTCCCTGTTGGCATTCACTCAGTTTATTATATTGTTTCCAGACCATTTTCCCCTCTCTGTCAGGGATAGGTGAGCCGTGGGGATCTAATTTTGGATAATCCAACAGTTCGTCCATTTTAGCAAAAAATTCGGGCGATTTAATGTGCTCTATCTGCTCTGCTATTTCATGAACCTGCTCCCAGCCAAAGCCCATCTTTTCTACCAGATACATCTCGGTAAGGCGATGTTTTCGAATAATTAAAGCCGCCTCCCTTTTTCCTTCTTCCGTAAGCCGTGGAGGCTTGTAACTTTCATAATGAACCAACTTTTTAGCCGCAAGTCTTTTCATCATGCTGGTAACCGTAGGCATTTTTATATCTAAGTGCTTGGAAAGGTCATTCACATTTACTTCTCCTTTGTTGTCCACAGACAAGGAAAACAAAGCCTTTAAATAGTTCTCTTCTACTCGTGAGTTCATATTACAAAAATAACAATCCGGCACAAAATTCCATCTAACAATCATAAAATATTTTAAAAATAATTTTGTTAGAATAAACTAACATTGTAGTTTTGCAGCCAAAACATTTACAAACAACTTTTATGATAAAGAATAAATACAACAAAAAATCGCTACTAACGGCAACACTTTTACTTATAAGTATCTTCATACAGGCTCAAACCGCAAGATTATCCGGAAAAGTAACTTCTAATAATGAACCTGTAGAATTTGCCAATGTATATTTAAAAGGCACCCAACTGGGCTCGTCAGTTGATAATGAAGGGAAATTTATTTTAAAAAATATTCCTCCCGGAACGTACACTGTAATTGTTTCATTTATTGGATTTAACAAAGAAAAAAAAATAATTACCCTTAAAGCAAATGAAAATGCAGTACTAAACTTTGAATTAACCGAAGACAATTCTACATTGGATGAAGTTGTAATTTCCGGAACCATGAAAGAAGTGTCTAAGTTAGAAAGCCCCGTGCCGGTGGAAGTGTACAGCCCCACTTTTTTTAAAGCCAATCCAACACCTTCTATTTTTGAATCCTTACAAAATGTAAACGGTGTTCGTCCACAACTCAACTGTAATGTATGTAATACGGGCGATATTCACATCAATGGCTTAGAAGGGCCATATACAATGATTTTGATTGACGGAATGCCTATAGTCAGCGGACTGTCCACCGTATATGGATTAACAGGAATTCCACAATCGCTTATTCAACGCGTAGAGATTGTTAAAGGCTCTGCATCAACACTCTATGGTAGTGAAGCGGTTGGTGGTCTTGTGAATATCATTACAAAAAAACCAAGCAATGCACCCGTTTTATCGGCAGATGTCTTTACTACGGGCTGGGGCGAAGTAAATACAGATTTAGGTGTAAAATACAATTTGGGTAAAAAAACAGAATCATTACTCGGGGTAAACTACTTTAATTATCAAAACCCTATTGATAACAACAATGATAATTTTACAGATGTAACCTTGCAAGACAGAATCTCTATCTTTAATAAAATTAATATCCACAGAAAAAACAACAAAGTGTTTACTATTGCAGGGCGATACGTATATGAGGACAGATGGGGTGGCGAAATGAACTGGTCTAAGCAATATAGAGGTGGAAGTGTAATATACGGAGAAAGCATATACACCAGTCGTTGGGAAGCATTTGGTATTTACCAGCTCCCAACAACAGAAAATATTAACTTTCAGTTCAGTGCAAATGGCCACAATCAAAACTCAGTATATGGGAACACCAAATACTTAGCTGACCAATACATTGGCTTTGGCCAATTTACTTGGAACAAGACCATGGGCAAACACGACTTACTAACAGGCGTAGCATACCGTTATACCTATTATGATGACAATACGCCTGTAACAGCTAACACAGATACCGCTAACCCGGAAAACCAACCATCTATTACACACTTACCGGGGATTTTTGTACAAGATGAAATAGTTTTTAATGACCAAAACAAATTACTTCTTGGCTTGCGTTATGACTATAATAGCCTACACGGCAACATATTTACGCCAAGGATAAATTACAAATGGACATCGGCCAACAAGAATAATATCTTACGCTTGAGTGCAGGCAACGGATACAGGGTGGCCAACGTATTTACCGAAGACCATGCAGCCCTTACCGGAGCAAGAGACGTAGTGTTTGAAGATGAATTGGAACCGGAAACCTCCTGGAATGGAAACATTAATTTTGTAAAAAAAATATACACCCCAAAAGGATTGTTTATAGGTCTGGATGCCACAGCTTTCTACACCTACTTTAACAACCAAATTTTGCCAGATTACGAGACTGATTCAAATAAAGTTATTTACAGCAATTTAGACGGTTTCTCTGTGTCTAAAGGAATTTCCTTAAACATTGATCTGGCCTGGAGTAACGGCTTAAAAATACTGGCAGGAGGAACCCTGATGGATGTATCCGTAGAGGAGAATGGAAAGAGATTCAGACAAATACTTACCGAGCGGTTTTCAGGGGTATGGAGTGTAGGATACAAGTTCAATTCTATTGACCTTACAGTTGACTACACCGGAAACCTGTATGGCCCGATGCGTCTGCCGCTGTTGGGAGATTCAGATACCCGACCTGAGTATTCTCCTTGGTGGAGCCTTCAAAACATCCAACTTACAAAAAGATTTAACAATCAATGGGAAATATATGGCGGTGTAAAAAATTTATTAAACTATACCCCACCCGCTAATAGTATTGCAGGTTCTTTTACTCCTTTTGATGAAAGTTTTGACCCTTCTTATGTATTTGCTCCCAACCAGGGAATTAGAGGTTTTTTAGGGCTTAGATATAATTTAAGATAATACAAATTACCCACAAGCTCTAACAAAAAAACTGTGGGCTTGTCTAAAACTTAACGGAATATTAGACAAGCCCACAAAAAATATCTGTATAAAAGATATTTTGTTAAATATCAAAAGTAGTTTTTTAGTAAATGAAGAAGATTAAAAAAAGATTAAAAAAAACGATACTATTGGCAGCAATAGCACTGCCGCTATCGGTTTTTGGACAATTACAGTCCTTTTCATTTACAAAACTTGACAGCCTGCAAAAAACAGAAAAGAAAAACATCGTAGTATTTATTCATACAGATTGGTGCAGGTATTGTCAATTGATGAAAAATACCACTTTTAAAGATAAAAAAGTAATTAAGCTATTAAATGAAAAGTTTTGGTTTGCTTACCTCAATGGAGAAGAAAGGCAAGACATTACTTTTAACGGACACACCTTTAAATACCAACCTACAGGAAGTAACACAGGCATACACGAGCTCGCAGAACAATTAGGGTCTATTAACAGCAAAGTATCTTACCCTACGCTTTGTATTTTAAATACTGACTATGAAATTATTTTTCAATACAACCATTTTCTGTCGTCTGCAGATTTATTAAGAGTGCTGAACGAGGTTCTAAAAAGGTCTTAATATCAATATAATTCAAATATCGAGGGAAAAAACGTTGGCCAGACATCCAAAATAACCAAATGCCAAACAATCGCAAAAAAGACAAATAGTTTCCTAAATAATACC
>PDQE01000064.1 GCA_002747735.1 Flavobacteriales bacterium | reverse complement strand
AAATCAAAGAACTTCGGGTAGATGGTGGGGCTACGGTAAATAATTTATTGATGCAGTTCCAAGCCGATGTGCTCAATGCTACTACCGTAAGACCCAAAGTAGTAGAAACCACAGCCATGGGTGCCGCTTTTCTGGCCGGCTTGGCAATTGGATATTGGGAAAGTACCGATACAATTAAAGACATTTGGCAAGTAGATAAAGCATTTCAACCGACATCAGACCAATCTGAAATGAAAAAGTTAATTAAAGGATGGCACAAAGCAATTTCTGCCGTGGCCCATTTTTAAAAAATCAACCTAAAACTAAAAAAATATGACACCTTTTATAGCAGAAATAGTAGGCACTACAATTCTTATATTGTTGGGATGTGGTGTAGTGGCCAATATAGCCCTCAATAAAACTTATGGAAACAGCGGTGGCTGGATACTCATTACTACCGGCTGGGCTTTGGCCGTATATGTTGCAGTAGTAGTGGCCGGCCCATATAGTGGAGCACATATCAATCCTGCTGTAAGTATAGGGCTGGCAGCGGCGGGAAGATTTCCTTGGGCAGAAGTACCTATGTATATTTTGGCTCAAATGTTGGGTGCTATGTTGGGTGCATTATTAACTTGGATTTTATACCGCCATCATTTTTTAATTACAGAAGATGCAGATACCAAACGAGCCGTATTTTGCACTGCTCCGGCCATAAGAAGTACCGGTGCCAATTTTTTTAGCGAAACCATAGGCACATTTGTACTTATTTTTACCATATTATATTTTACGGATGCTACACTTACAGAGCCCGAGACTATTATTGGCTTAGGTTCACTTGGAGCATTACCGGTAGCCTTGTTAGTTTGGTCTATTGGCCTATCGCTTGGTGGTACCACAGGCTACGCCATTAATCCGGCCAGAGATCTCGGGCCCAGAATTATACATGCTTTAATACCCATAAAAAACAAAGCATCTAACAACTGGTGGTACGCCTGGATACCTGTATTTGGCCCTATTGCAGGGGCTATTTTGGCGGCAGGGTTGATGATGGCCATTTCTTAATCGCTTTTTGTAAGTCTAACAAAAATGTGATAAAATACAACCAAAAAACAGATAGCATAATGGTAAAAAACCGTGTCTGGAGTTGTATATATTTAAAAAAAATGAAATCGGCACTAAAGAATTAACAACCTTGAAACTTTTAGGCATGCAAAAAACTTTACAAACGATTAATGAAAATAATTTAAAAACCGAAGCTATGTATTATTTATCTATTATTATATTGGTTATTACCGGTTTAAGTGCTTGTAATAATCAAGAAATGAAAGAGGAGATTACATACGCAAACAATGTGGTTGTAGCCCATCGCGGAGCTTGGAAGACTAAAAATCTACCCGAAAATTCGATTGCTTCTTTAAGGCACGCCATAGCATTGGGATGTACCGGTTCAGAATTTGATGTAAGGATGACAGCTGACAGCATATTGGTGGTAAATCATGATTCGGATTATTTTGGTTTAGCCATTGAGGATAATAATTATAAAACTTTGAACAAAAACAAACTTTCAAATGGCGAAGATTTACCCACATTAAAAGCGTATATTCAAGCTGGGATGGAAAATAACACCTCCACCGGTTTGGTTTGTGAACTAAAACCTGCTTCCTCAAAAGAACGTGGAGCAGCAATTGCCGCAAAAACGTTGAATTTAGTTAAGGAACTTAATGCCGAAGATTATATCTCTTCTTATATTAGTTTTGATTATAATATCCTCTTAAGCCTTCTTAACATCAATCCTAAATTGCATACCCAATACCTTACCGGGGAAAAATCACCTGCAGAACTCAAAGCAGACGGTATTGCCGGATTGGACTATCATTTTTCAGTATTTAATGAGAATCCCGCCTGGGTTACAGAAGCCAGAGAATTGGGTTTAACTTTAAATGCCTGGACTGTAAATAACAAAAAAGATTTAATCAATTTACTCAATCAGGAATTTGATTTTATAACTACTAATGAACCTGAATTACTGTTTGAATTGGCCAATAATCATTTAACTAATAAAAGCTACGAATTGGTCTGGAGCGATGAATTTAATTACAACGGAAAACCCAATCCTAAGAAATGGACATATGATTACGGTTTTATAGCCAATCAGGAAGAACAGTATTATACAGACAGCCTCAAAAATGCAAGGGTAAAAGATGGAAATTTAATCATTGAAGCTCATAAAGAAAAAATTGCCAATGATAATTTTAAAAACAATGAACTATTAAATACCTGGCAAGAATACAAAGCAAAAATTGATACTGCTCAATATACTTCTGCACGACTCAAAACCGAAGGCCTTGCGGGGTGGAAGTACGGTTATATTGAAGTTAGAGCCAAATTGCCAAAGGGACGTGGCATGTGGTCGGCTATATGGATGTTAAGTGAAAACATAAAAGAAATAGGTTGGCCGGAAAGTGGTGAAATAGATATTATGGAACATGTGGGATATGATAATGACACCATTCACGGCACCATACATACTAAGGCGTACAACCATATAATTGGTACTCAAAAAGGCAAATCTGTTTTTATAGAAAATCCTAATGATGAATTTCATGTTTTTGCCATTGAATGGACACCCGAAAAAATAGACTTTATGTTAGACGGAGTAGTCTATAACCATATAGAAAATGAGCATAAAACTACTGCCGAATGGCCTTTTGACCACAAATTTTATCTTATATTAAACGTAGCTGTTGGTGGTAGCTGGGGAGGCCAAAAAGGTATAGACAATAGCATTTTTCCCCAACGGATGATAGTTGATTATGTCAGAGTTTATCAAAAACCGGAGTAAAAGAGAACAGGAATTTTTTAATTTTCTAAACGAAAAACATCTACCTTTTATTTGCCCTCCTTTTATCTCTTTTGTACAAATGTGTAACGCAATTGGGGTTTGGCGGATGTACCTTCTAAATGGTCTTACAATAATAAATTTCTTTTAATTTATTTTTTAGTTAAAATTTTTTGTACATTAGCCTCCAAATTTTTAAACACACAAAAAATGAAAAAAATAACACTATTACTAATGCTTTCTGCTCTTTTTATAATGAGCTGTAAATCTGACAAAAAAGAGGAAAAAGATACAGAACCTGCAGCTACAGAAGAAACTGTGGAAACTAAAACAGAAAACACTGCTACCACTAATGAAAATGCCGATGCTGTAACTTTGGAAATTGAAGGTGATGACCAAATGAAATTCAATAAATCTGAATTTAAAGTAAAAGCTGGCCAAAAGGTTACTTTAGTTTTAAAACACGTAGGTGAAATGGATAAATCTGTAATGGGCCACAACTGGGTATTATTAAAACCCGGAACAGATATTCCTGCCTTTGCAGAAAAAGCTATAGCAGCAAAAGACAACGACTACATTCCTGCTGATACTGATGCAATTGTAGTTCATACCAAATTATTGGGCGGAGGTGAAGAAACCAGTATCACCTTTGATGCACCGGCTGCCGGAACTTATGATTTTATTTGTAGTTTTCCCGGACATTACAGCATGATGAACGGTAAATTTATTGTAGAGTAAAACAACAATATTTACAAAAAATCTATTCAAAGTCCGATGGTCAGCCATCGGGCTTTTTTGTTATTTATTTAATTTTCATTAATAATGTCCTAATACCATTTCCACCTCAAAATTACTCAATAAAATGATGAATTTTATCTTTTGAGTATTTTTAAAAAAAAAATCCAGACTTATCTAAAAAAATATAATCCCCTTAACAGTAAAAACCTTATCGATGCCACTAAAATAGACGAATTACGGCAGCTTTATAAAAATAATTAGGACGGGATTGAATTTTATTTAAAAAATTAAAAATTGCTTTAGATTTCTTTTTTTAATTTATAGGATTATTGATGCCATTATTTTGTCTGAGAACAAAGCGTATGTTTTTGCGGCATACAACACAGTTATCAGCAAAGAGAATAGAGTCTAATCTAATACCAAGTCTAATTGGATTTGGGTGTGAATTTTCACTTATACAAGGCAAAAAACGCAGATATAGCCTTAGCTATGGCGAGTATTTTTAACGCAGTAGAAGTGAGAATTTATCCAATTATATGTAGCATTATATATTAGAGTTGGTATAAGCTGTTCACAAAAAACAAACTTAATTTTAAGTAACGGAATATCATTAAAACAAATTGGTTTAACTCCAGATAAATAATTCAGCTTAAGAAATTTTAATTTTTTTTAATTCACTATCATCACATTATGAAATTGGCAAGATATTTTGTTCTCTCTGTTATTCTTTCCTTAGTAATGGTTTCCTGCGGGATTTTCAGTCCAAAAATTCATTTGAACAAAAACCAAATTGTTCAAATAGATACGGTAGTAAAAATAGAACCTTACAGAAAAATTATTACCAAAGATGCTATAACAAAAAACGGTTTAATAAAAATACACCGAGTAGAGAACAAATACTATTTTGAACTACCCAAGAAGCTTTTGGGCAGGGAAATATTAGTAGTATCCCGGTTTATTAGAACTCCCGAGATGGGTGGCTATTACGGTGGTGAAGAAATTGGAAAACGAGTAGTGTTTTTTGAAAAGGCTCCAAACGATAAAATTTTATTACGGGTAAAAACCTCTATTACCAAGGCAAGGGAGGGCGATGCCATAGCAAGGGCAGTAGAAAATTCTAACTTAGCCCCTATAGCAGAAGCTTTTGAAATAAATGCCACTCATGAAACAACCGGAGCATTTGTCTTTGAAGTTACAGAATTTTTAAACAGTGATAATTATCTGTTAACCCTTAATAAAATACAGAAAAACAGGCACAAACTCATTTCCTTAGACAGAAACAAATCTTTTATAAAAGAAATTAATACCTATCCCATTAACACAGAAATAAAAACTGTAAAAACATATAAAGCCAAAGTAGGTTCAGAAAGTATTTACAGAGAATTGCCGGCCGCAGTACTATCAGGAATGGTTACTCTGGAGATTAACAATTCCTTTGTTCTCTTGCCCAAAAAGCCTATGCGGCCCAGATTATACGACCCAAGAGTAGGATATTTTGCCAGTGGATACCTTGAATATGATGATGACCAACAAGAGGTAAAGCAAGAAGCCTTTATCCATCGCTGGCGTTTAGAGCCAAAAGACGAAGATTTAGAAGCCTGGCGAATAGGCCAGTTGGTAGAGCCCAAAAAACCAATCGTGTTTTATATAGACCCGGCAACGCCAAAAAAATGGCTACCACATTTAATATGGGGAGTAAAAGATTGGAATGAAGCTTTTGAAGCTGCGGGCTTTAAAAATGCCATTACGGCAAAACCATGGCCTGAAAAAGATAGTGCCATGAGTCTGGAAGACGCAAGATATTCGGTAATACGGTATTTTGCCTCTCCTTTTAAAAATGCTTACGGCCCTAATATTGTTGACCCCAGAAGTGGAGAAATATTAGAATCGCACGTAGGATGGTATCATAATCTTATGAGCCTATTGCAAAGTTGGTATTTTATTCAAACTGCGGCTGTAGATCCCAGAGCCAGAAGAATGGAACTGGACGATGAGCTAATGGGTTGGCTTATTCGTTTTGTTGCCTCGCACGAAATAGGGCATACTCTGGGCTTAAGGCATAATATGGGTGCCAGCTATGCTACTCCCGTAGACAGTTTGCGTAGCAATACTTATCTGGACAAATACGGCCATACCGCATCCATTATGGATTATGCCCGTTTTAATTATGTAGCCCAGCCTCAGGATTCTCTCATTCTTCACAATCTACTGCCTAGAATTGGAGATTATGACAAATGGGCTATTCTATGGGGATATACTAAATTTTCGCAAGAAATGTCATTAGAGGAAGAAAAAGACATGCTCAGTAAAATGATTGAAGACAGAGTAGCCGCAAATCCAAGGCTTTGGTTTGGTGGAGAAGGTAGAGATTATGACCCACGTTCGCAAGCAGAAGATTTGGGTGACAATGCTGTTCTGGCAAGTGAATACGGGATAAAAAATTTACAACGGATTTTACCTAATTTACTCTATTGGTCTAAAGACAATACTGATGGCGATTATAAAAAATTAAAATTGCTATATACCTCAATTATCAACCAATATACCCGATACATTATGCACGTAAAAAATAATATAGGTGGTATATATGTAACTCCTAAGTCCGTAAGGGAAGAAGGTGATATTTACGAAATGGTAGAAAAGAAAAAACAAAAAGCAGCCTTACATTTTTTACAAGAGCATATTTTTACAGAACCTACCTGGCTTTTAGACAAGGATATTCTCAACAGAATAAAATCCCCTCAAACTAAGGAGGATATTGTAAAAACAATGGAAAGTGTAATGGGAAGCCTTGTGGCACCCAGTTTGGTAAGCAGAATATGTTTTATAGCCGAAAGATACAAAACCGATACCATTTCGGAAATCAAAGAAAAATTGGATGCCAAGCCTAAAATTGTTATAAAAGATATAGAAAATGACTCTACCGGAGTTTATACTCCCGTGGAATATTTAGATGATATTTACCAAATGGTTTGGAAAGATTTGGAGCTCGGTAAAAATTTTAAACCTTCCGTTTATCAAAGGCATATTCAAAAAGCGTATCTAAAAAATTTAATTGCTTTGTATAAACCGGCTAAGGCCAAAAAAGGAACATTAGGGCTTATGGCCATCCTTACCCAAGGCCTCACTACTAATACAGATGTAAGAGCATTGGCTTTGAGTTATTTACTTAGCCTGCAAGACGATTTGAACAACATTACCCCAAAAATTTCTGAACGCATGATCAAGGCTCATCTACTGTTTCTTCAAAAACAAATAGAAGATGCTTTGGAGGGTGAGATAGAACTGGAGTAAGGATGTAACATAATGATACCAAGTCTAATATATAATGCTACATATAATTTGTACTTAAAAGCATGAAGAAATATCAAGATATTTCAAAGGTTTTTAAGTGAAAAGAAAGCTGTGGTCACAATATTAATCGAAATCAGGTTAAAAGTACACTTGACTTAACACTAGACCATCAAACTGCAACCTCTAACATCTGAATGATCAAATCTTCCCAATACTTCAAACGTATCGTTATGATGTAATTTACCCAAGTCCTGAGTAGCAATAAAACTACAAGAGTAGATATTGGCTAAATCTATTACGTTTATACCGCCGGTTTTACCGTTATCTAAAAACTGTATAGGATTTTGGGGGTCTCTAATAAGAACTTTCATCCAGGGCGGACAAGAAAAATAACCCTCTTTTTTTGAGTATGCCTGACTTAATAACTCTGTCATTCCGTATTCAGAATGAATAGTTTTTACCCCAAAACCCCGCTTTAACTTATCGTGCAGTTCCGGCCTTATGATTTCTTTTCTCCTACCCTTCATACCACCGGTTTCCATGATAATGGTATTTTTTAGGTTAAACCTATATTTTTCTACTAAGTCCATTAAGGCAAAAGAAACCCCTATCAGCAAAACTTTTTCTCCCGCATCATCCAGTTTTTGCAAAGTGCTTTTTAATTTGCCTAAATTGTTAAGGTAAAACCCACTATTGGTATTATTGCTAAAGTTTTTTAATTTATCTACCATATATACCAAAGAAGAGCCGCTTCTTTCAAGATAAGATGGTAGCAGAGCCAAAAAGGTATAATCTTTTACATCTCCGTAAAAATGTGTAAACCCGTTTATAAAACTTTTTTCATAAAGCTCTAATCTGCTTACGTAGTGTTTACTGGGTTTTTGGCCTGTAGTTCCACTACTGATAAATACCGTATCCGGGCTGTGATGAGTAGTTAATATTCTTTTGGATTTAAAAAACTCTATGGGTAAAAAAGGAATATCTTCTATTTGGGCAACATTTTTGCAATCAATATGTAAAAAATCACAAAATTGTCTGTAAACAGGAGTATTTTCATATTGATAATTAAATATATCAAGAGCCAATTGTTCAAATTCAGCAGAAGTGTTGATATTAAAGAGAGCTTCTTCCAGAATAAAAAAATTTTGTCAAAAATACGGTAATTTTACGCAACCAAATTAAAACTAAACATCTACATAATGAAAAATCAATAAATATTAAAAAAAACAAATATGATGAAAAGAGTTATAACCGTAGTATTGCTAACTTTAACCTTAGTCTCTTGTAGCTTAGATTCTGATAATGACAACATAGTGGTGGTAGTGTTGCCCGTAAAGTCTTATGAAGTTCCGGAGTTCTTTAACTATGGAGAAACCCATGCTTTAAAAGTTACCTATGATTTACCAGACGGTTGTCATAGTTTTTACAGGCTGTATTATCAGCAACAAGACACTGCCAGAGTGGTGGCCATAGAAGCCTTAAAAAATCTGGATGCTACTTGTACGGAACAAATAATAGAAAAAGAGCACGAATTTAACGTTTCCGTATCACAACGAGAAGACTATTTGTTTAAATTCTGGAAAGGTAAAGATAGTAACAATGAAGATATTTTTGAAGAAGTAACGATACCGGTAGTAAATCCCAACTAAAACCAATGTATGAGTTTAAAAAAGCTCATAAATAGATGTAAAAATCAAGAAAAAAAAGCACAAGCCGAAGTTTACCAGATTTATTCCGGTAAACTTTTTGGGCTGTGCCTTAAATATTCAAAAAATTACCAGGAAGCTCAAGATAATTTACACAATGGTTTCATTACCATTTTTAATAAAATAGGCCATTTTAAATTTAAAGGTTCTTTTGAAGGCTGGATGAAACGAATTATGATAAATACTGCTTTGCAGACCTATAGAAAAAAAGATGTGCTCAACCTTGTAAGCGAAGAAATTCCGGAACGGATAGAAGTAGAAATTAACACTGATGACATTTCGCTTACCTATTTATTAAAAATTATTCAGGAATTGCCAAACCGGTATAGAATGGTCTTTAACTTATACGTATTGGACGGCTATACCCATAAAGAAATTGGAAAATTACTGGAAATTTCCGAAGGTACATCCAAATCAAATTTATCTAGAGCCCGGCTTATACTAAAAAGAAAAGTAGAAGCCTACCAAAATCAGCAAAAAAAAAAGAATGAAGCCTTGTAATTATAAAAACCATAATACCAATAAGATGAGTACAAGTTGTGCATGTGGCAGCCAACGACCATTAATAATAAATACGAAGAATTATTGATTTAGATATGATTATTTAAATTTAAAGATAGATGACGGAGAATAAACATATAGACCGGCTTTTTCAGGAGCGTTTCAAAGATTTTGAAGCCCAACCCGACCCAAAAGTGTGGGAAGACATTGAGAAAAGCCTCATGGAAAAAAAGAATAAAAAAAGGATACTGCCGCTGTGGTTTAGAATTGCCGGAGCAGCAGCCGTTCTTGCCGGATTAATCTTTTTGGGTATATCAATCACAGAAAATGAAACCAACACCCCCAACCAAAAAAACGACATCATCATCACCGATACTGATAAAACCTCAGAGCAAAATAACAATAACACCGATACCTCATCAGAAAAAATAAATGATAATTCTGATAAAAAATTTAAATTAAATAATGAAAAATCAATAATTACACAAAGCAACAACAATAAGAAAGATAAAAATATTGTCAATGATATTAAAGTAAATAATAATACTGATGATAAAAACATGGCTAATGATGCCTTAGTAAATAAAGATAATGCAGTGAATCAAAACAGGGAAACCATTAAAAATACCCCTGTTTCCGCGGACTCGGCAATAGTTTTTAACAGATTAGAAAACATCAAAAAACAAAAGGTGAATCGTAAAGTTAAAACCGATGCAATACCTAACCAAAACATCAATAATACTGATAAAGTTCTAATAAGTGAACGAGAAAATCATCAGAAAAAAAACTTATTAGAAGAATTACCTCAGTTAAATAAAAATAACGAAACTATCCGTAATAAAAATAAAAAATGGACTGTAGGTTCTGTAATTGCCCCCATATATTTTAATAGTTTGTCTGATGGCTCACCCATATCACCAGCGTTGAAGAACAATGCAAAATCCGGCAATAATACCTTGGCCTATGGCGTGAAGATAAATTATAGAATTAGCGATAAATTTTCAATTCAATCTGGTATTAATACAGTGGATCTAAGCTATACCACTAAAAATGTGGCTCCGGTTATAGCATCTTTATCGGGTTCTGAAAACATAAATATTTTAACTAATAGCGGTAAATCATCTTTAACATTTGTATCTACACTGCAAAAAACTGCCTCAGATGCATACGGATTTAGGACTTCCTATGACGTTTTCGGCAAGCTGGAACAAAAGTACGGCTACATAGAAATTCCTTTGGAAGCTAAATACAATTTGATAGAAAAAGTGATTGGGATAAATTTAGTAGGCGGTTTTAGCACCTATTTTCTAAATGACAATGAATTGGTTATAACATCTTTTGGGCAACGCTCACAGGTGGGTGAAGTCAATAATCTTAATAATGTCAATTTTAGCGGTAACCTTGGAATAGATTTTGATTATAACCTCAATAAAAAAATATTTATAAACATATCACCCATGATGAAGTATCAGTTTAATACGTTTTCCGAAAATTCAGGTGGTTTTAAACCGTATTACTTTGGTATTTATTCGGGTTTAAATTTTAGGTTTTAGTTGGTTAATTATATTTGGTTGGTTGCCAAATATGTTGAAAAGCCATGCAAATTGCATGGCTTTTTTTGAATTATAATATATGGCAATAGCAGAAATATTTTGTACATTAGGCCCTCTATTATAAATTTATAATTATGGAAGCAGTTGCAACAGATTTTGGTATAGACAAAGTATTAAAAACTTTTGATATAAAACCGGTTAACAAAGGCACCTCCACCGGCCTTCATAGTTTTGGAGAAACCCAAGATGATATAAGTTCCTACTCTCCGGTAGACGGAAAATTAATTGCCAAAGTTACCGCTACCACCAAAGCCGATTATAAAAAAGTAATGGAAAAAGCAACTTCCGCTTTTAAACAATGGCGTTTAAAGCCAGCTCCACAACGAGGCGAGATAGTAAGACAATTTGGAGAAAAATTGAGAGTATATAAAGAACCACTTGGAAAACTGGTCTCTTATGAAATGGGAAAAAGTTTTCAGGAAGGACTGGGCGAAGTACAGGAAATGATAGACATTTGCGATTTTGCCGTAGGTTTATCACGTCAACTACACGGTTTTACCATGCATTCAGAACGACCGGGACACAGGATGTACGAACAGTACCACCCACTGGGTGTTGTAGGCATTATTTCTGCATTTAACTTCCCCGTGGCTGTTTGGAGTTGGAACACTGCATTAGCCTGGATTTGTGGCGATGTATGCCTTTGGAAACCATCAGAAAAAGCTCCGCTTTGCGGTTTGGCCTGCCAATATATTTTTGCTGAAGTAGCAAAAGAAAATAATCTGCCTGAAGGTATTTCTTGTCTTGTCAACGGCGATTACACCGTAGGTGAATTTATGACTAATGATAATCGTATTCCTTTAATTTCTGCTACAGGTTCTACAAGGATGGGAAAAATAGTGGCTCAAAAAGTAGCCGGCAGATTGGGTAAAACTTTACTGGAATTGGGAGGTAACAATGCAATAATTATTACTCCTGATGCTGATATAAAAATGACTGTAATTGGAGCCGTATTTGGTGCGGTAGGTACTTGTGGCCAACGCTGTACCTCTACCCGAAGGCTCATCATACATGAAAGTATTTATGAAAAGGTAAAAAATGCTATTGTAGATGCTTATAAACAACTAAAAATAGGTAATCCACTGGACGAAAAATATCATGTGGGGCCACTTATCGACAAAGATGCAGTTAAAAATTACAATAAAGCTCTGGAAAAAGTAGTGGCTGAAGGCGGAAAAATTGTGGTAGAAGGCGGAGTTTTAACAGGAGAGGGTTATGAAAGTGGATGCTATGTAAAACCAGCCATAGCGGAAGCCAAGCCCAATTTTGAAATTGTACAACATGAGACTTTTGCCCCTATTTTATATTTGCTTAAATACAGTGGCGATGTAGAAAACGCCATAGCTATTCAAAATGGTGTAATGCAAGGTTTATCATCAGCCATTATGACCAACAATCTACCTCTGATTGCGGTATTGCTAATGTAAATATAGGTACTTCCGGTGCAGAAATAGGCGGTGCTTTTGGCGGTGAAAAAGAAACCGGCGGTGGCCGTGAAAGTGGTTCCGATGCTTGGAAAATTTATATGAGAAGGCAAACCAATACCATTAATTACACCACAAAATTACCACTGGCACAAGGTATAAAGTTTGATTTGTAACTCCTTTAACCCACATTATTTATGTAGAATTATAACAGTTCTGCTTTAAAAATACTCAAAAAATAAAATGATGAATTTTTGTGATAGATAAGGCGTAAAAATTAAGTATAGCCGTAGCTATAGTTTATTTTTAC
>PDQE01000063.1 GCA_002747735.1 Flavobacteriales bacterium | reverse complement strand
TAAGGAAGGTAAATTGCGTAAAGAATTTATTGACTTAAGCTTAAAATCGTTGGCAATTTCCGTAAATCCGTCATCACCGGATTATATGAACTTTACAAGTAACGGACAACCGTTGGTAGATGCCGCGTTTTTATGTCATGGCATACTGCGGGCACCGGAGCAGCTTTGGGAAAAACTACCAAAGAAAGGCCAGGGAAACTTAATTACAGCTATAAAATCTACCAGAAAAATTACTCCGGGTTACAACAATTGGTTGCTTTTTAGTGCCATGATTGAGGTGTTTTTGCTTGAGTTTACCGGAGAATATGACGAGATGCCCCATGCTATTGGACATTGTAACTATTCTTAAAAAACACAATAAAAGAAACGGAGACAAGTATGAATTAATACTAAAAAGAGCAAGGCGATATGCCGCCATTCTAGAGGGACTCATTGCTCCTGAGGGTACTTTTCCGGCCATAGGGAGGTCACTATGTTACAGATTTGGTGCATTTCAAATTTTGGCACAAATGGCTTTAATTAAACAATTGCCAGATACAGTTTCGCCGGCACAGGTAAGGTCTGCATTAACAGCAGTGATTACAAAAACGATAGAGACAAAAGGCACATTTGATACCAATGGATGGTTGAACTTAGGGGTTTGCGGACATCAACCTAACATTGCAGAAGGTTATATATCAACGGGAAGTCTTTACCTATGTTCCGTAGGAATGTTGCCTTTAGGATTACCTGCAACTGATAAATTTTGGGCAGCCCCATCTGAAGATTGGACTGCAAAAAAAATATGGTCAGGTAAAAATATCTCCATTAATCAAATACCTTAGTAGAAGTAATAACCAATCCATTTCATAAAGAACTATTGCATAGAATTAAAATCTCTTAACCATAAAATTATCATACATGGCTGGTTTTTGTTCTTCAACAAAACCATCAAATAAGTTTAAAATTATATAGGCATAATGAATAGAAAAATTTTATTACCCGCAGTTACAATTTTATTTTTAATTATAACATCCTGTAAATCAACGAACATACAAAACCCTAAAGCAACCATTGAAAAAAATATGGTAAAGGCCTTAGAATGGCAGGAAGACCACCCTATTCAAATAAAAACTCCAATGGGTTGGACTCATGGAGCTTATTATACTGGCGTAGCACGAGCCCATCAAGCTACACAAAACAAGGTCTTTTTAAAAGCACTCAAAGATATGGGTAAACGAAATAAGTGGCAAACAGGGCCTCGTCAATATCATGCGGACGACCTTCCCATAGCATACTCCTATCTTTACCTAAAATCTATCGGAAACGATATGGTAAATCTTGACCCGACCTCAAAATTTATACAGGAGCATTTATATGAGCCCAATGAATGGAAAACCGGAACAGCTAAAGGAAAACCCATATTATGGTGGTGGTGCGATGCACTTTTTATGGCTCCGCCGACAATTACCCTTTACGCAAAAATTAAGGACAATCAGGAATATTTAGATGAAATGCACAAATATTTTATGGAGACCTATAATTTACTTTATGATAAAGAAGAAAATCTTTTTGCCCGAGATATTGAGTTTTTATGGAAGGGTAAAGATTCTGACAAAAAAGAGATTAATGGGAAGAAAATATTTTGGTCCAGAGGTAATGGTTGGGTACTGGCAGGATTGGCATTAATACTGGAAGACATGCCCAAAAACTACAAGCACAGGGCTTTTTATGAAAATCTTTTCGTAACAATGGCACATAGAATTAAAGGACTTCAACCTGAAGACGGATTGTGGAGGCCTAGTTTACTGGCTCCTGAAAAATTTAATCATGGAGAAGTAAGTGGAAGTGGATTTTTTACTTTTGCCCTGGCCTGGGGTATAAATAATGAACTGTTGAAAAAATCGGAATATGCCCCAACTGTTTCCAAGGCATGGAAATCCCTCAAAAAAAGCCAACATAAAAATGGTAAAATAGGATGGGTTCAGAATATCGGTTTTGACCCACAACCTGCCAATTTTGATAGTTGGCAAAATTATGGTACCGGAGCATTTTTATTGGCAGGAAGTGAGGTTTTAAAGTTAAATTAAACTTTTATCATTCACTTTGAAACCAATTATCAGTAACATTTTTTGAACTATCTTACGAATTTTCACTTAAACCCAAAAAGTTTAAACGAGTTTATTTTTATGGTAGAAATAAAAAGCCCTCCGAAGTTTTTTCCTGTTGGAAAAAACTTCGGAGGGCGAAAGTGGAGCATAACGGATTCGAACCGATGACCCCTACGCTGCCAGCGTAGTGCTCTAGCCAGCTGAGCTAATGCCCCCCATTTACTCCGTTACCGCCATAAGCAGTAAGGGAGTGTATTTATAAATTGCAAAGAGCAATAATTTCTTAACGTTTTTTTATTCTGTTTCTCTTACTTAAGAATATTGCACAAATATAAAAATTTATCTTTACTCGGCAACTTTTAACACCAATAATGGAATACGGCTTTCAAAGTCTTTTTTATAAACTCTGCCTTTTTGCCAAAGCCTGGCAAAGAAGCCCCTTTTACGTCGAATTACAAAGATTAAATCCGGAGTAAAATGATTTATATGTTCTAATATACCTTGAAAAATTGTCGCATTTTCAGTGGTAGTTAAAGAGTCTTTTATTTTGTCCAGATTTTCGTTAAGGTTTTTATCATTCGCTCTCACGTCCGGTGTATATACCTGTAGTAAATCTAAGGTAGCGTTAAAACTATTTTTAATGTCTTGTACCGGTTCTAAAACTTTAGGATTAGCAATATAACCGGATTTTATAGCCATAAGAATTTTATTTACCGGTTTAAATGTATATTCATACGGTATAAACAGAACGGGAACGTTGGTATTCTTAATAAGATTAGCGGCTATCTTACCCAAAAATACACGGCTGTCCTTTTTAATTTTAAATGTTCCCACTATTAAATCCACATTAAGTTGTCTGGCAATACGTTCTATACTGCCCGTTATATCTCCTTTTACTGTTTTAGCTATTACCTGAACACCTTTTTTGTCTGTTTTTTGCAAAACAGTATTTAAAATGGTTTTGGCATCGGCTTCTAACACATCATCAAATTTCTTTAGAGAGCCTGTTCGCAGAACAGCTCCAAAGGCTTTAATGGCATATACTGATGCTCCTACATTTGAAGCCAGATCTATTGCATATTGCAAAGTGCTGACACCGCTTTTTTCAGATCCTATCGGGACTAAGATGGTTTTCATCGTAAAAAATTTTAATCGGCTATAAACGTTCCGAAATTAAAGGTACAAAGATAAGCTAATTGCACAAATAAATAGCCCAACTTCTAAAAACTAATAAGCTTGGCTATGAATATGTTTAATACCGGTAATAATCAGGTTTGTACGGCCCCTCAATATCTACGCCTATATACTTAGCTTGTGCTTCGTTTAAGGTTTCTAATTCTACACCTATTTTTTCCAAATGTAATCGGGCTACCTTTTCATCTAAGTGCTTAGGCAGCATATACACTTTGTTTTCATATTTTTCGCCATTTTTCCAAAGTTCTATTTGTGCCAAGGTTTGATTGGTAAAAGAATTACTCATTACAAAACTGGGATGGCCCGTGGCACAGCCAAGATTTACCAATCGGCCTTCAGCTAAAAGGATAATGTCATTTCCGTTTATGGTATATTTATCTACTTGAGGTTTTATCTCTACTTTGGTACTGCCGTAGTTTTCATTTAGCCAGGCCACATCTATTTCATTGTCAAAATGCCCAATATTACAAACAATAGTTTTGTCTTTCATCTTTTCAAAATGTTTGCCTACTATAATATCCCGGTTTCCGGTAGTAGTTATCACTATATCGGCATTAGCCACAACGGTTTCCAGTCTTTTTACCTCATAGCCATCCATAGCTGCTTGTAATGCACAGATAGGGTCTATTTCGGTAACGGTTACTATGGCATGGATACCTTTAAAAGAAGCTGCAGTTCCCTTACCTACATCACCATAACCACAAACCACTACGCGTTTTCCGGCAAGCATTATATCGGTAGCTCTTTTTATAGCATCTACGGCACTTTCTCTGCAACCGTATTTATTATCAAATTTAGATTTGGTAACCGAATCATTCACGTTAATTACCGGAAGAGGCAAAGTACCACCTTTCATTCTGTCGTATAATCGGTGTACACCGGTAGTAGTTTCTTCCGAAATACCTTTAATATTTGGCACCAATTCCGGATATTTTTCCAGCACCATATTGGTCAAATCGCCCCCATCGTCCAAAATCATATTTAGCGGTTCCCGATCTTTACCAAAAAACAAAGTCTGTTCTATACACCAATTAAATTCTTTTTCGCTCATACCTTTCCAGGCATAAACAGGTATTCCGGCTTTTGCAATGGCCGCTGCGGCATGGTCTTGGGTAGAAAATATATTACAGGAACTCCAGGTTACTTCTGCTCCCAAGGCGACTAACGTTTCAATCAATACTGCGGTTTGAATAGTCATATGCAAACATCCGGCAATTTTAGCTCCTTTGAGGGGTTGTTCGTCTTTGTATTCTTCTCTAAGACTCATTAAACCGGGCATTTCGGCTTCGGCCAATTCTATTTCTTTTCTTCCCCATCCGGAAAGAGAAATATCTTTAACTTTGTAAGGAACATAAGTTGATGTTTTCGTACTCATATAAATTATATACTTAATCCTACTTTTTTAATTTTTGCAAAGGTACAAAATAACTTTATAAACCAATGCCCTTATACAAAACCATAAAGACAGACCCTTTTACCAAAATTTTTATTTGGAAAATAGATGAACCATTTGATGAATTAAGTAAGGGGATACACCTTACCAAACACTGCCAAAACCGGGTTAACAACATGAAATCGGACTTACATAAACGCGGTTTTATGAGCATAAGACATTTATTGGCCTTAGCCGGATATACAGATGCCGATTTATTTTATGACAACCTGGGCAAACCACACCTTAAAAACGGTAAATTTATCTCGATAAGCCATTCTTTTATTTTTACAACTATCATCATCAGCGAAAAGGTAAGAGTAGGTATTGATATAGAACGTCAACGGGATAAAATTATCCGAATAGCCCATAAATTTACTACTCCAGATGATTATACCCATTTAAACCAATTTGATTTAATACGAAAACTTACCGTAGTATGGGGAGCCAAAGAATCTATTTATAAAATCTATGAACAAGAAGGACTAAGTTTTTTAGAGCATATTTATGTTTACGATTTTGAATTAAACGATAGAACAACCACAGCAAAAGTCTCTTTTAACAACAAGATAAGCCAATACAGTGTTCATTTTTTAGAGTTAGAAGGTTTTACCTGTGTATATGCTTTTGAAGTTAACTCCAAAACATTTAGTAAAACTTTATCATAATAGCTTAAAAAGCTATACAATACCTGTTGAGCTTTCTATGGTGGATGAATAATTAGGGTAATGGACATTTTGAATTAGATAAGTAGGTAAAAATACCTTAGTTTTACACGATTTTTCTAAAAAAGCAATGAGCATCTACAAAAAATTAATCACCGCCAAAAAAAACGGCCGGAAATTATTGGCAGTTTTACTGGATCCTGAGAAAATAACGCTAACCGCTTTGCCCGATATGATGAACATATTATCCGATAAAGTGGATGTATTTTTGGTAGGGGGCAGTACGGTTGCAGAAAATCAAACTAAAGAACTGGTATTGGCTTTAAAAAAGTTGACCGCTATTCCCATAGTTTTATTTCCCGGAGATTATACGCAAGTTACGGATACAGCAGATGCTTTACTTTTCCTAAGTTTGTTATCCGGCAGAAATCCGGAATATTTAATTGAACAGCACGTAAAATCCATTCCTGCCATTCACAAAAAAAAATTAGAAATTATCCCCACGGGCTATATTCTTATTGATGGTGGTGCCACCACCGCAGTACAACGGGTAAGCAAAACAAAACCATTGCCGCAAACCGCTATTGATACTATTGTCCATACCGCCTTGGCCGGAAAGTACAGCGGCAAAAAACTCATTTATCTTGAAGCGGGTTCAGGAGCAAAAAAGCCGGTGAGTACAAAAATCATTAAATCGGTGAAGGAAGAGCTAGATTTATTTTTATGTATTGGGGGCGGCATACGCACAAAAGCACAACTGAAAAACGCCTATAATGCGGGTGCAGACATGGTGGTAATAGGAACAGCCTTAGAAAATAACCCACTACTTTTAAATGAATGGTAAGTTATGGATACGCTAATAGACTTTTTTATTGAGCCTTATCGTACCAATACTACACTAAATATAATCTTAGAATTTATAGCTGCTTTCTTTGGGGTTTTAAGTGTTTTTTATGCTAAAAAAGAAAATATACGGGTATTTCCTTCAGGTATTATAAGTACCGGATTGTATGTATATTTACTGTCTCAATGGAACCTCTACGGTGATTTAATAATCAATGTCTATTATACCCTAATGAGTATATACGGCTGGTATATGTGGAGTACGGTGGTAAAAACTGATACCACTAAAGTTACCGCCGTAAGCCGAAGTAGTATTCCGGACAAGTTAAAAGCTGTCGGAATATTTCTGTTTACCACTATTTTTGTAATAGTGGTTTACAGATATTACAATGTTATGCCCAACGACTTAAATTTTAGTGAAAGTGTCCGGTATGCACTAAGTAAAATGACTTCGGGTAATCTGGAAGACTTTAGAAGTATTACCCCTTTTTTAGACACCTTTACTACTGGTATGTTTTTTGCCGCCATGTGGCTTATGGCCAATAAAAAACTGGAAAACTGGACACTGTGGATTATTGGAAATATAGTTTCTATCCCACTCTATTTCGTAAAAGGTTATGGCTTTACCGGCTTACAATATCTTATTTTTTTAATTTTGGCTTTTCAAGGGTATCGTAAATGGAAAGAGAGCTTAAACAAAAAGGCAGTAACCACATTGTAAAAGTGGTACTATTTGGCCCGGAGTCCACCGGCAAAACAACACTTTCAAAAGCATTGGCCAACCATTACAATACCGTTTGGGTACCGGAATTTGCAAGAACATACCTTCAAAAGAAATGGGATAAAGAAAAAAAAACTATTGAACCTACAGATTTGTTGCCTATAGCTGTAGGACAGATGAATCTGGAAAATAAATTGGCCAAAAAAGCAAATAAAATATTGTTCTGCGATACCGATTTACTCCAATACAAAGTCTATTCTGAAGTGTATTACCATGGCAAGGTACAACCATTACTGGATAAAGCAGCTTTGGAAAATGCCTATAATTTATACCTGCTTACTTATATAGACACCCCATGGATAGCAGATGATTTACGAGACAGGCCAAATGACAGAGAATTTATGTTTCAGGCTTTTAAAAATGCTTTAGAAAAGTATAACCGGCCATATAAATGGTTAAAAGGAAGCTCAGAACAAAGATTAAAAACGGCTGTAAATAGAATTGATAAGTTATTAGCAAAAAATGGCTAATTTTTTGTTAAACCACAAATTATCAGATTAAACTTCAAATATTTGATTAATTTTATAACATCTTCCCAATGGCATTTAAAACTTATATTTTTATGTGTAATAATCAATTTTGTAGTATTGTACCCCCATTTATTTTAGAAGAACTGGCAAAAAGAGGCAATACCCAATGCAAAATAGCCCTTAACGATGCTCACAGGCTTTACCAAAAACGAAAAACGGCACTCAATCACCTCTTACAAAAAGATGATAAGGAGAATAATGGAGAACGGTATGTTTACGACTCCGAAAACAAGTATGAACAACGGGTAACCTTATTGCGTAAGGAAAATGAGGATCCGGTTGATGATATTACTGCCAATACCGTATATGACAAAACCGGTTTTGTAAGGGACTATTTTAAAAACACTTTTTCGGTAAATTCCATAGACGATAACGGAATGGATATTATTTCCAATATCCGATACGGTAAAAATTACAATAATGCCTACTGGGATGGTGATGAAATGACCTTTGGCGAAGGCGACAAGGTACAATTTAAAGATTTTACCGGGGCCATTGACATAATAGCCCATGAAATGACGCACGGTATTACGCAGTTTACCGCAAACCTAGATTATTACGGCCAATCCGGAGCATTAAACGAACACTTTTCGGATGTTTTTGGAACGGTTATAAAACAAAAATTTTTAAGACACGATTTAGATTCAGCCGATTGGCTTATTGGTGATGCCATAGTTACCGAGAAATTTCCGGGAAAAGCCATTCGATCTATGAAAGCTCCGGGTACAGCCAATGATTTTGACCGCCAACCCGACCATATGGACAATTACTATACTGGAAATGACGACAATCAAGGGGTACATATAAATTCAGGAATTCCCAATAGAGCTTTTTATTTAACGGCTATGGAGTTAGGCCTGGATGCCTCTGCATTGTTATGGTTTAAAACCCTTAAAAAACTATGGCGGACAGCAAATTTTAATGATTTGTCAAACAAAATATTAGAAACAGCTATTCAAATGGTAGAAGAGGAAAAATTGGATAAAAAAGCTCCTGATATAGTGAAAAAGTGCTTTGCTAAGGTTGGATTGTCAAAAGCAATATAATGGAATACGAAATTAAAATAAGTGGCGGATTCGCAGGGCTAACCCAATCTTATAAAGGCAAAAAAAAACTTTCACCTACAGAAAAAAAAGCACTTATAAAGGCATTTAAGAAAGCAAAGGAAACGAAAGAAAATAAAAAACTAAGAGATGCTTTCCATTACCGGATAAAGTTAAAATTAGATGACAAAATTTACCTCAGCAATTTTTCAGATGCTAATCTCCCAATGCCGCTGAGAGAAATTATTCAAGAGTTACAATGAGTAAAATTAACCTACATTATTCATCAAAACTTTGTAATGATAACGGAATACGCCAAAAAAACAGGTGATTACACCATGGATTATACCAGTTCTGCTTTAAAAATACTCAAAAAATAAAATGATGAATTTTTGTGATAGATAAGGCGTAAAAATTAAGTATAGCCGTAGCTATAGTTTA
>PDQE01000062.1:15964-23469 GCA_002747735.1 Flavobacteriales bacterium | reverse complement strand
TGTGATAGATAAGGCGTAAAAATTAAGTATAGCCGTAGCTATAGTTTATTTTTACAACGAAATATAGCATAAAAAGGCACATTTTATTGAGTAATTTTGTGTATGAAGTGGTTTAAACTTTTTGGATTGTAGCGAAATCGAAGATTCACAAACCCATTTAAAAAAACAAAAGAGACGTGAGCTAAAATTGATGGTTTTGTGCCTATATGAAGACTTTTTTGAGCTGCATAGTAGGGCTACGGAGGGAGAAAAAAGGCATTTTTTAGCCAATTTCAAAAAGTTTAAACCACTTCTATTTATTATTCTGTAATAAAACCCGCCCCCACTGTATTATTGGTTTGCGTATCAATTAAGATAAACGAACCATTTGTTCGGTGGTTTTTAAAGGCATCATAATATATTGGTTTGTTCAACCTAAAACTCACCATAGCTATATCGTTGATTTCTAACGTATTTACACCTTCAACAATACCTGAATAATCGGGATTAATTTTATGATGTATCGTCTCAATTTTGGCCAACACCTTGTTAACTCCATGCTGTAAAACATATTTAGCACCAGATATTAGTGGTTTTGTATCCATCCAGCATATCTGTGCCGTAAAGTGTTTATCTACAGTAGGCAAATCACCCGATTTTACAATCATATCTCCCCTGCTTACATTAATATCATCCTCTAAGGTAATGGTTACGGAAGACCTTCTGGAAGCAGTTTTATATTTTTTATTGTAAAAGTAAATCTCCTTTATCTTTGATTTCTTTTGAGAGGGCAAAACTACCACCTCATCACCAACATTGAGTTCACCTCCATACACTTTACCGGCATAACCTCTAAAGTCATGAAACTCTTCAGTTTTTGGCCTTATTACATATTGAACAGGAAATCTGGGCGTACCCACATTAAAAATATCTTGTTTTTGAAGAGCTTCCAGATGCTCCAGAATAGTCTGCCCTTTATACCAAGGCATTTTTTTTGATTTATACACTACATTATCTCCTTTTAAGGCACTTACAGGGACAAAAGTGATGTTTTGTTCTTTGTAATCCCGCTTACGCATCAGGTTTTCAAAATCAGTTTTTATGGCAATGTAAGTTTCCTCGGCATAGTCCACCAAATCCATTTTATTAATAGCTATTACAATATCCTTTATTCTAAGCAAATTATTAATAAAGAAATGCCTATGTGTTTGTTCTATTACGCCTTTTCGGGCATCAATTAAAATAATAGCAGCTTGTGATGTAGATGCACCGGTAACCATATTTCTTGTGTATTCAACATGGCCGGGGGTATCGGCAATAATATAGCTCTTGGTAGGAGTAGAAAAATAAATATGGGCCACATCTATGGTAATACCCTGTTCTCTTTCGGCAATCAGGCCATCTGTAGCCAATGAAAAATCTAAATAATCATAGCCTTTTTGCTTGCTGGTTTTTTCTATGGCTGCTAATTTATCTTCTTCTAAAGACTTTGTATCATATAATATCCTACCTATCAATGTACTTTTACCGTCGTCCACACTTCCGGCAGTAGCAATTTTTAAAAGCCCCATTCCGGCTTTTTTGTTAGAGCCAGAAACCACTTCTTTATCATTTTCTAATACCTTCATAATCATAATTGTTTATCACTAAATTCTATCCGTCTGTACACAGGTACCAACTTCACACAATCACTCTGGTGAAACGAAGCACATTATTTCACAAGCGGGTAGCGTATGCGGATATAAATCATTTAAAAATATCCTTGTTGTTTTCGCTTTTCCATTGCGGCTTCACTTCGTTTATCATCTATTCTTGCACCTCGTTCAGAAATTGAAGATTCTTTAATTTCTTCTACTACTTGCGTAATGGTGGTAGCCTCAGAAAGAACTGCCGCTGTACAACTCATATCTCCCACTGTCCTAAACCGTACCATTTTCTCCAACACCTTTTCGTCCTCTTCCTGATAGACATAATTGGAGTGTGACCAAATAAGGCCATCTCTGTAAAACACTTTTCTTTTATGTGCAAAATATATAGAAGGAATAGCTATTTGTTCCTTTTTAATATAAGACCAAACATCCAATTCTGTCCAGTTAGAGATGGGAAAAACCCGTACATTCTGGCCTATATCTATTTGGCCGTTGAGCATGTCAAACAATTCCGGACGTTGGTTTTTTTCGTCCCATTGGCCAAAATCATCCCTTACTGAGAACACCCGTTCCTTAGCCCTTGCTTTTTCTTCATCACGCCGTGCACCACCTATACAGGCATCAAATTTAAATTCTTCTATAGCGTCTAATAAAGTAGTGGTTTGTAAACTGTTTCTACTAGCGTATTTCCCCTTTTCTTCCACAACTTTCCCCTGATCTATACTGTCCTGTACTTTTCTCACAATTAAATCCAAACCTTCACTTTTTACCAAATTATCCCTAAATTCAATGGTTTCGGGAAAATTGTGGCCCGTATCTATATGTAATAGAGGAAAAGGCACTTTAGCAGGATAGAAAGCTTTTTGTGCCAGCCTAACCAACGTTATAGAATCCTTACCTCCGGAAAATAACAATACCGGATTTTCAAACTGAGCTGCTACCTCCCGAAAAATGTAAATGGCCTCATTTTCCAGTGGATTTATATGCGATGTATTTTGATTCATTGTGTTCTTTTATGAATGTAGCCCACACTCTCTATTTTCCAAGACTTTAGTAGGGTCGTAATATTTAAATTCGTTTGGCAGATTGTGTTTATTAATATAGACATCCAACTGATTATCAGAATAATAATAGAATGGGCTGACCTTTATTCTGCCTGAAGCATCTTCTGACAAGACATCTATACTATCTCGAAAAGCCGTTTGGCCTCTACGTAAATTGGTAAACCAAAAGTCCGGATTAAAATGAGCCATAGCACGGTGAAATGGTTCTATTTTAACCTGCTCTGTAAATAATTTATGATTTGGGTCTGCTATATCCGGTATACCCATAACTACATTTCTATAAGCCACCGTTTGTCTGGGAGTATAAATATGAATATTTAAAGCCAGACGCTCAATTAATTCAATGGCGTGTTTGTATGTATTTAGTGTGTTATAACCTGTATCACACCAAATTACCGGAATATCTTGTTTTACTTTGGTTACCAAATGAAGCAAAGCCACTTCATACGGCCTGAAATTGGTGGTGATAATCGGTTTTTTTGCATTTGCAATAGCCCATGCTACAATAGATTCAGGTGATTTTTCGCGAAACTCGTCGTTGTGTAATGCTATGTCTTCCATTTTCCCCAATTTATGGTATTCCAGATGCGTTCATGAAAAAAATACAATACCATTTTTGAGATTATTTCTATGCCACCAATGGTTAGTGCCATAGAAAAGGTACCGGTAATAATCCATGAAATTACAATGGTATCAAATGTACCTAGTATTCTCCAAGTAAGGGCCTTAACGCAACTTCGCCTAAATTTATCTTTACCGATAACAGCTGATTGCCCATTTGATTTTTTATGTACAATTGCATCTATAATCAAAACAACTATTTATCCTATCGTTTTAGTAGGTTATTGGGCAAAATTATAATTCTTTTTTATAATGGAAAAGAATATTTTAAGATTTTATGCTAAATCCTCCAACGTCCTATTTCTGTAAATCTTCAGGCTGCTATCCCTTACATCAATCATTAACCGATTTACAGCACATGACTTTTCATCGGGGCAGTCTTCACATTTTTCGTAATAATTAAGGCTTACACAATGTACCATGGCTATTGGGCCTTCGAGAATTCGCATAATTTTTGCTAAATTCACTTCTTTGGGTTTTTGCAACAAATAGTAACCACCTCCCTTACCTTTTTTAGAACCCAATATGCCGTTTTTTCGTAAACTAAGTAAAATGGATTCCAAAAATTTTTGAGAAATACATTCCTTTTCTGCAATTTCTTGTATGGTTATGGGCTGGGAATCAGGATTTTTCACCAGATAACTCAAGGCTTTTAAACCATATTTTGTTTTATTAGAAATCATAGTATTGCGAATGTAATGAAAATGGTGGAATTGTGAATTCATTTAGAAGTCTGATTGTTCATTATCAAAAAAAATCTATATCTACAAAATTTGTTATACACCGCAACCCAATAGCGTCTTAGATAAATTTGTTCATTTTTTTAGATAGGCCAAACGCAATCCCCCCTTTGATAATAAAAACATTCTTGATGCCATTAAAATAGACGGATTACGGCAGCCTTGTAAAAATAATCAAGATGGGATTGACCGCTACCTTATAAAATTGCACCTACCACTTAAACTTTTACCTTTATTTATTACCTTTATAACAAATAAATTTTTAATTTTGCAGCCTCAATAGCCAAAGTGGTGGAATTGGTAGACACGATGGATTCAAAATCCATTGCCCCTAAAGGCGTGAGGGTTCGAGTCCCTCCTTTGGTACAGGTTAAGTACTAAATACTGAGTTATATCTTTCTATGCTAAAGTTTTTAGAAAGTATAAACTCAGAGTTTTTTTTATGAAAGAAAAGTTTTTTAACGGTGTATTCACTTTTAAGAAATAAGATATTAACTTTTAACAATAGCCATCCGGCTATTTGAAAAGGGTTGGAGTGAGAGCTTTGGAACAGAAGACAAGATAATTATAAGTGATGTAGTTAACATAAAAAATAGGGATATAGATACCCTGAAACTACTACTCCTTGTGAAACGATTTTAAAAAAATTTTTTTAACACAAAAGAATAAAATGTCAAAAACAACAGGCTAAAATCTATAATCTTAGCATCTCCTATCTAAAAATTAAAATCTCACATCTATTTTAAATGAAACAAAAAATACCCAAACCTAAAATTTTTTCCTGTACACAATCCGTCAATTTAGCACAAAAAATTGCCGATGCTTACGGCAGTAAAGTTGGAGTATCAAAAAAAAATGTCTTTAGTGACGGGGAGTTTCAGGTATCTTTTGAGGAATCGATACGAGGCAGGCGTGTTTTTATAATTGGCTCTACCATGCCACCATCAGACAATCTCATGGAAATGTTGTTGATGATAGATGCGGCCAAAAGAGCATCGGCAAGACATGTAACAGCGGTAATTCCTTATTTTGGTTGGGCTAGGCAAGACCGTAAAGACAAGCCCAGAGTGCCAATAGCGGCCAAGATGGTAGCCAATTTATTACAGGCTGCAGGAGCCACGAGAATAATTACAATGGATTTGCACGCAGATCAAATCCAGGGCTTTTTTGAAAAACCTGTAGACCATCTTTATGCGTCCACCATTTTTTTGCCAAGCATTAAGGCTTTAGCATTGGATGATATTACTGTAGCCTCGCCCGATATGGGTGGCTCAAAAAGAGCCTATGCTTATGCAAAATATCTTAATAGCGAAGTAGTTATTTGTTATAAACAGCGTAAAAAAGCCAATGAGATTTCGCACATGGAACTCATTGGAAATGTGGAAAACAGAAATGTAATCTTAGTAGATGATATGATAGACACTGCCGGAACAATAACCAAGGCGGCAGATTTAATGATGGAAAAAGGAGCAAAAAGCGTGAGGGCTATCTGTACCCATGGCGTGCTTTCGGGCAAAGCGTTTGAAAGAATAGAAAATTCAAAACTGGAACAACTGATTATTACTGATACTATCCCCATTAATAATCAATCAGAAAAAATAAAAGTGGTATCTTGTGCCACTTTATTTGCTGATATAATGCACAAAGTACAAAGTAATAAGTCTATCAGCGACCAGTTTTTAATGTAGAAAACAGTTAATCGTTAATAAATAATAGTCAATAAATAATAAACAATAATTAATACTAAAAAATGAAATCTATTACAATCAAAGGATCACAAAGAGAAAGCGTGGGCAAGTCAGCGACTAAAGCCTTACGTAATGCTGGAAAGGTTCCTTGCGTGTTATACGGAGGAGACAAACCAATTCACTTTTCGGCAGATGAATTAGCCTTTAAAAATTTGGTTTATACTCCTAATGTATATACGGCTAAGATTGAATTGGAAGACGGAAAATATAGAGCTATTATGCAAGATATTCAGTTTCATCCGGTTACGGATAATATTTTGCATATAGATTTTTATCAGTTATTTGATGATAAAGAAGTAACCATGAATATTCCGGTAAAACTACACGGTAATGCTCCCGGTGTTATCAACGGAGGTGTATTGCGTTTCCCTTTTAGAAAACTGCGTGTAAGAGCCTTGCCGGATAACCTGCCCGACTTTATAAATATAGACATCTCAGAAATGAAAATTGGCGATAAAATATCTGTGGAATCCATAAAAAGTGATGAATATGAATTGCTTCATCCGGATGATGTAGTAATCTGTCAAGTGAGAATGGCCAGATTAGCTATTGTAGATGAATTGGAAGAAGACGAAGATACTGAAGATGCAGCAGATGTAGAAGCTACTGCAGAAGGCAGTACCACCGATAGTGGAGAAACCGAAGCACCTGCCTAAGAAGGCAAAATGTAATCAAGTGTTTTTAAAATTGTGAAAAACTCCGTTTCGCCTAAAAATGAAACGGAGTTTTTTATCAAATAAACAATATGTTAATTTCTTTTAGGGGCATCACTTTGAATAATCTGTCTGCCGGTAGTTTTTATACCAGTTCTGCTTTAAAAATAAAAATTAAGTATAGCCGTAGCTATAGTTTATTTTTACAACGAAATATAGCATAAAAAGGCACATTTTATTGAGTAATTTTGAGGTGGAAATGGTATATATTAAAAGGCAGGCCAAAAGCAAAATTATACCAATTGTGAATTTAACCTAAATCTATTCATGCAAAATAAGACAACTTGTTCTCAACAAAGATAATGGCATGAATAGTCCGGATTAATGCAATACATAAAATCGTTATTTACAATACCAAAAAAAAGTACTTCAGACATGAAGAAATATTTGATAGTAGGCTTAGGCAATATTGGCGAAGAATATAAAAATACCCGACATAATGTAGGGTTTTCCATTTTGGATAATTTAGCAGTAGAGAAAGAAATTGTTTTTGAAGTTAAAAAACTGGGTAGCATAACAAAATTTAATTTTAAAGGCAGAAAATTTATCTTGCTTAAGCCCAATACTTTTATGAACAGAAGTGGTAAGGCAGTGCGGTATTGGTTAGATAAAGAAAATATAGCTCCGAAAAACCTTTTGGTTATCTGTGATGATATTAATTTACCCTTTGGCACCATTCGTTTAAAAGGCAAAGGCAGCGATGGCGGCCATAACGGTTTAAAAGACATAAACCAAACCCTCCAAATCACACAATATTCACGGTTTAGATTTGGCGTTGGATCTAATTTCAGCAAAGGCAGACAAGTGGATTATGTACTTGGAAAATGGAATGAAGAAGAAACAAAAAAACTACCCGAAAGGCTAAAAAAATCTGCGGAATTGGTTATCTCATTTGCTACGGCAGGCCTGGCACGTACCATGAATGCTTTTAACGGTACGTAACCGGCTTGTTTTAAGCTGTATTAATTTATTTTATGATACAGATACATAA
>PDQE01000062.1:0-15923 GCA_002747735.1 Flavobacteriales bacterium | reverse complement strand
AAAAAAACGGCCGAAAATTTGTTCAAACAAGTTCAATGTAAAGGTTCATCCCCAGACTTAGCAATTGAATTTTGCAGACTTTACCCAGTGATGTGTAATTCCGTAAAATTCTTATCTATAATAAGCGTATTATCGCCATTGACCTTTACCGTTTCAAATTTCATTTCTTCATTATCCAGTTGAATTTTTGAAATTTCAAAAGGCAAACCGTGTAATTTAATTTTAAAATCTTTATATCCGGTAATATATTTCCCTGTTTTGTATTGTTGAATAATTACTTCCTTTTCTTTGCCTACCAAACTAAATGTTCTTAAGCTAAAACCTTCTTTTTTATAGTCATAGCCATCTCCTGCATCATCATATAAAAATGATTTTTCCTTCCCGCATTTGTAATAAAGGTCTAGTTGCATTTGCTCTATTTCTATTTCGCCTACATATTGCTGGACAGGAAATTTAGGAATAATTGCCCCTTCTTTGATGTAAATAGGCATAATATCCAACCGAGTCTCTACATATAATTCTTTTCCGCCTTCAATGAGTTCATCATTCCAGAAATTATACCAGTTTCCTCTGGGGAAATACATCCTTCTGCCCTGGGCGTTGGGTTCTAATATAGGACAAACCAAAATTTTATCTCCAAATATAAATTCATCCGTTCTGTAATGGGTCTGTATGTCTTTTTGGTCAAATAAAACCAGTGATTTCAGCATTGGATTGCCTTTATTCTGGTATTTGTAAAAAGCGGTGTATAAATAGGGTAACAACTGATACCGCAGTTGAATAAATTTTCTGACAATATTGGTGATTTCTTCGCCAAAAGCCCATGGCTCCTGATCGCCGTGGTCACCGGAAGAATGCACTCTACAAAACGGATGAAATATACCCAGTTGAATCCAACGGGCAAACAGTTCTCCGGTAGGTTGTTCTGCAAATCCTCCTATATCACTACCGGCAAATGAAAATCCGGAAATAGCCAATCGTTGTGCTTGCACATTGGCTATCCAAAGGTGTTCCCATGATGCCACGTTATCACCCGTCCAGGTAGAAGTATATCGCTGCGTTCCGGAGTATGCCGCTCTGGTAATAACAAAAGGCCTTTTGGGGTAAGTAAATTTCTTTAGACCGTGATAAGTAGCCCTTGCCATTTGCATACCGTAAACGTTATGTGCTTTTCGGTGGCTGCAGTAGTTACCGTCGTATTCATGACGGACATCATCAGGGAAAGTTTTGTTGGGAACTTCCATCACTGCCGGCTCATTCATATCATTCCATACACCTTTTATACCAATATCTTCAATGAGTTCTTTAAACAAACCAGACCACCATTCCCTTACTTTACTACTCGTAAAATCTGGAAAATGGCATTCGCCCGGCCATACCTTTCCTTTCATATATGGGCCATCTGCCCGCTTGCAGAAATAATCGTTCTCTAAGGCTTCATTAAAAACATTGTATTCTCTGTCTATTTTTATGCCCGGATCAATAATGGCAATGGTTTTAAAACCGTCGTCTGCCAATTCTTTTACCATTTTTTTGGGATGGGGAAAATAGGTGTTATTCCAGGTAAAACACCGAAAACCATCCATATAATCTATATCGAGATAAATGGCATCGCAAGGAATTTGAAGTTCTCTAAACTTTGAGGTTATCTCTCTTAACTTGCTTTCCGGATAATAGCTCCACTTACACTGGTGGAAACCCAGTGTCCAAAGTGGTGGCATTTGGTTTGGTTTGCCTGTAAGGTCTGTATAATCTGCAACTACATCACTCATCTCAGGCCCATAAATAAAATAATAATTCATTTCACCACCTTGTGCCCAAAAACTTGTTACACCTTTGCGTTCATAGGCAAAATCAAAATATGATCTAAATGAGTTGTCAAAGAAAATACCGTAGGCTTTTTCATTATGCAAGCCTATATAAAACGGAATGGCTTTATAGATAGGGTCTGTATTTTTTTCATAGGCATAGGAGTCTGTTACCCAATTTTGAAAACGTTTGCCTTTTAAATTTAGATGCTCCGGTTTATCGCCAAGGCCATAGTAACTTTCCCCTTTTATGGTATTCTTACTCATCTTTACAATATTACCACCGTAATGATAATTCTCTTCCCAATGAAAACCTAACTCGTCTTTGTTTATAAGTTCATTAGTCTTGGCATCTAAAAGCGTTATTTTTGCATCAACTTTATTTATTTCACATATTATTCGCTCTGTAACAATGCTATAGATTTCATCTTTTTCCTCAATTTCTAATTTGTTGTACCCTTTTGTTACATTCTTGGTAATGGCATAGGAAAAATCATTCTCAAAAACACCATCAGTAGCATATCTAAACCGGATGACATTATCTCTAAAAATAGTAACCTGTAGTACCACGTTATTTATGGTATAAAAGAAGAATGTATCTACTTTTTTCTCATATCTTGTTATTTGTGCAGGAAATTGGTTGCCTTTTTGCTCTAACTCAGTATTGGTAATCATAAAATGTTGAATTGATAAAGCTGTAAACGTACTAAATAATTAAGAGAATTAAAGAATTTGTGGATAATTGGTAATATTATTAACCTATTTTCTAAACTCATATACGCTCACCCCCAATGGTGGTATATTAATTTCTACGGAATAGTCTTTACCGTGGTATTTTTTCTTTTTAATGATAAACTGGCGGCTATTTATTTTTCCGCTTCCACCATATTTTTTATCATCACTGTTAAAGATTTCTTTTATCTTACCTTTTCGGGGCATCCCTATTCTATATTTCTCTAAAGTATTGGGCATAAAGTTACATACCACTACTTTGTCTTCTTCGGGTTTATAACCCTTTCTAATATAAGTGAGAATAGAGTTGAGCGAATCATCATGGCTTATCCATTCAAAACCTTCCGGGCTAAATGCCTTTTCATAAAACGCCCCATGTTTTTTATAAAGGGCATTAAGGTCTCTAAAATACCGTTGCATTTGTTGATGCGGGATAAAATCTAATAAATTCCAGTCTAATCCGGTATTAAAATTCCATTCTGTATATTGGCCTATCTCGCCTCCCATAAACAGGAGTTTAGTTCCGGGATGTGTAAACATATAGCCGTATAGCACCCTCAAATTGGCAAATCGTTGCCATTCATCATTCGGCATTCTACTTAGGATAGATTTTTTGCCGTGTACCACCTCATCATGAGAAAGTGGAAGCATAAATCTTTCGGAAAAGGCGTACGTCATACTAAAGGTAAGGTTGTTTTGATGGTACCGCCTGTAAATGGGGTCTTTGCCCATATAATCCAGAGTATCGTGCATCCAGCCCATCATCCATTTCATACCAAAACCCAAGCCATTTTCTTTAACCGATCTGGTAACCCCCTCAAAAGAAGTGGACTCTTCCGCAATGGTATATACCCCTTCAAAATTTTCATATACGGCCTGATTAAATTCTTTTAAAAAGGAAATAGCGGCTAAGTTCTCGTTGCCTCCGTATTCATTGGGTTCCCATTGACCTTCTTCTCTGGAATAATCCAGATACAACATAGAGGCAACAGCATCTACTCGTAAACCATCTGCATGGTATTTTTCCAGCCAAAACATCGCATTGCTAATAAGAAAAGAGCGGACTTCATTACGTTCATAATTAAATATCAGACTTTTCCAGTCTTCATGAAAACCCTTTCGCCTATCCGGATGTTCATAGACACAGGTTCCGTCAAAAAAGCCTAAGCCATGTGCATCTGAAGGAAAATGAGAAGGCACCCAGTCCAAAATTACACCAATATCATTTTTATGAAATTCATCTACCAGATACATAAATTCCTGAGGCGTGCCAAAACGCGATGTAGGAGCGAAATATCCAATAATTTGATAACCCCAAGACGCATCATAGGGATGCTCCATTACCGGCATAAACTCTACATGTGTAAAATTCATTTCTACTACATAATCCACTAATTTTTTTGCCAATTCTTTGTAAGAAAGCACCTTATTATCTTCATCTTTCATCCACGAACTGAGTTGTACTTCATACACAGAAAAAGGCCGGTCTAAGGCATTTTTTTTCTTTCGGTTTTTCATCCACCGGGAGTCTCTCCATTTATAATCCGAAATATCCCACACAATAGAAGCGGTATCGGGTGGTTTTTCGTAAAACAATCCATAAGGGTCTGCCTTTTCTGTTACAATAGTGTTATTGTCTGAATGAATTTTATATTTATAACGCATTCCTTTTTTAACCTCCGGAATAAAACCTTCCCAGATACCGCTTTCATCCCATCGGACAAATAACGGATGCCTAAAATCATCCCATGAATTAAAATCTCCAATAACTGAAACCGACTTTGCTGCCGGTGCCCAAACGGAAAAATAAACCCCCTTTTTACCATGTGCCGTAAGCAGATGGGCTCCAAACTTATTATAAAGATTAAAATGCTTTCCGGATTTAAATAAAGCAATGTCAAAATCAGTAAAAAGGCTATATTGTATAACTTCCCCCATTGATTGCTTATTCTTTTAAATTACATAACCTTTTGGAATAGTGGCATTTTTCTTTATTACAACTATTCCGTCTTTTATAGCATAGCTATCAGTTTCTTTATCTTTAAGGTGTTTACCACCGTTTATTCTTACATCGTCTCCTATTCTACAGTTCTTATCAATAATGGCATTTTTTATAAAGCAACGCTCGCCAATTCCCATTAAAATTGGTATTTTTTTCTTGCTTATATCCTCGAGCGATTCATAATAATCACTACCCATCATATAGCAATTTATAACCGTAGTTTCTGCACCTATTCTGGAACGAATACCAATAACGGATCGTTCTATTTTTGCGGCTTGAATTATACAACCTTCGGCAAGGGTAGTTCTGTCTAACGTAGTACCGGAAACTTTGGAAGTTGGTAACATTCTTGCTCTGGTATAAACGCGTTTTTCAGTATTATAAAGATTAAATTTTGGGATAGCATCGGTAAGGCCCAGATTAGCTTCAAAAAATGAATCAATATTTCCAATATCTGTCCAATAGCCTTCATACTGATAGCTAAGTGTCTTGTGCTTTTCTATAGACTGGGGGATAATTTCTTTACCAAAATCATTGGTGTCAGGATTTTTCATTAACTCAATCAACAGGTCTTTATTAAAAATATAAATACCCATTGAAGCAAGATAATTACGGCCTGCATTTTTCATTTCATCACTCACATCAGAAGTCCAATCGGATAATATTTTTGCGTCAGGTTTTTCTATAAAAGAAGTTATGATGCTTTTATTATCGGTTTTTAGAATACCAAATCCTGTGGCTTCTTTTGCCGTAACCGGAAGTGTAGCAATAGATATTTCCGAGCCCGTTTTTATGTGCTCTTTCATCATTTTATTAAAATCCATTTGATAGAGCTGGTCACCGGAAAGAATGAGGGCATAATCAAAATCGTGCTGTAAAAAATGATGCATACTTTGCCTAACTGCATCCGCAGTACCCTGAAACCATTTCATACTCTTTATAGTCTGTTCGGCTGCCAGTACATCCACAAAAGCAGAACTAAAGAAACTAAAATTATAAGTATTTTTAATATGCCGGTTTAACGAAGCAGAATTAAACTGCGTAAGCACATACATTCTTCTAATGTCACTATTAATGCAATTAGAAATAGGAATATCTACTAACCGGTATTTTCCGGCTATAGGCACAGCCGGTTTTGATCGTTTTTCAGTCAAAGGATACAATCTAGAGCCCTGGCCCCCTCCTAAAATAATACCTAATACATTATGACTCATAATAGTTTAGTTTAATGATTTATACAAATTTATATACGTTTGGGCTGATACTTCCCATGAATGATCCTTTCCCATAATTACTTTGCGTATTTTTTTAAAGTTTTTCTGATCATTTTTATAAAACGATGCTGCTCTGTGAATGGCATGAGCCACCTCTAATACATTTACATAACGGTGTACAAATCCAAAGCCGCCTGCTTCACCTATATCTTTAACGGTATCATACAGCCCGCCTACTTCACTAACGATAGGTATGGTACCATACCGCAAAGCATACAATTGATTTAATCCGCATGGTTCTACCCGTGAAGGCATTAACAGAAAATCACCGCCGGCATACATAATATGGGCTAACTTTTCATGATATCCAATATAACAATTATACCGTTTTGGATATTTATATTTTAAAAGGTCTAATTCATACTCTACATGATTTTCACCCGAACCTAACAGCAATATATTAATATCATTTTCCTGAAGAGCCAAATCAAAAATACCCGGGAATAAATCAGCACCTTTTTCTTCAACAAGCCTTCCAATAAACACAAAAAGTGGCTTATCCGGATTTAAGTCAAAATTTGCACACAGCCATTCTTTATTGGCCTTTTTTCCGGAAACATTAGAGGCAATAGTGTAATTTTTAATTAAATTATCATCCGTTTTTGGATTCCAGACATCTGTATCTATTCCATTGAGTATGCCTACACATTTTGCAGTTTCATGTTGTAACAGGCCTTCCAAGCCTTTAGCCGCATATTTTAACTCTTCCATATAGTGCGGTGATACCGTAGTTAGTTTCCAGGCAGATTTAATAGCAGCTGCCAGTGGATTTATTTGATGGTCCCAATCAATTAACCCCACCTTATTAAAGTCAAATTCCGGTATCATATACACCTTATCATGAGAAAAAGAGCCTTGATATTGTGCATTGTGAATGGTAATAACAGACGGAACGCCGGATAGCCTCCTATACTTATACGATTGTGCCATCATAAACGGTATTAGTCCTGTATGATGATCGTGACAGTGCACTACATCCGGTAATTTATCTTGTGAACTAATCCAATCTAAAGCAGCAATCTGAAAAGCCAGAAAACGCTCAGTATCTTCATAAGAATAAACATAGTGCCTATACAATAATGAAGGTACATTTATAAAATAAATAGGATACCCCAAATTATTTTCACGGAGCGTAAGCACTTCAAAATCGAATTCATAGTGGCCAAGGAATGCAGTACTTTTAAAAACGGATGTGAATGTGTTCTTTTCTGTAAAAGTATTGTTATAAAACGGCATAATTACACTGAGACCCAACTACATCTGCCAATCCACCTACTTTGGCAACAGGAAAACATTCGGCACTTACATGAAATACGGTCATTGCTTTTAATAAGTTTGATTAAAGAATAAATTTACAAAATAGAAATGAGTAAACCTATTTTTTTGTATAAATTTTTGAAGCCCAACTTTAAGTTTATGTAGCCGAAAAACCTATTCAAAAACTGGTTCAATGGCTTTACCTGCCCGTTCTTCGTTAAGGCTTATACCCATGATTTTTGCAATAGTGGCAGCAATTTCATTTGCATAATGCTCATTGTTTGTTTTCATTTCTCCTTTTGGTTTAACCTCTGGGCCTATCACAGCCAGCCAAGTATATTCTGCATCTACAATTCCGGCACCATGACTGGTCCACTCATGGTTTTTTTCCACACCTTTGCCCCTGCCATGGTCAGTGGTAATAATAAAATAAGTATTGTTTTTATAAAACGGATGATTTTGTACATAGGCCCACAAATCGGCAATAAGGCCATCGGTATTGTGTAATGACCTAATGTAATTATCAAAAGAGCCGCTATGTGCAAAATCATCAGTCTCGCCATAGGCAATATAAAGGAACTTAGGTTTATTTTTCTTCAAATACGCTTTGGCAAACTGATGCGTAAAAACATCAGGACGGACAGTGTTCCAGATAACAGGGGCCTGAACCTGCATTTGATTGAGTAATTCTTCGGTTTCAGTCAATTCACCGGTGGCCTTTTCATAACCCGCATTTACCGGAACACCACTCCTTTTTTCATTTATGATGTAAGGAAAAACATCCCAACTGCAAAAAGCAGCCACTTTTCCGGCGTACTTTTTATCGTTATTTGCTTTTTCTAAAATGGTAACATTTTGGTTGTTTATTTTATCATTACTGTTTACGTTTTTATCATCGGCATATCCGGTTAAAATCTCGTTGTAACCGGGGTAAGAAAACAGCATAGTATTGGTAAGTTTAAACACATTGCCCAATGCTTTATTTCCGTAAATTTGGCCATTCTCTGCAATGGTTGTCCATAAAAAAGGCATTAACTTTTTCCGATTTTCTTGAATAGACTTACCCAAGAATTTCTCTTCCAACACCTTTTTGTCTTTAGTATATTTTTCATTCTTAACAAGGGCTGTATCTATACCTTGAAACACTTCCTGCCATCGAACACCATCTAAAGTAATTAAAAACACATTAGGTTGCTTTGCCTCTTGGGCAAAAAGGCCAAAAAAGGCTGATATATAAATTAACAGGGCTGCACTAAATCTGTTCATAATTATATTTTTTGTCTAACTTTTGTTTGCTAATTGTCCACAAGCGGCATCTATATCTTTACCTCTGCTATGACGCACTGTAACGCCAATACTATTTTTTTCCAAAATAGTTTTATACATAGCCACCGCTGCCACATCTGCTTGCTGAAAATAGCCGTCATCTATAGCATTATATTCAATTAAATTTACTTTAGACGGCACTTTTTTACAATAGGCTACCAAGGCATCAGCATCTTTTCGAGTGTCATTAATATTTTTCCAGACTACGTATTCAAACGTTATTTTTTTCTTCGTTTTTGCATACCAATATTGCAATGCTTCTAAAAGCTCATTCAAATCACTCTTTTCGTTAATAGGCATCATTTTTGACCTAACAGCATCTATGGCCGAATGTAACGACACCGCAAGATTAAAACGCACACCATCATCTGTTAACTTTTTTATCATTTTTGGGATACCTACGGTAGATAAGGTAATGCGTTTGGGCGACATATTCAAGCCTTCTTCTGTAGTTATCTTTTCAATGGCTGCTAACACATTTTTATAATTCAGCAATGGCTCTCCCATACCCATAAAAACGATATTAGACAATACCCTGTTATGGTACAGCCGGCTTTGGCGGTCTATAGCTACTACCTGATCGTAAATCTCATCAGCGTTGAGGTTTCGCATGCGTTTTAGGCGGGCTGTGGCACAAAAATTACAATCCAGACTACAGCCTACTTGACTACTTACACATGCGGTGGTACGGGTATCGGTAGGGATAAGAACAGACTCTACTATTAAGCCATCATGAAGCCTGACTGCATTTTTAATGGTACCATCTTCAGACCGCTGCATTTTATCAACCTCTATATTGTTAATCACAAAATTATCAGCAAGAAGTTCTCGGGTTTCTTTGGAAATATTGGTCATATCATCAAAGGAGTAACATGCCTTTTTCCAAAGCCATTCATATACCTGATTACCTCTAAAAGCACGTTGGCCCTGCTCCGTAAAAAAAGTACGCAAGTCTTCTTTGCACAAACTCCTGATATCTTTTTTTGTTTTGGTGCCAACCGGCATACAAATACTATTTTTGAATAATTATTTTTTTAACCATATAATTTCCGGATGTATCATCCCCTATTTTAACGAAATAGAGGCCTTCCGGCAAATGAGCTACGGGAATTTTACCGTTTTCTAAAAATTTTTTACCCATCATCTCTTGGCCTAACTGATTATATATCAAATAGTATAAGTCTCCTAAAAAATTTTCGGATGCCACCTCAAGAACAGTTGATGCAGGATTAGGGAAAACAGAAATATTTTTTTCATTTATAAATTCATCAACAGCTAATGTATTGGATAGTGTGTTTAAAGTAGTTACGCCACTATTAACAGGGTCTAGCCAATCTTTTAGCCTTTCGGCCGATGAAGTTCCGTTCCAGGCTGTGGCAAATCGACCGAAAAGATCATAATCATCATTATCATTTAAACCTACACATGCTGCATTACCACCAGACAACTGACCAATAATATGTCCATTTTGGTTAAATAAGGCTGCCCCTGAAGAACCTAATTCAGTAACGCCTATTTCCCAGCCTTTTCCGGTACCTTCAGATACTCCGCCTATGAGCCAGCCTGTAACGGTAAAACCCGAAGATTTTACCGGCCCGTCATTATCTCTGGATATTTTCATTATATCACCATCAGGATGATGAATAGATACTGCATAATCGGGGTTGGTATCAGTTCTGTCCCATCCCGCAAAATTCACATCCCATGAAGGGTCTATGTTGTTGTTGGCCTTTAATAACAAAGCATCTGAACTCACGTTTTTTGCTACTACAGTGGCTCCGTTTAGGCTAAAATTCCCTGTAGAATTGGTACTGTTGGTAGTTTGAGCACAGACGGGATTTGGGCTTATCCATTTAAACCGCATATTAAACAATGAAGGATTTGCAGGGTCTTCATCATCCTCTCGTTCTATGCAGTGTTCAGCGGTTATAAAATACGGTGTTTTATCCTGTGCGGTATTATTAATCAACGTACCGGTACAGATATAACCATCTCCCATGTTTAGATATCCCACAGCATTTTTTAATACATCTTTATGTGCCAGAAAATCATTGCCGATATCACAATCTACATCGTAATTACAATCACCGGAAGAATTAATACTCAACGCAGCCTTATCATTATAGCCTTTCTGAAAAGTATTACCCAGTCTATACCCATGAATAACACGGCTTATTTCCAAAACACCTTTGCCCTTTACCGTTGCCGGTTCGTAATATTCTAACCAAAGTTTATCACCCATCACAAACCAAGTTCCCAATCCGGTTTGGCTGTTATTGAGATTTGTGTAAGCCCCTAACAGGTCTGTTTTGGCATCATTATACAAATATAAACTGGCATTTTCGGGAATGATGAATTTACTAAAATTCACACTGAGGTGAATGGCATCTTTAGAATGAAAGCCAATTCGCCATATTCTATCGCCATTTGGCAAAATAGTCCAGACACCTGCATTTTCCGGATTATAATTTACTTTTTTTGCTACACCTATCCGCAAGGGCCTGTTTTTTCCAAATCTTTTCTTTTTATCTTGTTTTTTTAAAACAGTTATGTTTACAACACCCAAATCAATAGGTTTTAAAACCGATAATTCACGGGCGTTATCCCAGCTTTTTGGCGTACCGGAATTAGTAACTTGGGCTTGTGTTGCCAAAGCTAAAAAACAAGAAAATGTAAAAATTCTATAACGCATAGGTAGGATTTTTAGCTAAAGATAGTACTTTTTTTATAGACTGAGCATTTAGATTGAGTTCAATAATAAGAAAACCGTTAAGTTGAATTCCTATTCATATCTCAACGGTTTTATATGATGTATTGTGGGATTACATTTTATCCCTTTTTTAAACAGGTTACTTCTTTTTAGTGTCTATCTTTTTTATAGTATCATACATAATGGGCGATGCAATAAACAATGATGAATAAGTACCCACAACAACCCCAATAATCATGGCAAACATAAATCCTTTAATGGAATCTCCACCAAATAAGAATATAGAAAACAATACGATAAGAGTGGTTAAGGAGGTATTAACGGTTCGACCTAACGTACTGCTTAGCCCGGCATTAACTACCCGGTTAAACGGCCAGGTTGGATGTTTTCCATAAAACTCTCTGATTCGGTCAAAAATCACCACGGTATCATTTAAGGAGTATCCCACCACCGTAAGCAAAGCCGCTATAAAAGACTGGCCTATTTCCATGTCAAAAGGCAACACCTTATAAAAAAGTGAGAAGATGGCCAGTACAATTAATATGTCATGAAATACCGCTACTACGGCTCCTAAACTGTATTGCCATTTTCTAAATCGCAATAAAATATATAAAAACACCACTAGCAATGAACCCAGTACAGCCCATACGGCAGCTTGCTTAATATCATCCGCAATGGTAGGCCCTACTTTCATATATTCCATTACACCTAATTTTGCCTGATGGTCTTCTGCTCCAATTTTAAAGTCATCCATAGACATATTCTCCGGTAAATAAGGCTTTAAGCCGTTAAAAAGTTGCTCTTGTACTTCATCATCTACGGTAAGCCCTTCATCATCTATACGGTAAGAAGTCATTATTTTTAACTGATTGGAATTACCAAAAGTTTTTACCTCTGGGGCACTTTCAAAAGCATCTTTAAGGATTTCGGCTACTTCTGTAGGGCTTACAGGATTTTCAAAACGTACTGTGTATGTTCTGCCACCTTTAAAGTCAACACCAAGGTTTAGGCCATTGGTAAATAGGGAACCAATACCTATAAGAATAAAAACTGCAGAAATTATATATGCTACTTTACGTTTTTTTAAGAAATCTATCCTTATATTCTGGAACCATCCTTTAGAAAAAGGCGTATTAAAGGTCATGGTATGGTCTCTTTTTGCGTACCAGTCCACAAGTAATCTGGTAATAAAAACGGCTGTAATAAGCGAGGTAGCAATACCAATCATCAATGTGGTTGCGAAACCTCTGATAGGCCCTGTACCAAATACGTAAAGAATAACACCGGTTAAAAATGTAGTAATATTCGCATCAATAATTGCGGAGAGAGCCCCTTTAAAACTAAAGCCATCTTTAATGGCTTCTTTAAGTATCATACCATCATTGAGGGCTTCTTTTATGCGTTCGTAAATAATCACGTTGGCATCTACAGACATACCAATGGTAATGATAATACCTGCCACACCGGGCAAGGTAAGTACTGCACCAAATGCCGTAAGCACACCAAAAATAAAGATGATATTTACCAATAGGGCAATATCAGCAAAAATACCGGCTTTTCCGTAATAGAATATCATCCATATCAACACCAAAACCAATGCCAAAACAAAAGCAATGGTACTGCTATCTATGGCTTCCTGACCCAAAGATGGCCCTACAATTTCCGATTGAATAATTCTTGCCGATGCCGGCAGTTTACCGGATTTTAAAGCATTGGCCAAATCCTGAGCCTCTTCTATGGTAAAGTTACCCGAAATTGACGTCCTACCATTAGGAATAGGTTCGTTTACATTAGGAGCAGAATAGACAAAGTCGTCTAATACCACAGCTACAAAATTATTCACATTTTCTTCTGTCATTTTAGCCCAAAGCTTTGCTCCGGTACTGTTCATATCCATACTTACCTGTGGATTGATGCCTCGTGGGCCAAAAGTTTGGCTGGCATCAGCAACCACGTCACCTTCAATAGGTGCCGCGTCTTCACGGTTAGATTTTATAGCGTATAGATTTATAAAATCCGTTTTTTTGTTAGTGGCCGGATCTACTATCGGTTTGGCATCCCATAAAAACTTGGTATATACCATATCACTAGGTAACAACGCCCTGATTTCTTTCATGGCCAGTAACTCATTTACCCTTGCCGTATCTTTTAAATTGGCAGTTCCAATTACAGAACTTCTCTGTTGTGGCGATTGTGGAATATTAGGGCTAAAAACCGCAAATAAAGGGTTATTAGCAGCTATATTGGTAGTATCTTTTGTTTCACCCAAAAGTTCATCTATATCATCCGTATCGGTAGTGTCCTTCACCTCAAGCAAGGCATCTATTTCATCGGTAGCAGTTGTATCTGTTACGGTTTCAGGTGTTTCTTCGGGAACCGATACTTCATCAGCAGTAGTTTCTTCGGATTTTAAAACATCAGCCAGTTTATTGTTGGCCTGAATAAAAAAGTTGGCCATTTCGCCATTGTCATGGGTTTCCCAAAACTGTAACTCGGCTGTACTCTGCAATAATTTCTTTACACGATCTATATCTCTGGCACCGGGTAATTCAATTAATACCCTTCCGGTTTCACCTATTCTCTGAATGTTTGGCGAAGTAACCCCAAAACGGTCAATACGATTTCGCAACACTTCAAAAGCTGTACTGATAGAACCTTTAACTTCCTTACGTAAAATAGGCTTTACTTCTTCATCGGTAAGTTTAAAGTTAATCTTGTCTTTTAAAGATTTATTGCCAAAAATGGTAGGGTCACTAAGTTTAACTTTGCCCTGGCTTTCATTTTCAAAAGCTTCAAAAAACAACTCTATATAAGGCTTATCACTACTTTTCATAGCAGTTGTAGCATCTGCCAGAGCCTTGTTAAAAACCGGATTTTTAGAATAATCTGACAGCCCGATTAAAATATCTCTAACCGACACTTCTAAAGTAGCATTAATACCTCCTTTAAGGTCTAAGCCCAGATTTAAAGCGTGGTCTTGAATTTCGCTATAGGTGTAGTTGTGATATAAATAATTTGCTACCGGTACATTAGAAACAGAATCTAAATAAGCCTGTTCTTTATCAATATTGCCATTGGCAAATGCTTTTGCATCATCTTCTATTCGGTTATTTACCCAGGTAAATGATAAATAGTAGATACAAATGAGCCCGAATAGAATGGCAAAAGTTTTTATAAGTCCTTTATTCTGCATGGTTTATTACTTTACAAACGCTATTTTCAATTAACGTGCAAATATAGAGCAACTATTAAGAATAGCCAATTGTTTTTGATTTTTTTTAGGTCTCCCCCCTTAATAGCATCCTAAATAAATTTGTTCATTTTTTTCAATTGATTAAACTTATAAACCACCCTATTTTTAGGCCATTTTAATAAGGATTTGTGTAAACCTCAATTATTTTTAACTTTGTGTCTTAATTTATTTTTATGGCTACACCTACAGATATTGAAATTGCTCAACAGACCCAACTTACCCACATTAACCACATAGCCGAAAAATTAAAACTAAATCCGGATAAGCTGGAACTTTACGGCAAATACAAGGCAAAATTACCTTTAGATCTTATTGACGAAGACAAGATTTTAAAAAATAATTTAATCTTAGTTACAGCTCTTACCCCAACTCCAGCTGGCGAAGGCAAAACCACCGTTTCCATTGGTTTAACAGAGGGGTTAAACAAAATTGGCAAACAAGCTACGGTAGTCATCAGAGAGCCGTCTTTAGGCCCTGTTTTTGGGATTAAAGGAGGAGCGGCTGGTGGCGGCTACTCCCAAGTAGTGCCTATGGAAGATATTAATTTACACTTTACCGGTGATTTTAATGCTGTAGAAAAAGCCAATAATCTGTTGGCCGCTTTAATTGATAACAATTTACAGAGTAAATCCAAAAATCTTGGCATAGACCCCAGAACCATTGCCTGGAAACGGGTTATAGATATGAATGACAGAACTTTACGTAAAATAGTAAACGGCTTGGGCGGCACGGGAAACGGCATTCCCAGAGAAGACGGGTTTAACATTACGGCAGCTTCGGAAATAATGGCTATCTTATGTATGGCCAAAGACAGGGAAGACCTTAAAGAGCGTATGGGTAATATCTTTGTAGGTTTTACTTTTGATAAAAAGCCTGTTTTTGCCAAAGACCTAAAAGCAGAAAATGCTATGGCTATTTTACTAAAAGATGCCATAAAGCCCAATTTGGTTCAGACTTTAGAAAAAAATCCTGCAATTATCCACGGCGGGCCTTTTGCCAATATTGCTCAAGGTACAAATAGTATTATTGCTACTAAAATGGGCCTGTCATTATCAGAATACGTAATTACAGAAGCCGGTTTTGGAGCGGACTTAGGAGCAGAAAAGTTTTTAAATATAAAGTCAGCTTATGCAGGACTAAATCCCAAAGTTGCAGTATTGGTAGTAACCATAAGGGCACTGCGTCATCACGGAGGAGCGGCAAAAGACGAACTTAACACCCCTGACTTAGAACGGGTTAAAAAAGGCTTTGAAAACGCAGAAAAACACATAGAAAACATCAGAAAGTTTAATATAGAACCGGTGGTGGCCATAAATGCCTTTATTTCGGATACCGAGAAAGAAACCAAATTTATAATTAAAAAATGTGAAGATTTGGGTGTAAAAGCGGTTGTTTCTGATGGCTGGGCTAAAGGAGGCGAAGGCACCAAAGAGCTGGCTCAAACCTTAGTTAAGGTAGCTGAAGCCAATACTACCCAATTTAAACCACTCTACAACTGGCACGAACCGGTAAAAGAAAAAATTGCCAAAATTGCCAAAGAAATTTACGGTGCAGAAGGTGT
>PDQE01000008.1 GCA_002747735.1 Flavobacteriales bacterium | reverse complement strand
AAACTATAGCTACGGCTATACTTAATTTTTACGCCTTATCTATCACAAAAATTCATCATTTTATCTTTTGAGTATTTTTAAAGCAGAACTGGTATTAGCTACAATTCAAAAAGTTTAAACCACTTCTATAAAAATTATTTTTGTAATGTCTGCCGCAGCCTCCCCGTACATAACGTTTCCGTTCTCTTTACTGGTTCCCAGCACAAAATTATAGCCGTTTTCTTTGGCATAACCGTCCATAAAGGTTTTTATTTCATCTGTAATTTGCTTTAGCTTTTCCTGTCCTTCATTTTGAACCTGCATTTGAACCTCCTGCTGGCGTTGGTTTATCTGTTGTTGCTCCTGCATAAGACTTTGCTCCTGCTCTGCCCGCTTTTGTGACGACATTCGCTGGGCTTTGTTTTGATATGCCCTGGCTTTGTCTTGCCAATTAATAACCAAACTGTCTAATTCTTTTTTTAAGCTTTCGGATTTTACTTTCATCTCGGCTTCAATGTCTTTGGTGCCTTTGTATTCTTTCATAATTTCTTCAATGTCCACATAAGCAATTTTTAAAGGCTTTTGGCATGCCGTAAAAAGGAGTATTCCAAGTGTTATAACTATTAATTTTTTCATTTTTATTGGATTTCTAAAATTTGTGGCAAAGCTACATAAATTTATATTTCTTATAACAGAAATTTATGCTATAAATAAAATTTATACAAATTTAAATTACAATAAGATAAGCAAATGTAAAATGGCTGCAAAAAAGCGTTTTTTAAGGCGTTTAGCCAAAACAACGTCTTTTGGTGTGCAAAAGGGCAAATAACGCCTTTAAATCGCTTTATTTTCTGTTTTTTAAAAGATAAATATGTGATGCGTACTCTTTGGTGAATATTGCCCTAATATTTGACCAAAGGCCAACAAAAAAAGGCTTAATTAATTTTTGCTTTCCGGTTTTGTATTTTTCTGATAAGATACTTACGTAAAACGAATCAAAATACATGGGTTTAATTTTTATAACTTCTAAATTCACTGATGAAAATAGTAATCTAATAGATTTTTTTGAAAAATGCCAAAGGTGTCTGGGGACATCGTAAGCAGCCCAAAACTGTTTGTAATATTTGGCATCATAACTTTTATAATTTGGCACCGCAATAATTAATGTGCCCTCCGGTTTTAAATGTGATTTTAAAATTTGAATATATTCATTAAGATTGGGTACATGTTCCAAAACATGCCAAAGCGTAATTATTTCAAATTGCTTTTTTGGCAAATCTTCAATTTTAAAATATACCTGCTCCCCTATTTTTTCCTTAGTGCTTTTATTGGCTTTTTTGTTTGGTTCCACTCCGGTAACTTTCCATCCGGATGTTTTACAAGCTGCTAAAAATTCTCCTGTACCGCTACCTACATCCAAAATAGATTTTTCTCTTTTGGCATATTTTTCTATCTGTTTAACTTTTTGCTTTACGGTAAATTTTCTTACAAATTGATATAGTTTATCTGTAAAAGTTTTATGGGTGTTTGAGTGGGAAATATAGTCTTCACTTTCGTAATAATTTCCTAAATTTTTTGGTTTGGGGCGTGGTGTTGTGATTAATAATTCCGATTGTTTATCAATAAAAACAGAAAATGTTTCACGTGAAACAGTATAATCTTTGCATGAAATATAATGCTCTATGGGATTTTTTTGTATTGGGGAATATTGTATTTTCTCCATAAAAAGAACTATTATCTGCCCATGTAAACCAACAAAACGGAAACATCGCTGGGAGTAACACCCGAAATTCTACTGGCTTGAGAAATGGTTTTAGGTTGAATATTTATTAATTTTTCGCGTGCCTCATAAGATAAAGATTTTACCTTACTGTAATCAAAATTTTTTGGTATGATTATGTTTTCTAAGCGGTTTAATTTATCTGCATTGTTTTTTTCTTTTTCTATATAACCGGAATATTTAACCTGAATTTCGGTTTGTTCTATAATTTCATCATCAATATTATTGTCAATAATAAAATCATTTACACCCGTAAATTGCCGTACATGATTAAAATCTAATTGTGGCCTGGCTGCAATTTTAAACATTTTCATTGATTGCGAAACCGGAGCGGTATTATTTTCCTTTAAGATAGGGTTTACATCTTTGGGAGATATACTGGTATCTTTTAAAAACTTTAAAAACAATGCGGTTTTTTCTTTTTTTTCTATAACCCTATCCATACGTTCTTTATCAACTAAGCCCAACTCATAAGCTTTTGGCGTAAGCCTTAAATCGGCATTGTCTTGTCTTAGTAAAGTACGGTATTCTGCTCTGGAAGTAAACATTCTGTAAGGTTCCTCGGTGCCTTTAGTAATCAAATCATCAATTAAAACACCTATATAGGCTTCATTTCGCTTGAGTGTAAAAGGCGGCTTTTCCTGAATTTTTAGAGCTGCATTAATACCGGCCATCAAACCTTGAGCTGCTGCTTCTTCATAACCGGTAGTACCATTAATCTGGCCGGCAAAATACAAATTTTCTACCCGTTTAGTTTCTAAGCTATGGCTGAGTTGGATGGGAGGGAAATAATCGTATTCAATAGCATATCCAAACCTAAAAAACTTTACATTTTCAAAACCGGCAACCTGTTTTAAGGCTTTTACCTGAACATCAACCGGGAGTGAGGTAGAGAAACCATTTACATAATATTCTACTGTATGCCAACCTTCGGGTTCTACAAAAAGTTGATGCCGATCTTTAGCAGCAAAACGATCAATTTTATCTTCTATAGACGGACAGTATCGTGGTCCAATACTTTGGATTCTGCCATTAAACATAGGAGAACGGTCAAAACCGGTTTTTAAGGTTTCGTGAACCTGACTACTGGTATAAGTCATATAACACGACCGTTGTTTGGTGAGTGGGGTAGTGGACTTAGAAAAAGAAAATGTTCCCGTTTTTTCATCGCCGGGTTGCTCTATCATTTTAGAAAAATCGAGCGAGCGGCCATCTACTCGTGGTGGTGTACCTGTTTTCATCCTGCCGGCCTGAAAACCCAATTTAACCAAATTGGCCGTAATGCCAACAGAAGCACCTTCGCCGGCCCTACCGCCACCAAAATTCTTTTCACCTATATGCATTAATCCGTTTAAAAAAGTTCCGGCAGTAAGAATAACCGATTTAGCGTAAATTTCCAATCCCAATGAAGTACGTACACCAACTACTTTATCACCTTTCACCATAATTCCCGAAACCATTTCCTGATAAAAATCTAAGTTTTCTGTTTGCTCCAATAGCAACCGCCAGGTTTCCGCAAATCGCATACGATCACTTTGCACCCTTGGGCTCCACATAGCCGGACCTTTAGATTTGTTAAGCATCTTAAACTGTATGGCCGTTTTATCTGATACTATTCCGCTATAACCCCCCAAAGCATCTATTTCTCGTATAATCTGCCCTTTAGCAATACCTCCCATAGCCGGGTTACAACTCATCTGGGCAATGTTTTGCAGATTCATAGTTATCAAAAGTGTTTTGGCACCCATATTTGCACTGGATGCTGCTGCTTCACTTCCGGCATGGCCACCGCCAACTACAATTACATCGTATTTCTCTGAAAAAACATTCATTGTTTCACGTGGAACATTATTAAATTACCAACATACTTTTACAATAATATTTGTGTTTTAACGTTTAAGTAGGTTGCAATTTTTTGTTTTAATCTTTTTAAAATTTACGGATTACTTTATTCTGATTTATGTAACTAACCAGCAAACAAAAATAAACCGGCAGTTAAAATGCTTCTCACAAAAAATCCCGCAAAGATAAGAAATAATCTTCTTTTTGTCGCATTACAGCTTTTTCAGCAGGAGAAGAATCATTATACCCGCAAAGGTGTAATATGCCGTGAATCATAACCCTGTGCAATTCATCAACAGGAGAGGTGTTAAATTTTTTTGCATTTTCAAAAACTCTTTGGGTAGAAATATAAATATCTGTATGTATTACTTTTTCTTCATTATAATTAAAAGTGACAATATCCGTATAGGTGTCGTGACCCAAATAGTTAAAATTTATGTCTAACAAATAATTATCATCACAAAAGATATAATTAATTTCTCCGGGCTCAAAACCTTCTAAAAGCACAGTTGACTCTATCCAGCCAATCAATTTGTTATTGTCCTTTATTTTAAAATCGTTTTCTGAAAAAAAATTAACCATGGTTGCGATTATTAAAATATTCCTGAACTTTCCGTTTATAATTACCTTTGAGCGGTAATGGCTTTCTGTTTAAAATTTCCTCAGTGTTAAACTGAATTTTTTCCAGATCTAAGGGTTTTATCGGTTTTCGATTAAATGATTTTAAATTGGTATTAGCTTTTCTTTTGTCATCCATTCCCTGTTCCATCTCAGCCGTTTTTAGCTTTAACAATTCATGTTCTAATTGCAGCATATTTTTTAGTACTTCATTGGTCAATCCTTTTTTTAACAACATATCTTCCAACTGTTCCATTTTGTCAATTGCTTTTTTGCCATTGCCATTTTTATCTCCTCCTTTTTCCATAAGTTCTCTTAAGGCTTCTTTTAAAGCATTTTGTTCCTGATAAATCCTATATTGCTCACCACTTATTTGTTCTTTGCCTTTTCCATTTTTGCCTTCTTTTCCTTTTTCTCCGTCTTGCATGCCCTCTTTCATTTTTTCATTCAACTCACCTTGTTTTTTGATAATGTCTTTCAATTGTTGTTGGCCACTTTTACCATTACCACTGCCCATGCTTTGTTGCGGATTTTGTAAAGCATCTAATAAATTACTTAAAAATTCCGCCATGTCATTGGCGGCATTCATGGCGTAATGCTGATTTGTTTGCCCGTTTGTAATTCTGTTATCTGCCAGATTTTCCAGAGCTTTATCAATATTATAATGGGCATTGGCCAAATCTTTTTGAATGGTATTGGGAATTTGTGTAAGTCTTAATGAAAGCGTATATAGGCTATCGTCTATATGTTCAAAATTGTCTTTTAGAATATATTGTTCTTTTAATTTTTTAGGAAAATCTCCTGAAGTTCCATCTACATCATTAAAAGACTTCATCAAATCTTCCTGGTCAAAAGAAAAAGTAAGTAAGTTCTGCAAAATAGCTTTTAGGCTTTCAATATTTTCATCTATCATTTCTCCTTGCATTTGCATCATACTCTTATTCATTTTATCACTGAGCTGTTTTTGCTTTTTAGCTGCCGATTTTTGCTTTTTTATGCCCGATTGAGAATTTTTTTGATTCTTATCGTTTCTATTATTCCCGTTTTCTTTTTCATCCAATTTATCTTTTTCAAAATCATCAAGTGTGTTACTCAATTGCTCTTCTGCCTCTTTCATTGTTTTTTCAATTGCTTCTTCATCCTGTTTTGTGCTAGGTATATCCATTGGCCTAACCAACTGACTATTTTGTTTTTTCAACTCTTTTAAATCTTCCCTTATCTTGTCAAATTTTTTGTTGAGCTCTTTTTGTTTTTCTTTGCTATTTTCTTGACTTTCAGATAGTTTATTTTGTTCTTTGGACAAACTATCCAGTTTTTCAACCATTTGACTGGTTTTTTGTTCTATATAAAACCGCTTTGTCATTTCCAGCAACCGTTCCAATGTTCTTTTTTGCTGTTTGTTTTGTTGGGCAAGCCTATCCAATTTATTAATAAGGTCTTCTCTGTTCAATTTATCCCGCATCTTTTCCAGTTGCTCCAACAAATCATTTCTCTTATTAATTTCTTTAGCCTCGTCAATTCTTTTTTGCAGAGTCTCCTTTTTATTTTGTAAATCTTTATTTTTATCATTTTGACTTTGTTCTTCCAAATTTTGAGACAACTTATCAGTATTGCGTTCAAACATTTGTTCGTACTGCTTTTGTCGTTCAAGGAATTGTTTTAATTGGTTTTTATCCTGCCATTCTATCTCAGATTTCTTCTTTAAAGATTTTGTAAACTCTTCCAATTTTTTATTAGTGTCTTCTGATTTTTTTGTGGTTTTAATTAATTCTTGAAGATTTTCTTCTTGTTCTTTTAACAAATCATCATTAATTTCCTGAGTTGTTTTGTGGTAATAATTAAACACCTGACTTTTAGTGGCTTTGCTGCCATTTACACCATCATTGTCATATACTAAAAAATAAATATTGTAATTAGTACCCGATTCAAGGCCTAATTCTCCGGGATAAAACAGATAATAAAATGTTTCAAAGCCGGTTTTGTTAACGGGTAATTCCTTTTTATAATAGGTGCTGTCTCCTTCCGCCCGTGCATAAACAACTTGCAATTTACTAATAGCATAATCATCACTAAGTTGTCCGGCAAATTGAATAACGCCGCGAGTAACAGAGTCAATATCAGATTTTACGGATATTTCAGGATAGGCATCTTTAATTATGTCTATTTTATAATGTAATTTTTCGTAATTTTTTAATCGGGCATTAGAAGTATTAATCTGATAAATAAACAAATCCTTAACCTGTTTAGTCAATGAAAAATTATTGCCTTCTTTTTTTCTAAAACTAATAATATTGTTGGTTTTCAACGTAACCGAATCCGTAAATTTAGTGCCTATATTCCAGGTGATTACAGTACCTTCGGGCACAATAGCATTTCCGGTATTTTGTATAAGTTCATCTTTTTTTCCGGTATAATCAGGATAATTCAAATTCATCGTAAAGCCGGTAATGCCAGGCGTTTTAATCACATCCAAAGTATAAATCCGGGAGGTTACTTCATTGGCATGTAAATAAAAACTAAGAGACTCTGTAGGTTGATTAAATGTATAGGTAAAATAGCTGCCCTCTTTCTTTAAAAAATAATTTTCACCATTAAATTGCAATTGCATGTTTTCCGGAGTAATGCTACCCCGGGTTTTCACTTTTAGTGTAAAAGACTTCCCTTCTATAACCTGCAAACTATCATTTAGCAGGGCAATAGAAAATGGTGCCGGTGGTTTATATTCATCCGTGTAATTTACTACCCGATTAAAACTATCATTAATAATAAAATCTTTACCCGAAATATAAATAATAGCCCAAATTAATAAAGGAATAGCCAAGTATTTCAGGTACTTTAGATTAGCTTTAAAATTAATGGCTTTTCCAAAAGGTATGGGTTGTAAATCGGCTGATTTTTGTTCAATACTTGCCAGCAGCAATTCTGATTGTTGCGAGTTTTTGTGTAACTGTAAAACATTAGTCAGTTTATCATCCACATTAGAAAAATGTTTTCCAATAATATGCGATGCTTTTTCTGCCGTAATACCTTTAGTTAAACCAGCCAGTTTAAAAACAGGAATAAAAATATATTTAATCAGCAAAACTACTTCTACGACAATAAAACTAAAGAATAAAACTGTCCTTGCTTTTGGCGGAAGCCACAAAAAATACTCAATAAAAAGTGTAAACAAAAAATACAACAACCCAAAGGCAAGAAAAAGTATGCTGCCTTTTAACAGTTCATTGGTATAGTATTTTTTTATAAACTGTTGTAGTTTTTTTTGTATTAAACTATAATTACTCAATGTCATAAATCTATCTAAACGTAACCGATACTATGATTTTTACTTTTTTTCTTCACCTGATAATTGACCAAATCTAATTTATACGATATTCATCATAAAAATAAGAATTTGAATGACAAATACTATCTTTGCAATATAATTTTAACGAAATGATTAACAAACCCAGAGTAAGATTTGCTCCCAGCCCCACCGGGCCTTTACATATAGGAGGTGTTAGAACGGCCTTGTTTAACTATTTGTTTGCAAAAAAGCACAATGGCACTTTTGTGCTTCGTATTGAAGATACAGATCAAAATCGTTTTGTGCCCGGTACAGAAGACTATATTATTGAAGCCCTAAACTGGTTGGAAATTCCCTTTGATGAAGGCCCGGGAAAAGGGAATTACGGACCTTACCGACAATCGGAGCGTGCAGAAATTTATAAAAAATACGTGTTAAAATTATTGAAGTCAGGGCATGCATATTACGCTTTTGACACACCCGAAGCCTTAGATGCCCACAGAAAAGATCACGAAAAAAAAGGCAAAACTTTTATTTACAATTGGCATAACCGGTTAAAACTAGACAATTCTTTAGTTTTAAATGCCAATGAAACTCAAAAACGATTAGATTCTAACGAAAACTATGTAATCCGGTTTAAAACTCCGGAAAACGAAACTTTAGTTTTAAATGATATTATTAGAGGAAAAATTACTATTGATACTAATATATTAGACGATAAAGTCTTGTTTAAATCCGATGGTTTGCCTACTTATCATCTTGCTAATATAGTTGACGACCATCTGATGGATATAAGTCATGTTATAAGAGGCGAAGAATGGTTGCCATCATTGGCTTTACATGTTTTGTTGTATAGGGCTTTTGGATGGGAACCTCCCAAATTTGCTCATTTACCCCTTATATTAAAACCTCAGGGTAAAGGAAAACTCAGCAAACGCGATGGCGAAAAAATGGGTTTTCCGGTATTTCCGCTCAATTGGGAAAGCAACGGAAAAACAGCTATGGGCTACCGTGAAAGCGGTTATTTTCCGGAAGCAGTACGTAACATGTTGGCATTACTGGGATGGAACGAAGGCGAAGGAGCAGAAAAGGAGTTGTATAGTTTAGAAGAATTAACTAAAGTCTTTAGTTTAAAACATGTGAGTAAATCCGGAGCAAAGTTTAATCCGGACAAAACCAAATGGTTTAACCACCAATATCTACAACAAAAAAGCGATGAAGAATTAACAGATTTATTTTTGTCCCAAATACTATCTTTAAATGCCAATCCCATCCTTTCAGCCGGAATTTGCAAAAATGCGAAACATCTAGATGATCGTGATTATATAAAAAAAGTGATTACTTTACTAAAGGAAAGAGCCACTTTTGTTAAAGATTTTTGGGAATTGGGCAATTATTTTTTTGTAAGTCCACAAGAATATGACCCAAAAGCCTTAAAAAAACATTGGAAAACAAAAGGAATGATTTTTCGGCCAAGGCCTTAGAAAAAGATATAAAAAACTGGATAAAAGAAAATGAATTAGGTTTTGGCCAAGTAATGCCACCGCTACGATTGAGTTTAGTAGGAGCCTTAAAAGGACCTGATTTGTTTGAAATATTGGAAATGACAGGAAAAAAAGAAACTGTTAAGCGAATTGAAAAATTTATTAAACTACACAAATAATACCAAGTCTAATCAGATAATAAAAAAAAACCTATACCATTTGCACTTAAAAACCTTTGAAATATCTTGATATTTCTTCATGTTTTTAAGTGCAAATCTAAAGTATTCTATACGTTCTGTGAAAACAAGATTAACCGAATTCAGGTTTATAGATTGTAAAATCCTTTAAGGCCTGTTATTTTTTCCTTTTTAATTACAAAACTTGTTTAATCCCCAAAAAAGTTAAAAACCGTAACTAATCTACTTTAGTTACAAAATATTTAGTATCGCCCAGCCATGGAAATGTGGCAAATCTTTCCTTATAGGTAAGTTTTACATCCTGTCCTTGTTTATCTTTTAATTGTTGTATAACTTCTTTTTCATCATCTTCTACGGAAAAATAAAACCGCTGGGCTTCGGAAACACCTTGACTTATTTCGCCTTCCCAGGTTTTAAACAGTAAGCCTTTATACGTAATTTTTACCAGTTCCCCGCTTCTGTATCCGTTACTATAAGTTGCGTAATAAACAAACAAATAATATCCAATAAGGCAGAGTAATAAAACACCTATAATAATTCCCAGTACTTTTTTCATTTTATTTCACTTATTAAACCAAAAATAAGTATTATTTTTATCACAATAGCAATATTCTTTATAACTAACATATAAAATTCAAAATTATGAACATATTAGAAGGATTATCCGTATTACCTTACATTTTTATTGCCGTTCTTATTCTGTTTGCAGCTATTTTTATAGTACGGCAACAGACCGCAGCTATTATAGAACGTTTTGGAAAATATCAAAGCATTAGACATTCCGGTATCCAACTCAAAATTCCCGTTATAGACCGTGTAGCCGGTAGGGTAAGTCTAAAAATTCAACAATTAGACGTAATAGTAGAAACCAAAACTTTGGACGATGTGTTTGTCAAACTAAAAGTATCGGTTCAGTATGTAATTATAAGAGATAAGGTTTATGAAGCTTTTTACAAATTAGAATATCCGCATGAGCAAATTACCAGTTATGTGTTTGACGTAGTACGTGCAGAAGTTCCAAAAATGCGTTTGGACGATGTATTTGTTAAAAAAGACGATATAGCAATAGCCGTTAAAGAAGAACTGCAAGATGCCATGCTGGATTATGGTTTTGACATTATAAAAACCTTAGTTACCGATATAGACCCTGATGCACAAGTTAAAGCGGCCATGAACCGTATCAATGCATCAGAACGGGAAAAAGTTGCCGCTCAATATGAAGGTGATGCCGCTCGAATTTTAATTGTAGAAAAAGCAAAGGCTGAAGCCGAAAGTAAACGCCTGCAAGGCCAAGGTATAGCAGATCAAAGACGTGAAATAGCCCGAGGGCTGGAAGAATCTGTTGAGGTACTGAATAAAGTAGGTATTAATTCTCAGGAAGCATCAGCATTAATTGTGGTTACACAGCATTACGATACATTGCAAGCCATAGGTGAAGAAACCAATACCAATTTGATATTATTACCTAATTCTCCACAAGCCGGAAGCGATATGCTAAATAATATGGTGGCCTCTTTTACCGCCAGTAATCAAATAGGTGAAGCCATGAAAAAAGCAGAATTAGAAAAACGCGACCAAACAAACCAACAAAAAAATAAAGGTAAAAAAGACATAGAATAAAAAGATTTTCCATAGTTTTAAAACGATAAATTTTATATATATATTTATCGATAAATAAAAGTTATGATAAAATTATTAAGTTATTTTATCATAACTTTTTAATTTTGTAAATAATTATTTTTATTTTTTATAAATAAAACGAAAATAATAGGATTAAAATAATCATTAAATACACAGTAAAATGATTAAAAAGTTACATTTGAAATGAGCATTAAGAAATTTTTGATGCGAGAATCCGGTAGTTACATTTGTTATTTATTCTATAATTTAAACGTGTGAAAATTCTAAAAAAATTACCCCTTCAGCAAAATGTAGAAACAAAAGCTATTTTAAAAAAACTAACGGCAGCCAATAAAGCATTGGCAGAGTTAAAAGGTATGTTGTGGAACATTCCTAATAATGAAATTCTTATCAATACTCTGGCATTACAGGAAGCTCTTTACAGTACCTCTTTAGAAAATTTAGAAAGCACTGAGCATGAAGTTTATCTTCAGAAGTTATTTCCGGAAAATATTATTTCTTCTATTGCCAAAAAGGTTTTACAGAATTTTATTACCATAAAAAAAAGCTACGGCTTAATTACCAATACCGGACAGCTTAAGCAAAAACATATCAACGCTATAAACGCTGATTTAATTCAAACGGATGAAAAAAATTATCATTACGCCGAAAATACATTAGCTCTTAATACTGCAGGAAAACCGATTATAAACCCTTCTAAACACAGAGCTACAACAAAAGATTTAATGTCAAATTTGGAAACGTATATCAATAAAAACTCTTCTTATCAGTTAGATTTATTGATAAAAACGGCCATAATTCATTATCAGTTTTACAGTATTCATCCTTTTTCAAAAGACAATGAAAGAACAGGCAGAATTGTAACTCAGTTATATCTAATTATGCAAAATTTACTGCCTTTGCCTGTACTCTACCTCAGTAAATATATGAACAAATTCAAATACGAATATTATAAATTACTACGAGAGGTAAGAACTGTGGAACATTGGGAAAATTACCTGTTATTTATGCTGGATGGTATAGAACAAACTGCTCTGGAAGCAATACTTAAAATTAATAAAATTCAAATGCTTATTGCTGGTTTTGAAGGAATTATCAGACAAAAATACAAGTTTTATTCGTCAGAATTAATTACAAATATCTTCTTAAACCCTTACATAAATATTGAACTGATAGAAAAAAAACTAAACATATCTCGCATAACCGCAGCAAAATACTTAAATACCTTAGCAAGAGACGGCTTTCTAAAAAAAGAACAAATGGGAACAGCTAACTATTATATCAATTCCAAATTGATGCAAATAATTATAGAAAATTAAAAAAGCCACCTTTAAAAAGTGTGGCTTTGAATTTAAAAATTTTAAAAACTCTAAAAATTATTCTGTAATTTTTTCTTTACTCTTTTCATTATCATCTTCCTTACTGGCCTTCTTAAATTCTTTAATTCCACCTCCAAGGCCTTTCATTAATTCAGGGATTTTTCTACCACCAAACAGCAGTAAAATTATAACAGCGATAATAATAATTTCCTGTCCGCCCAGCCAGCCTAAAAATATATTTGCAGTCATCATTTTAATCTATTTTAAAATACAAAGGTAATCAATAATGGTTAATAATTTAAGTTTCTAAAAACTTTTAACGGAAATACGGTGCACCATATTGTATTTTTTTTAAACGCATTATCACAAAAGAGGCTTCAAATGCTTATCGAATAAACTTATCAACCTTTTTAATCCACTAAATAAAAATCTAGATGTTTCTTAATTAAATCGGTATTTTTTACCTTTACGTAAACTTCATCACCCAACTGAATAAGATTTTTTGTAGATTGTCCCACCAGTGCATATTGCTTTTCATCATAGAGATAATAATCATCTTCAATATCTTTTATACGCACTAATCCTTCACATTTATTTTCAATAATTTCTACATAAATACCCCACTCCGTAACGCCTGAAACAACACCTAAAAACTTCTGGTTCTTGTGGTCTTGCATATATTTTACCTGCATATATTTTATAGAATCTCGTTCGGCTTTAGTGGCGAGAATTTCTTGTTCTGTGCTATGGCTGCATTTTTTTTCGAATAGGTCTTTTTTTGGTGATTTTTTCCCATCTAAATAGTGTTGTAACAACCGATGTGTCATTACATCCGGATAACGTCTTATGGGTGATGTAAAATGGCTATAATAGTCAAAAGCCAGTCCATAATGGCCAATATTATCTGTAGTATATTCCGCCTTACTCATAGTTCTTATAGTAAGGGTTTCTATCATGTTTTCTTCGGGCTTTCCGGAAACATCTTTTAATAATTGATTGATAGATTTAGAAATAGTATCTATATTTTTAGTATTAATTTTATATCCAAATTTACCTATAATTTGCTGTAAATCAGCTAATTTATCAATATCAGGTTTATCATGAACGCGATAAACAAAAGTAGCTTTGGAGGGTTTTCCATTTTTGCCTTTACCTATAAATTCCGCCACTTTTCTATTGGCTAAAAGCATAAATTCTTCTAT
>PDQE01000007.1 GCA_002747735.1 Flavobacteriales bacterium | reverse complement strand
ATTTCCCGAAATCTCCTCGTAATATCTCGATATTACTCGAAAATTTTATAAAATTTCTAATCAAAAATAAAGAAAGCTGTGGTCACAATATTAATCGAACTCAGGTTTATAATAGTTGTAATCACAAAATTAACACGGCAAAATGCCGCTATGGCTCTACCCGGAATATTGGTGTACGACAAATTTTACTCTGAAAAAGAATTCATCCTGATTTTTTCAATTTTCCGAAAGATTTTTTGGGAATTTTATCGTTACTTTTGTTCCGGATTCTTTATCAGATACATCTTCAATAACCACATATACGTTTTTATTTTCGTGTAGCAGTTTTATTCTGTCTTCAGAAGCCTTTAAACCAAATGGCATTTTATCTGATTTTAATATTTTAGGGTCAACCTGAGCATTGCCTATCCCAATACCATTATCTTCTATTTCACATCTTATATAATCTTCTTCGTCTATAATATTTAGTGTTATTTTATGGTATCCGGGCATATTGGCAAAACCGTGCCAAATTGCATTTTCAATAAAAGGTTGCATAAACAAAGGAGGCACCTGTATCTCATCTATATCTAAGCTTTCATCAATGGTAACCACATAGTCAAAACCATTTTTGGTACGCATTTGCTCCAGTTTTACATATAACCCCAAAACACTTAAATCATCAGCCAGGCTAACGGTTAAATGAGCTGATTTTTTTAGTACTTCGCGTATTAATCTTGCAAATTTAGTAATGTAATCCGATGCTTTTTCCCTGTCGTTTTGCAATACAAAATTATTAATGGAATTAAGCGAATTATAGAGAAAATGCGGATCCATTTGCGTTTGCAGAACGGTCATTTTTAAATCTGTATTTTCTTTAGTTCTTTCATATAAAATATCTGTAGTAACGGCCAATTTATCTTCAACTACTTTGGCACGGTGAGCCAGTATTAAAGCTGTAAAAACAGCTTCGAGCAATGCCCCAAAATACATAAAAAACTTGGGTTCAAAACCTCTGCTTTCCAAATAATTTTCAGGTAGTGCATATACCAATAAAAAACTTAGGTTTGACAAGAAAATAAAAGTAAAAGAGCTTATAATAAACAATTTTACATGGCTGCCCGATATCTTAGTAAGTACAGCGTAAGTTAAAATTGCAAAAACCACCACTATAGGCATAACAATCAAGAAAAGTTTTGCCTGATATGAATAACCTAATGTAATCTGGATAATAATAAAGACGATGGCTAAAATAAAAGCAATCTTTGCTGCCAATGCCAGAATTTCGTCCCAGTCGGGTATTTTTATTTTGGTTTCCAATGTTTCTCTGGTGTAGAGAATGTAAAATCCAATGGCCAATAAGAGCATAACAAAATTGGCATATTTGTAAAATACTACCCATTTATCAGCAGTAATATCTTTAATAAAATAAACGAAAAGACAAAAGACAAACAGGCTATAATAAAGGTAGAGTTTATGCCTGGTTTTATAAAAAAAAACGAGGTGATAAAGTATGGATATTAAAAGAGCCCCTCTTATCCACGCATATAATTCTGATGATAAGTCTAACAACATAGCCTTAATTAAACAACTTGTTTATAAGTTCCTCTTTTTTATTTCTACTAATGCCAGCCCTCATTTCGTTTGTTAGCTTGAGTTCTCCCCCCATGTTTTTTGAGTATTCTTTTACATGATTTAAATTAATCAGATAAGAGTTATGAACACGGTAAAACTCAGGAAATTTAAATTTCTTTTCTACCTCTTTTAAGTTTTGCGAAACCAGTAATGCCCTTTTGTCCTCTAAATGAACGGTAGTATAATTTTTTTCAGCTTTTAACATTACTATCTCATCTTTATTTAAAAGGTATATTTTACCTTCTGATGCTATACTTATTTTCTCTGATGATGGATTTATATTACTAAACAGCGAATCTAACTTATTTTCTAAAAAATAGTTTTTCTTAGACCTTTTTACCTTATCTACAGCTGCTATAAGCTCATCTTTATCTACCGGTTTTAAAAGATAATCAATAGCCGATACTTTAATCGCTTTTAGTGCAAATTCATCGTGGGCTGTAGTAAAAATTAAATCAAAATCTTTATAATTTAATTTTTGCAAAAGTGTAAAACCGTCCATTTCTGGCATTTCTATATCTAAAAATACCAGATTGGGTTTTTCTTTTTCTATGATTTTTATAGCTTCAGAAGGCGTATTACATTTTGTGATTTCAAAATCTTTTACATATCGGTTTAATTTCCATTCTAAAGCCTCTAATGCGTTGATTTCATCATCAACGAGTACAGTCTTTAACATTTTTATTGAGTTGGTTTTAGTTATAAAAAAACAAGCGACAAAATTAGCTCATTTTTTAGAAATAATTGGGTTAAAAGAAGTGGAAGATAGTAATTTTATTGGAATGGGAAGATTAAAAGATTGAAAAAATAAAAAAATGAAGAATTAAATGAAATAAATACTTAATCTGAATTATTCATCCAAACTTGAATTTATTTGTTTTATTTTGCTGACATTCAGCTTATTGTAATTACTATTGTGGTTTTATGAACAGCTTATATTAAATATAGTATAGAATACTACTTAGTAATTGGAGAAATTTTTACTACTACTGCTTTGTTTGCCTTCTTAAACCAGCTTGTTCTCAAATAAAGATAATGGGATAAATAAAACCTTATTCTGGTGTAGTTATTCCACAATTTCTATAGTCCTTGTCAGTTGAAAACCGGTTTCATCTACTACTGTTATCGTATGTTTGCCAATTGTGGGCTCTAAGGCCAGTTCGTGAAAATGTTCTGTGGTAGCTACTAAATGATTATCCAAATACCAGAAAACCTTTATATTATCTGTATTATGAGCCAGTTTAAAAACTACTTTATTCACCTGTTCATCAAAATTTTTGGGTAAAAATATTTTAGCGTTCTCTTTTGGATAAATAAAATCCATAACATCGGTTTCCTGTTGCTTACAACCCAACTTAAAAGGTGGTAATTCCTTATAATCAGGATGTTTTTGCCGGTAATAAAAGGCTTGTAAAGGTGGAAGTGTAAACCAACTTACCGATTTTATATTTTCTAACGGATAGCAAGAGGCATTTACTCTAAATTGCTCATTTTTATCTAAATGGACAGTATGATGATACGGACACGACCTTGTTTTAAGGCCTAATGTGGGAACTGATAGGGTATCAACTTCCGTACAAGCTTTGTTTGCTCTATAACCACTTGTTTTACAAACGGCAATTTCACTAAGTTCGTCGTATGGTTTATCAAACCAATTACTTCTTGGTAATAATCCAAAAACATCAAATAAAATCGGAGCTGCGGCTTTTATACCGGTTAGCCCAGGCCGGCCTTCACCATCGGCATTGCCTACCCAAACGCCTACCAAATAGTCTTTTGTACTCCCAATAGCCCATGCATCTTTAAAACCAAAACTGGTACCGGTTTTCCAGGCAATTTCTTTTGAGGAGTCAAAAAATTCCCAATTTTCCTCACCGGCAGGACGGTTTACTTCTTTTAAAGCATTGTAAGTAAGATACATTGAACCGGCATCAAATAAGGTTTTTTCTTTGGTAATTTTACCAAAATCAATGGTTTCTTCATCATTTAATATCGGTTCTACAAATTCGTTGCTAAAATATTTTCCTTGCATATCGGAATAATGATTTATGGTAGATGAAAATGCTGCATAAGTTTTACAAAGGTCCCATAAATTACTTTCTGCACCACCCAAAATTAATGATAAGCCATAGTAATCTGTAGTTTTTGAGATGTCTTTTAAGTGCATTTTTTGCAGATAAAAATAAAACCTATCTAAGCCAAAATCCTGTAACATCCGCACTGCCGGCACGTTTAAAGACCTGGATAATGCCACACTTGCAGGTACTGCCCCATCGTATTGTAAATCAAAATTTTGTGGATTGTAATTGGCTATTTGTGTAGGAATATCAGCTACCAATGTATGAGGTAGAATCTCTCCGGCATCCAACATTGCAGTATAGAGAAATGGCTTTAAAATACTTCCGGTACTTCTGGGCTTATGAATAATATTAACGTCTTTTTCATGAGCTTTATCAGTTGGGGCATTACCCACATAAGCCAGTATTTTTCTGGTATTTACATCCATTACCAATACAGCTATATTAAAAATCTGATTTTGGGATAAGAGCTTGTAATGATTAACTACTATGGCATTTGTTTGTTTTTGTAAACTGTTATTAATTGTTGTCCTGATACGTTTACCGGGAAATTTTTTACGCAAGTATTGTAAAAGATGTGGTGCATTTTGAGGCAAAGGATAAGGCTTTTGAGGCAAAGGTTCCATCGTTGCTAGTGAGTAAGTCAATGAGTCAATGGTTTCTTCCCGATACAGTTTTTCTAACAACCTGTTGCGTTTATGCCTTAACTGATCTTGTCTGCTACCCGGAAAAATTAATCCCGGAGCATTGGGCAGTACAGCTAAAGTAGCACTTTCTGCCCAAGACAACTCAGCTGCACTTCTGCCAAAATACCGCCATGCCGCCATTTCCAAACCAACCACATTGCCACCAAATGGTGCGTGTGCCGCATACAAACCCAGAATTTCATTTTTTGTATGCCGTAATTCAAGACGAGTGGCTAAAATCAGTTCTACAGTTTTTTCAAAATAGGTTCTGGATTTACCCTTTCTTGATAAGCGAATTACCTGTTGTGTAAGTGTGCTGCCACCGCGTTTTATACTTCCGGCTTGCATATTTTGCCAAAAAGCCTTTCCAATAGAAACCGGATTAAAGCCCGGATGCCGATAAAAATAACTGTCTTCAAAAGCGATAATGGATTTTTTAAATTTATAGGGTACACTGTCAGACTTAGGAAACCGCCATTGCTGGTCTTTGGCAATAACTGCACTTAACAAATTGCCCTCAGCAGATTCTATAACAGTAGCGGTAGGTTCTGAAAACAGCTCTTTGGGCAAGGCAAAATAATACCAAACCAGCAAAACCAATAAGATTATGGTTTTTATCTTATGTTTTTTTAATAAAGAAAAAGCTCGTCTCATTTACCGCTAAAACTAATATATTTTTTATAACGACTAAACGTTTTTTAAATTGAACCGATTTTAAGTAATTTTTTAGAAAATAGAAAAAATCAAAATGAGTTTAAACTTTAAATTTCCATAACTTTGATTATTAATATGCAAAATCATGATTAATTTTATAAAAGAACTCCCAAAAGCGGAATTGCACCTACACATAGAAGGTACTTTAGAGCCGGAACTGTTGTTTGAATTGGCCAAAAGAAATGATATTAATATCCCCTACCAATCTGTTGAAGAACTCAAAGCAGCGTACCAGTTTGATTGCTTACAGGATTTTTTAGACATCTATTACCAAGGAGCATCAGTTCTTATTACCGAACAAGATTTTTATGACCTTACCTACAGCTATTTTGAAAAATGTTACGGTCAAAACATAAGGCATACAGAAATTATGTTTGACCCTCAAACCCATACACAACGTGGTATAGCATTTAAAACGGTAATAAACGGTATTTCCAAGGCCTGCAAAGATGCTAAAGAACAATTTAATATTTCTTCTTTTCTTATCATGAGTTTTCTAAGGCATCTTTCAGAGGAAGAGGCTTTTAAAACATTAGAAGAATCATTGCCGTATAAACATTTAATTAAAGCTGTGGGGCTGGACTCGTCTGAAAAAGGAAATCCTCCTTCAAAATTTAAAAAAGTTTTCGAGGCATCTTTAAAGGAAGGATATATTCCTCTGGCCCATGCAGGAGAAGAAGGCCCGCCGGAATATATCCGGGAAGCTTTAGATCTTTTAAAAATTAAACGAATAGACCACGGAAACAATTGCCTGAAAGACCCGCTATTAACAGATGAAATAATAAAAAGAGAAATAGCATTAACGGTTTGCCCACTATCCAATACTGCCTTACAGGTAGTGGATAATTTAAAAAACCACCCCTTAAAGTATTTTGGCGGCCAACTCAACGAAAATTTTATCCAGATACAAAAAGCCCTAAACCTTACTAAAGAGAATTTATATCAATTGGCAAAAAATTCTTTTACACATTCATTGTTAGAAGGCCATAAAAAAAGACTGTATTTAGCGGAATTAGAGGAATATTATCAAAAAAACATCCTCCCTTAAAGATGCGATAAATCGCGTCTTTAAGGGGTTACAGTAATCCATTTCCCCGAGTTTCTAACAAAATAATTCTCGCGTTTGGTTAAATCAAAATAATAATTAATCCTGTCGTCTCTAATATCAATATAGTTTAGATTATTATAGTTATTTTGATTAAATTCGGTAAAACGAGTATTTACTATCTCCCAACCAGACGGAAATATTTCTGTTAAGGCCACATTTTTTACGTTTTCCTGTTTTAAATTGGTAATGGTAACCTGTGCTAAAAAATTGGTGCCTTGTGGCAAATTATCCACATTTAACAACTTGCCGGCTTTGGTGTAAAAATTAACTTTTGCCGATAAATTACGTTGCTCTGCCAATTCCTTGCCTATAGGCAGTTTTCCGCTTTTGTTAAGGGTTACATATAAGGTATTTGGATTATTATTAGATACTTTTAGCTGATTACTGCCATCGGCAATAGCCAAATTACGCATGGCTACAGATTTTTTTGTAGCTACCGTTTCGGCTTTGGCATTGTTTAAGGAATAACTTACTGCCAAATCCTTACCACCGGCTTTTTCTACCATTTTGGCTAAGGCCAATAAACTGTAGGCCGTAGTTTGTGTACTCATCCATCGGTCAGATGAGAGTTCTTTGGCAATGTATTCCGCAATTTCCCTGGCACCGGAATTATCCGTCAAAACCATGGTTTCCAATGCCATGGCTCTATTTCTATCCACAGAACCATAGGTAAAATAATCGTAATTATTAGATTCAAAATGAATATTTGCCGTCTGGCTAATGGTTTTAGCTACTTCAGGCTGGCCGGCAAGAGCATAGGCTGCTGCTAATCGCCATTTGGCATCATTAGATAATCCGCCATTTTCCCTTAACCGATTCATGGCTGATAAGTCGGGCTGGCCAATTAATGCCAAGGTGTATAACCTATAGGCTTGTTCCAAACTGGTATTGTACTGTCTGTAACCGGCTCTCCAGTTACTTGCAGCATCTTTCTGATAGCTAAGCCAATTATTTTTAAAGTTTAACGGCAAGACATAGCCTTTTTTCTCGGCTTCTAACATAAAATGTCCGGCATAGGAAGTACCCCAGTCATCTACTTCATGATTGCCCGGCCAATAACTCAAGCCACCGTTAGACCGTTGATATTGACTCATTTTTTTAATGGTAGCTTTTACATTTTTTTCTATTTCCTGTTTTTTATCATACGTCAAATCCAAAATGTCTTCAATATACAACTGCGGAAACGCCGATGATGTTATTTGTTCAATACAACCATGCGGATAACGGATTAGGTAATTCATACGTCTGGTAAAATCCATAGGCGGTAGAGTAGAAAATTCCACTGAAGCAGAGTTGGTTCCCGGCTCGCCAAACGTTGAAAAATCAAGCGTTTGATTGCTATTAGGCTCCAAAATTATGGTTGATACCTGATTGCTTATCGGATTTGGATTTTCTACGTCTATTTCAACTGTATAAGACGATTTTTCTCCACTGCCTTGTGCTAAGACTTCTATAGTGTTAATCCCTTTGGCCTGACTTACATCCAATTCAAAATATGCCATCTTCTCATCCGGTTGAGAAAATGAAAGCTGTTGGGTTTTATCTCCAACAATACGAATGCCTTTACTAAGTTTTAAACTAATATTGGCATTTTTTACCTTTTTTTCCATGGCAAATACTGTTACCGGCAAAATCACTTTTTCACCCGGGCTTAATTTTCTGGGCAATGAAGCCAAGACCATCAAGGATTCTCTTACCGGTGTAGTTTTTTCTGCACTGCCGTAGGCTTCGGTTTTTGTATTACCGGCTATTACCATAGTACGGACAGAGCCTACGTATTTTGGCAAGGTAACATTGTGGCTTTGTGTTTTGCCTTTTTTAAGGGTAAACGGCCCCAAATACCGTACTACCGGTTTAAATCTATTAGCTTTTTGAGGTTGAGTTACACCACCATCATCGCCACCGCCTATACCAAAAATTTGAGAAATACTGCCACCATAAGCACCAATAACATAGTCAAAAATATCCCATGACAATACGCCCAAAGCCTCTTTAGCAAAAAATTCGTCCCAAGCATTTGGTGTTTTAAAATTGGTTAAATCCAATAGCCCGTCATCTACTATAGCCAATGTATAGGTCATGGCTTTATTGTTTTTTTCGCTCACTTTTACGGTAAAAGGTTTTTCAGGACGTAATACATCCGGCATAGTAACTTGCGGTTGTAAAATTGTGTTTTTGTCATTCACCAATAAAGGAATAACCCCGTACATACGAATAGGTAAATCATTGGCCGTTTCGGAATGGGGTTGTATCAGCGAAATGCTTACATAAACGTTAGGGGCCATATCCTTAGTAATGGAAATTTCTGTAGTAGTTTCACCTTTTTCTGTGGTTACCCATTGTTGATTTATAATACCGGTGCTATTTTCAATGCTAATTAAAGCCCTGCCGTTACTTCCGGAAGGAAAGACGATTTTAGCTTTTTCGCCCACCTCATATTCTTCTTTATCCGCAGAAAACAATAAGGTAGTGGCTGCTTGACCATCGGAGCCACCGGGTGTACGCCACCAATCTTTATAGAAATAAGCCGTTCTGCCGGTTGCATGGCCACTGTTGGGATTTAATACCCTTATCAAATACCTGCCGCCTTCGTAGTTGGGAATATTTATTTTAAAGTTTGCTTTGCCATCTGCTCCGGTATTTAAGGTTTTGGAAATTACCGGTTCATGATATTCTTTGTTTATGTAGGATGCCAAATCATCATATTCAGAATCCCACCACCATCGCCATTCTACTTTATATACTTTTAGCTCTAAATTTTTTTGGGCAATAGGCTTTCCTGAATCAGTTACCGTAAGAATATCAAAAGTATAATCTTTATCCGTAGAATAAGAACCGTACAAGTCTTCCTCAGGAGATTGTAAGCCCACAAAATTTTCATACGGAGCCAGAATTTTACTGGTTACATCTATGGAAAAATCCCCTCCGGCCTCATAAGCCTTGGTTAAAAAAGTAGCATTTAACATACCAGGTGGTTTGTTATTAAGACTTAACTTCTTGTTAATTATAGCATTACCTTCGGTGTTTACACTGCCATTAAATACCTCTATGGAGGTGTACGAAAAATTGCGAATGGGATCAGTAAAAACATAATTTTTATACTTTTCAAAAGCCGTGGATGTGGTAGAAAGCATGGTTGTGATATCTGCTTTTACATTTTTGGCAGGGGCACCATGTAACCAATTGATTTGAAGGTTACCTTCCAAAGGTTTAGTTTGCCTTAAAATCTCATCTTTAAAATCCAGTTTTATTTTTAACCGATTAGGTTTTACCGTTTCTACTTTTATATTTTTATAAAACTTTACCGCACCCACATTAACCACTGCGGTATAATTGCCGGTAGGCGAAGTTTGATCTGTTTTTAAAGTAAAAGCATAAAATCCGGATTTGTTCTTCTCTACAATTTGTTTATCCAATAATTTGCCTTGTGGATTAGTAAAAGTCAACTGAACCGGATGAGTTTTGGGAAGCGGGTTATCCTTATCATTTAATATAAAAGTGAGGTGAATACTGTCTCCGGGCCTCCATACGCCACGTTCGCCATAGATATAGCCTTGTATGCCTTCTTCAATTTGTCTTCCGGAGATGTCAAACTTGCTCATGGAAAGAGAATTGCCTTCATTTAAGGTTACATACATCATGTTTTTACCTTTTTTAACAACTGCAAAATACGCTCTACTATCTGGTTGATACATTGCAAATCCCTGATTATCAGTAGAAACACTGCCTATTTCCTGTTGTTGATAGTTGTAAAGTGTAATTTTGGCATTGGAAACCGGTTTAGTGCTGAGTAAATCCGTAACAGCAAAATGATATTTTTTATACAAACCCTTCTTTACGATAACGCCCAGATCAGATGCTAAAATATTAGCTCGTACAATTTTATCCTCATCCAAGTAATATCCTCTTTTACAAGGGTTGTTTCGGTCATCCCAATCATAATATTCGTATTTCCTGTAATCATAGGATAAGTTATCCCAATACAATTCTTCAAGTCTTTCTTCTTCTGCCGACAGGGTTTCACCGTTGTTGTAAAATTCCTCTTCTTCAAAGTAATCGTTATAAGATTCCGTTTCCACGTTAGTCGCCAATTGAGTACCGTCACATGTGTAGAGGGAGTATTCCGGTTTTATTTCCAGTTCTATTCTATAAATGGCTCCGGGGTCGGTTTTTATCATTTTTGAGAGGTCAACAGCGTAGGTTTTCCATTTACCGTCATCTTCAAAATCGGTTTTTACCAGTTCTATCGTTTTTTTAGCCACTCTTCGGCCTACCCTTTGTATGTTATATTTATTGGTACTGTTTAAATTTTCGTCTTGTAAAAACTGAAGAATATTGTTCTCAAAAATCTTTATTACCCTTACATCTACTGCTTTTAGGTTTACGGCTTCAAAATTAAATTTTAAGTTTTGAGAATTGGGTAAAATTACGCCATTACTTATCAATCTTACCGCAGGATGTAATTGTTCAAAAGCGATGGTTTCAGAAAATTTTGAAGTCAATTTATAATTGGCATTGCTTTTTATACCGGGAAAAACCTCTACTTGTAAATTTCCTTTAACTCGATTATTAGGATATACCTTTAACAAATTGCCATTTACGGTGTATTTTAAATCTTTTTGTGTGCCGATAGTAACCAAACCATCAAAATTCTGTCCTTTTTTTAACGGATCTGAAAAATTAATGACCAGATGCTGAGCCGGAGTTTGCATAACCTTAACATCCATAATGCTAAAATTAGCCAAACCCGGAATGATTTTGGTTTCAGAACCTTCATTGTCAATATCATAAGAAGCCCCGGACCACGAGATTTTAATTTCGGTATCTTCTTTTGGCCGATGAATGCTATCTATTCTAAAAGGGAAAATATTGGCAACATTATCTTCCGGCATCCATTTAACAGATAATTTTTTGCCCTTTTGGGACGCTTTTAGAAAGGATTTTACCTTTTCTAATGGGATATAGTCCGAAGTCCGTAAAACGCCCTCATAATACTTTAAATTGCTACTATACGATTGTAAAGCTTCCAAATTAATAGTAAAAGCAGGTTTTATTGTCTTAAAAGCAAAGGTAAAGTCTTCAAATTCATCGGGCACATTGGTATATAATTCCGAAAGGTGTACAGTTATTTTATATTCTGTATCAGGTTGCAGATATTCTTTGGGTGTAAATTTTAAAGTTCTGGCGTTAGAAGCGGTAAGTGTTCCCTCTATATCCGGCGAAATAGAGATAATGTCCTCTGATATTGGCTGTTCCTGTGTGTAATTTTTTATTTCATTGGCTAAGCCAATAGTAATGGGTTCTGTAACAGATATGTTTCCTGAGGTGGTGTAATAAATGTAATCTTTAAACTTAAAAAGATTGTCCGTTTCCGTATGAGTAGTTTCCTTTTTGCAAGAAAAGGCAAGGATTAAAGTGAGGATTAGAAGAAAACTTTTTTTCATAAGTTTAAAATTTAGCAATTAGATTGATAATAAATTATAAAATTGAGAACGTATAACTACCAGAGTTATCGCATTAAAAAATTTAACTACTGCCTTTTGTAAAAAATGTAGAAAATTTATTGATGCTAATTTCACAAATAAAATAGTTGATTTGAATTGCCAAATTACAAAAATATATAAAGGAAGATACCCCTGCTAACCATGAATTTTAACCACCTGAAAATTGGGGTGTAAGGGGGAAAGAAAATTAACCCGTATTATTCATCAATTTTTTGTTATAAAAACAGAATATACGATTAAATAAGGTATTACGCTAAGGCATATCCCATGCTGTGGTTGATTGAACAAAATCTAAACAAAATGGTATATTTTGATGTAAATTCAGTCCGCAACCGGCTATAATTAGTTAATAATATGGTTAAAATTTACTTCTTCTTAACCTTGCACCAAAAACTTAGCTTCGCCTACTTTTAGGCCTTCTATATACACCGCAGCTGTATAGGTGCCTTTAGAAAATTTATGGATTATTTTTTCAATAAACATCACTACTTTCATCTTTTGATGTAAGTAATAGATATTGGTGGCATCTGTATAAAATTCTTCATCGCCGGTACTCAGGGTAAATTGGCCTTTTTGGCTAATAATCTTTCCATCAGGCGATTTTATGACTACATAAGCATCTTTATACCCTTTTTCTGCTTTGGGATTAGGGATAACCGTAAAAGTGAGCCGCAAGGCATGTATTTTTTTTGCCCTGTCATTTTCAATAAACTTCCCTCTTTTGTTTTGCATGGGTGTTACCACAACAGAATTTACAGGAATAGGATTGGCCACTTTTCTGGGTTTTTTCTTGGATTTAGCCTTTGCCGCTTCCATATCTTCTTTGGCTTTTTTTTCTAATTCTTCTGCAGTTGGCTTATCCGGTTTTCTGCCGGTAATAAGATTATCTAGTGCGTGTTCTACACTCACGGTATTTTTTGTTATTTCTTCTTCTTTTGGTTTATCAGTTTCAACTGTGTTTTCTTTATTTGTATTTTTAAGAATTTCATCAGATTTTTCTCTCGCCTGTTCACTATTGGCTAATAGTTCATTTTTGATTTCGGTACGATTATGTGTAATGGTTTTATCTGAACGAGTTGTTGTACTCGTGTTTTGAACCCATTGTTTTTCCGTATCGGTATTTTTTAAAATTTCATCGGATTTGGATTTTTCTTTGGCTACAACCTCTGCTTTTTGATTGTTTACTGCAATTTGCTCGGAAATTTTTTTGTCAGATTTCTCTGTTATAGTTTTTGCCTTTTCTGAATTATTTTCTGATGTTAACGGTTTATCAAATTCCGTTACTTCTGCTTCGGTTAATGGTTCTTCGGTTTTTTCTGTAGTTTTTTTTCCTATTGCCCTAAAATTGTGAACGGGCGTATCTACTTTGGGGGCTGTTACGTCAGCTACTGCCATCTTGGGCTCTTCTATTGTTTCTCCTTCTTTTTTGGCTTGTGTGTAATCTTTGTCTATTTTAACAGTATTTTCTGTTATAGTTTTTTTATCCTTATCAATATTTAATTCATCTGATTGTGGGGTTTCTGTTGTTTCTTTTTTTTGAGAAAAAGAGTCCTCTGGAGAGGACTCTTTTTCAGGTTTGGTTGATTTAGGTTGATTTTGATTGGTTTGCGATATAATTATTGTTTTTTTTTTGGATGGTGCATCTTTACCTATAGATGCTTGTGGGTTGATAAAGTTAAACTCGGTACGTCGGTTTTTCGCATGAGCGGCTTCGCTACAAGAAACGCCATCCACACATTTGTTTACCATTTTGGTTTCGCCGTAGCCTTTGTAAGTTAACCTGTCTGCATCTACACCTTGGCTTATCAAATAATCCACAGCAGATTTGGCTCTTTTCTCGGACAGTACTTTGTTGTACGCTGATTTACCTCTGGCATCGGTGTAACCGCCAACTTCTAAATGTACATTTTGGTTTTGTTTTAGTATTTGGGCAATTCTGTCTAATTCATTTGCTGCTTCATTAGTAATATTATACTTGTCAAATCCAAAATAAACGGCTTCGGCTATAGCTTCATCATCAAAATCTTCAGTTGTGTTATCCGTGCTTTGATTGTTTCCTTCGGTTTCATCATCAGTTTTAGCCACAGTGTTTTCTTCTAATTGTCTGGTTAAAAACTTGTTGGCTTCCAATTTTGGTGCATCAATATAATTGGCTGTATTTACAATGTGCTCTTCCGTAGTATAATGGTCTCCGGTAGCTAATAATGTATAAGTCTGATTACAGTTTAGGGTAAGTTCATACGCTCCGTTTTCATCGGTTTTAATGTTGGAGACTTTATTATTGTCTTGGTCTAAAAGGGTAATATCTGCATTGGCAATAACTTCTTCGGTGTCCTTATCTTTTACAATTCCGGCTATAAGTTGCGTACAATTTTTAGGGGTATTGTTTTCTATTACTACGGAATAAATATCACTATTATTTCCTCCTTGTAACCTATTAGAAGAAAAATAGCCCATATCTCCGTTTTCATTTATGATAAAAGCAAAATCGTCATTTGGCCCATTTACCGGAGCATCTAATAATTCTGCTTTGGCATTGGGGTTATTTAAATCAATTTTATAAACGTCCAGTTTTCCGTGGCCACCGCTACGACCATCAGATGAAAAATACAAAATATTATCATCCGTAATATAAGGTGTAACTTCATAACCGGAAGTATTGATGTTATTTCCTAATTTTTTTGGTGTACCAAAAGTACCATCCGCATTAATATCCACCACAAAAATATCTGTGGCACCTAATGATTCTGGCCTGTCTGATGTGAAGTACAATTTGGTTTCATCTGCATTTAAAGATGGCTCGCCAGAAGCAAAATCTTTTCCGGTAATAGGCAATTCTTCTATATTTATCCAATTGCCTTTATCATCTATTGTGGCTTTAAAAAGCTGTTCTTTATCTCTTCTTCTTGGCCTTTTTCTATATTTTTTTGCTGAAAAGTAAACTGTTTTACCGTCTGCTGTAAAAGCTGCACCGGTTTTGGTAATTTTTCTTGTGGAAATTCCGGTGGTCTCAATAGCGTTTTCTATTATTCCTTGCTCTCCGGTATCGCCTATAAACAAATTAGACTGGGCGTAAATTTTTGGGTTACTGCTCAGTTTTTTTACATTAGGTTGTTTAAAGACTACTTTTCCGTTATTAAAGGTAACGGCATAATCAGGTTGACTAGTGTTAATATCTAAATATTTAATTAGATACTTAATGGGTTTTGGCTCGGTTTTTGTTTTTACAGCATATTCTTTTGTATCCACTTGAGCATTTGTATGTGCTATTTGTGCATAAGAGAACAAGCTGTAAAAAAGTAAAATGAGAGCATAATTTACTTTTCTCATGGTTATATAAGTTGTTTAGCAACCTTAATAACGCAAAAAAACTTTGTTAAGTATTTGTAGATAAAAAAAATTTATTTTGGGCAATAAATTTTAGAAAAGTGAATAGGTTAACCTTTAAGAGGCTTTAAACGGTTATTTACAGCAACC
>PDQE01000006.1 GCA_002747735.1 Flavobacteriales bacterium | reverse complement strand
CTTTGAAATATCTTGATATTTCTTCATGCTTTTAAGTACAAATCTAAAGTATTCTATACGTTCTGTGAAAACAAGATTAACCGAATTCAGGTTTTTAAGTATTTCTCAGTTTTCTCAAAATTTCTTCTAACCCATTTAATTTTAATTCATACACAAGGGTGAGCATCCGGCCTAATTTTCCTTTGGGAAAGCCTTTTCTATGGTACCAAACAATGTAGTGTTCGGGAATATCCATAAGGTAAGTTCCTTTGTATTTCCCAAAAGGCATTTTCATGTTGGCGGTATCTATTAAAAATTTTTTGTTTTGTTGTTCAAAATCCTCATTCTTTTCCATCAACATAATTTTGTAAATAGCTGAAGCGTGGGGTAAGTTTTCCGTTCTCAGTAATTTTTGCCCTTTGCAGAATACCATCCTTGTCTCCATTAAAAAATGCACCAATAACATGTTCTGTAAATGCTTTTCCAAAACCTACCGAAGCATCTCTGGGCAATTCACAAGGAAGGTTATCCACAGCCATTACAGCAATAGCATTCTCAGCGGTAAAATCGGTTTCGGTTTCGGTTTCCGGATTATAGCCGTAAATGGGGCTGTCAATGGTAGAAGGGCGTATGGTAGTAGCCACCGGCCCATCTATATCGCAACTAATATCAGCCACTACACTCAGGTTAAAATCAGGATGTTTAGCATCTTCACGAGTAAACAGATACGGAGCATTTTCATCCCAATAATGCCCTGCGATAAATACGTCTGCCTCTTTAGAAAATCGCATAAAAGTACTTTTATATTCATCCGGATGATCAAAAAAATCTTGTTTACTTCCTCTTTTTCCATCTTTTCTTTGATTGTAATCCATTACTTCCAATTGTGTATAAACAGGTTGTTTATAGTTATTGCTTAAAAAATCTTTTGCAGTAACTTTTTTTATGCCCATAGCAGATAGTATTTCGTTTGCTCCACGGCCTACCCTGCCTTTTCCTGTAAGTACTATTTTTATTTTTGGTAAGCTAATTTTTTGAAGGTGTTGAATCAGATCGTTTTTATCTTTCAGTTGTTCTGCTTTGGGTAATTCAAACAGGCTAAATTTAAGCCCAAAAGCCCTAATACCATTATAAGCCCCCACAATACCAGCATATCTTCCAAAACCTATCAATCGATGTTCGTTTTTATTAACAATAGTTTCATGATCATAGAGTATTATGTTTTTTTCTAAAATAGCCCGGAGCAAATCCCTGTTATAAGGTTGTTTTTTTATGGTATGAGAAAAGAAAAAGTATTTTTTATTGGGCACCAATTCCGAAATAGGCACTTCTTTAACACCAAGAAAAACTTCACAATCAGACAAGTTATCTGTAACCGGAATACCGACATCTCTATATTCCTGATTGGTAAAAACTCTAATATCTGATGGTTCAATTTTTATTTTTAGCTTTGGGTATTTTTTTAATAAATTTTTACAAGCATTAGGCGAAAGTACTACTCGTTTATCTGGAGGTGTTTTTTTTTCATTTATTACAGCTATTGTCATGTCTTTATATTTTGGTATAAAATTTGAAGCAATTTATAGTGAAAACTGCATAATTACAAGTTTTTTAAAATTAAAAAACATTGTGTAATTTTGTATGGTTCTTTATTTTTTGGGGGATGACCGGTTTTGACAGCAAGATCAGTTAATCCGTAAGCATGTGGAGCGATGAAATTGCACTCCTAAAACGCTATTTCGCTTATAATAAACGGCGAGAATAACTACGCTTTAGCTGCCTAATAATCTTACAGTAAGATTATGGCCTAGTCCCGCAAGGCGGGAAAGCTAAATGTCTCTTGAAAGCCTTGGTTAACGGCAGTCAGTATAGAGGCATCGTAAAAGTTGACCTAGAAACCGTTTGGCTTTGGTGCGGTTTTGAAATTTAAGAAGCTAAGTTACTGGTAGGTTGTTTTTAGCCAGCTTGTAACCGACAATAAATTAAAAACTAAACATGTAGAAAGCGGTTTAGTTGCTTGTTTGGACGAGGGTTCGAATCCCTCCATCTCCACTTTTTAGCCTTCCAAAGTTTTTTCCAGAGGGAAAATACGTAGGAGGGCTTTTTATTTTTTAAGAATAAAAACACCTGAATTCGATTAATATTGTGACCACAACTTTCTTTATTTTTGATTAGAAATTTTATGAAATTTTCGAGTAATATCGAGATATTACCAGAAGATTTCGGGAAATTTATGGCAAAAAGAAGAAAGTCTTAACAAGAAACGTATATAACACCTCATCTTTGCACTTAAAAAACTTTGAAATATCTTGATATTTCTTCATGCTTTTAAGTACAAATCTATAGTATTCTATACGTTCTGTGAAAACAAGATTAACCGAACTCAGATTAATAATTGGTGAATATATCCACTGACTATTATGATAAAACACACTCCTGTTTTATCATAACTGCATAGATTTATACATGTAAGATACGAAAATTTTTATAGATGACAAAGAAAAAAACCACAAAAAACAACATAAAATACTGCTAAACAAATAATTATATGTGTTTTTTACAAAATCAGCAAGCCCTAGTTAATAAATCAAAAAAAGTTACAGTTTTAGTTTTTTTTAAGCATCGTAATTGAAGGAGTATAATTTCTTACACTTATTTCTTGGCTATTATAATAAAATGTTAATTCAGCTTGCCGCTTCCTAAGTCCTTATAATTATCTAGAAATTTCATTCTGTCTAAACTATCTAATTCCTTAATGCTATCTAAAATATTATCAGGAATGGCAGGAGGTGGCAAAGGTATAGAATCATAAGTAATTTTATTTCCAAAAGGGTAGATTATATTTTTGTACAACACTAAATCCCCTTTAACAAAAAGAGAGTTTAAGAAAGAAATATTTTTTACAACATATACTTTGTCTAAATTATCAAAGCCATAATCGTAAATGTAAATAGAATCTTTAATTCTTTTTATGTTAAAATTTAATTTCTTAAAATTATCTTTTTTGCTAAAATCAATTTCAAATTTTGGATTATTAAGATTAATATAGTCTTTAAAATCTTTAAGGTTAAAATCTTTTTCTTTTAAATGTAAATTATAGTTTTTATGATTAATTGCAAAATCAATCCAAAAATCTTCGTTATATATCTTTTTCTTATTAATATATACTGAATATTTCATAACTGAAAAAGATAAAAGAATTAACAAAATCAATAATAAAATAATATTTCTCTTTTTCATTTAATCAAATGTTTTAAGTTTTCAAGTTTTTATTTGCAAAAACCTTAATTTCAGGCTGATTGAAGCGTTTAGATAATAGTTATTAATATAATTCTGAATGTCGATTACTGTTCGAACGGGTGTACGACAAATTTCCGTAAATAGAAATTTTTATGATTTTTCAGTTCCGTCAAACAATTGATTTTATTGAGTTTTTAATTTTCAGAAAATCAAAAATATTAACAAAAACGGAAATTTGTCGTACACCCTAAAATTACCCTCAAATATTTGTTAAAAATAAAAAATGAGTTATCAAACTCGTTTAAATTTTTTCATTCGATAAATTCTTTGTCTATTTATTTTTTCTTGATGGATAGAAGTGTATAAATATTTTTAGTTTCCTCTTTGCCTAATTCATTTGTAGTAGTTTTTGTACTTATGGAATAGGTAATGGTGAATTGTTGGCCCACGGTATTGTCATTTTTAAGTCCAAATTTATCTATTAATTCATCTTTTATATCCGTAAAATAAAGGTATTCTGCGGTATTAGGGTCATTGGTTACGGTTACAAAACTGTAGCCATCTTTATCGTAATTGTCAAAAGCTACATTTACGGTACGTTCCTGAGCAGTGAGGAATAAGGTACCTGCTAACAAGGTTATTAAAAAAAATATTTTCATCAATTTAAAATTATTCCAACCAAGATTTATAATATTTCCCATCATCAATTTCTAATGCGGTTTGGGTGAGTTGTAACGGTTTAAAGGTATCTATCATCACGGCCAGTTCATGGGTAGCTTTTTGGCCAATGCTTCTTTCATAAGCACCCGGATGCGGCCCATGTGGAATACCTGCCGGATGTAAAGAAATAAAACCTTTTTCTATATGGTTTCTACTCATAAAATCTCCGTCAACATAGTACAAAACCTCATCAGAGTCAATATTAGAATGGTTATAAGGTGCCGGAATAGAATCCGGATGGTAATCGTATAGCCGTGGACAAAAACTGCAAATTACAAAAGCACTTGTTTCAAAAGTCTGATGTACCGGCGGCGGCTGATGAACACGGCCTGTAATAGGTTCAAAATCGTGTATAGAAAAACCGTAAGGAAAATTGTATCCATCCCAACCCACTACATCAAAAGGATGCGAAGCATAGACCAAGTGGTGCATTTGCCCCTGTTTTTTTACTTTCATTAAAAAATTGCCTTTTTCATCATAAGTTTGCAAGTTTTGAGGCAATTTAAAATCGCGTTCGCAAAAGGGCGAGTGTTCTAAGTGCTGTCCAAACCGGTTTCTATATCGCTTAGGGGTATAAATAGGATGATAAGATTCTGCTACTAACAGCCTGTTGTCTTCTGAATTAAAGTGAATTTGATAAATCATTCCTCTTGGAATAATAAGATAATCACCGTATTCAAAGGGTATTTCGCCCAGAAAAGTTTTAAGTATGCCACTACCTTTATGGATAAAAATCATTTCATCCGCATCAGAATTTTTATAATAATAATCCGTTATCGAACTTTTTGGAGCCGCAACTGCAATATGAACGTCATTGTTAAAAAGCAACACTTTTCGGCTTTCTAAAAAATCATCTTCGGGTTCAATTTCAAAACCTTTAAGCAATCGCGAAGAGATATTGTATTTTACTGCCGCCTTAGGGCTAATATCCAAAGCCTTTCTAACCTCTTTAACCATAGTAGGCCTATGTAAATGGTATAATAAAGAGGACATACCGTCAAAACCAATGGTGCCAAACAATTGTTCATAATATAAAGATCCATCATCTTTTTTAAATATGGTATGTCGTTTATGCGGAATTTTTCCCTGTCTGTGATATAATGGCATAATTGATATTGGTGGTTTTTGTAAAAATAAAAAATTATTATTACGTCCTTGATAAAAGAAGGTTAAAATTTAGTGGTTTAAAACCTCAATCTTGATTTTAAAATTTTGTTAAAAAGGCAAAACTAGAAAGATGTTGTTGCTCTACCACAGATTTTCTTTAGATTTCTACCTTACGTTTGTAGAGTAAATAAAAACAAATAAATTTTAATTAAAAACAAAACATTATGAAAAAGTTAAGTTTCTTATTCGCAATTGCTTTAATGATTTTCACTACTAACGCTACTTTTGCTCAAGAAGAAGAGGTAATAGAAGCTGTAGAAGTACAAGAGGTTCAAATGGAAGAAGTAGCCGTAGCTGATCTACCTGAAGCTATTACTGCTGCTTTAGCGGCTAACTTTGCAGATTACACTGCAAACAAAGCTTACAAAACTGCAAAAGATGACAAAGAAGTATATTGGGTAGAGCTTTCCGGCGAAAAAGGTGCTGTAAAAGTTCTTTTTAGTGCAGAAGGTGAAGTTTTAGAACAACAAGACGTTAAGTCATAAACAAGAAATAATTTTCTTAAAATATAAAAAAAGCCCTTTTTTTGGGGCTTTTTTTATTGAACAAATTTTAGCTAGCTCTTCTCTTTTATTATTTTGGTTAAAAAAAGTTCATCCCAATGAATAATTTACCGGTTATATTAGTTTTTTTAAAGCGTTTTTTTTACTATGCTTTTAATTCCTTTCCAAGACAGACTAATTTAGAATTTTCATCTGTTGGTACATTTTTGCTGTCTGCGGGTATTATTTTTAGTGAGCCCTCTTTGTCTTTAATAAAAACAGGTACAATATACTCATCCTGTTTTGTCAATTCAATTAAAGTTTTGTAGTGTTCTTCAGATTCTATTTCTATCTCGTGCATCTCGGGGTATTTTCGAACTACTTCTATTAAAGAAATATAATCGTCTGTTCGGGAAAAAATATGCTTTTGTTGATTGTTTTCCAAATCTGAAATCTCATCGGAATTTACTAACCTGTAATAACCATTTTCTCCGTATTGATGTTTAAATTTATCAACCACATATTTGTTAATATCTGAGTTCCCGGTAAGTGCTATAAGGTAACCTACATCATTTAATTCAATATAGTCACCAAGACTATCGGCATAAATATCTGCGGTCAAAGCATCTATTCCCATATTTTTAGCTTTGGCAATATTGTTTTGGTTATTATCTATTAAAACCACATGGCGGCCATTGTCTTTTAAATACTTACCAATAACTCTGGAAACTTTAGATGCCCCCACTATTAAAATGCCTTCACTTTTGGTTAAGAAAACATTGAGTAATTTTGCAATCAACCTGGCCGTGGTAGCATTTAACAATACTGTTCCTAATACAATCATAAAGACCAATGGAGTAATGTATTCTGCACCTGCTACACCTTGTTTTATCAATTTAGTACCAAACAGCGAAGCTATACCCGCCGCTACAATACCGCGTGGGCCAACCCAACTGATAAATAGTTTTTCATTAATGGTTAACCTAGACCTGTGACTACTAAAAAAAACAGCCAGCGGCCTAAGCACAAATACTACTGTCACAAATAAAATAACAGTATTCCAATTATTTAGCAGCATAAGATCTGACATATCTATATTGGCTGCCAAAAGGATAAATAATATGGAAATAAGCAATACACTAAGTGATTCCTTAAAATGGAGTAATTCTTTTATATTGTCCAGCTTGTTATTGCCCAATACCATACCCATAACCACTACCGCCAATAATCCGGACTCATGAGCAAAAATATCTGACTCTACATAAACCAAAAGCACAGTAGAAAGCGAAACTACGTTTAAAAGATAATGTGGAATTAAATTTTTATTAATAGCAAAAGCTAAGGCGTGGGCAAATGTAAAGCCAAAAGTAGTGCCAAAAAGCAATATTTTGCCAAATTCTATCAATGCTGTTTTGGTAAAACCACTGCCGCCACCTACAATTATAAATTCAAATACCAATACGGCCACCAAGGCACCAATAGGGTCTATAAGAATGCCTTCCCATTTTAAAATAGCCGAGAGATCTTTCTTTAAAGGTATATTTCTAAGGATAGGTGTTATAACTGTAGGTCCGGTTACAATAATAAGAGCAGCAAATAAAAAAGACAACTCCCATGATAAGTCAAATACATAATGAGCCAATAAACCTCCGCCAAAGAATGTAACTGCAGCACCAACGGTAATTAACTTAGTAATAACCGGGCCTACTGTCTTTATTTCATTGCGTTTTAACGTAAGGCCGCCTTCAAATAAAATAATACTAATAGCAAGCGAAACAAAATAATACAAGCCTTCTCCGGGGAAAAGACCGTTTTTGCCATTCCATACAGGCTCTATCCATTTTGACCCATCTTCTGAGAAATATTCTGCAGCAATTGGCCCTACCAACAAACCTATTAAAATCAAAGGTAAAATAGCGGGTATTTTAAACTTCCACGCTACCCATTGAGCTAAAATTCCCAAAATGATAATTCCGGCTAACTCTATCATAAATTGAAATAAAATTTGGGTGAAGATATTATTTTTTTTAAAAATACATCGTAAACAGCAATGAAATCTTAGACTATAGTAATTATATTTGTGTTTTTGGCATCAATGAGATTTCTTTTAATTATACTTTTTTATTTAATAAGCCATATTGGCTTTGGTCAAGCTGTTGATAAAAACCTGCAAATAATAGTAACAGATAGCCTTAAAATAGACGCTGACAGTTTTATTGGCACAGACCCGTTTAAAAATATATATTATTTAAAAGATGATATTCTCTATAAAAAATCTTTGGATACTACGCTAACTTTTAAAACGGTCTCTTTAGGCAAAATAGCTTCCGTAGATATAAAAAATCCACTTAAAATTTTGGTGTTTTATAATGATTTTAATGCGGTGGTGCTTTTAGACAATAATCTTAATAAACTGGGAGAGAATATCTTATTTGACCAATCTGCTTTAAACTTAAATATTACCTATGCTCAATGGGCAGGCGGTGAAAAATTATGGCTGTACAGCAATGATGACAACAGGCTGCACGTATTTGACTACATTAGCAATAAAGTTATAGAAAGTAGCCGGCCGCTTAATTTTTATCAAAAAAACTTTTCTCCTATTTATATGATTAGCAGTTATAAGAATTGTTGGCTTGTGGGTAAGAATTACGTTTTAGAATTTGATGAATACGGATATTTTAAAAGCATTTTAGAATTGGATAAGACAGACCTATTACGCAGATATAACAACAATTTTTACACAGTAAAAGAAAATAGCTTGTTCAAAGGGAAATTATTGGGTAATTTAAAAAAATTTGAACTTAAAATACCTATTCCCATACAATCTTTCTATGTTTTAAATAATGAAATTTATATCTTTGACGGCAAAATGACTTTTATCTATAAAGAAATCAACCATTAATTAATAGTACTTACCAACCAAAACTAAAAAAACAGACTCCATGCACGTTGCAATTGCCGGAAATATAGGGTCAGGAAAAACCACTTTAACCAAACTTTTGGCCAAACATTACAAATGGACACCCCATTTTGAAACGGTTGATGACAATCCTTATTTAGACGATTTTTATTCCGAAATGGAACGATGGTCTTTTAACCTACAAATTTATTTTTTAAACAGCCGTTTTAGACAAATTCTCGCCATAAAAGACAGTGGTAAAAATATAGTACAAGACCGTACCATATACGAAGATGCTCATATTTTTGCACCCAACCTGCACGCTATGGGCTTGTTAACTAACAGAGATTTTCAAAACTATTCTTCGCTTTTTGAGTTGATGGAAAATCTGGTTTCTCCGCCGGATTTGCTCATCTATTTACGGGCTAATATCCAAACCTTAGTGGGTCAAATACACAAACGAGGCCGTGATTACGAAAACACTATAAGTATAGATTATTTAAGCCGCTTAAACGAACGTTACGAAGCTTGGATTTCTACTTACACCAAAGGAAAACTCCTTATAATTGATGTGGATAATCTGGATATTGTAGATAATCCGGAAGATTTGGGCTCCATTATTGATAAAATAGATGCCCAGTTGCATGGATTGTTTTAGAG
>PDQE01000005.1 GCA_002747735.1 Flavobacteriales bacterium | reverse complement strand
ATTTGAAATATGGTCTAATTTAATGTTTCCAAAAATTCATTTAACGATGTATAGCCCGTTATGCTTTCATTTTTAAACTGATTTCCCATTTCTTTTACAGGAGATATAAAATGAAGTTTATGTTTTGAATGATGTAAATATGTTTTTTTGAATTTTTTCAGGTAGGCATCAACATCAGCAAGTTTTATTGTACAATAACTCACAAAATGTATGGCCGCAAAATTTTCCGATACAGGCTGTAAACATTCCATAGATAAGTTGCTTCCCAGATAGATACAATTTTCCCCTTGTTCCAGTAGAGCGTATTGGATATAAAAAAGTCCCAATTCATGTGTTTCTCCCTCCGGTAAATATAAAACATAGACTTTGTTTGCAGGTTTTATATTTTTTTGTGCTTCGGCTATGGCTATTTGTAACTTTTGTAGAATTAGGTAAGAGACAAAATGTTCGTGGCTGGGTTTTATAGACTGGGTTTGCCATAAATGGCCTACTTTATTTAAAAACGGAAATAATATTTTTAAAAAAATATGAGAAAGTGGTTTTAAAGCCAATAATTTTTGATACGTTTTATTAAACAAGTCAACATCAAAGGACAACATAGCCAATTTAAAATAATGATGATAACTGTTATCAACAAAGCATTGCCTACCTAATTCGTCTGTTTTTTGGATGAGTTCCTCTTCAGAAAGCCGTGCTATTTTAGAAATCTTATAGCCATTGTGATACAGTAGGCTTACATTGAGTAATTTTTCAAAATTTCTAGCATCGTAAAACCTTATGTTGCAATCGGTTCGCTCAGGTTCCAATAAATTATAACGTTTCTCCCATATTCTAATGGTATGTTGTTTTATGCCCGAAAAGTTTTCCATGTCTTTTATGGAAAAAGTTGACTTAATACCGTTTAACATATTCCATATAAATTTAAACAAATATAAGTTTTATTTTATAACTTCGTTTTATTCCTGCTTTGATGTAACTTATTCTTATAAAAAACTACATATAAACAATCAAGCTAACTGAAGTGAATAAAAATTTAAAACAACAGTTTGTAACCCTTCTGGAGGAAAATCAGAATATAGTTCATAAAATATGTAAGCTATATACTAATAACAAGGAAGCACACAACGATTTATTTCAGGAAATATCTATTCAACTTTACAAAGCATATCCAAATTTCAGGGAAGAAGCAAAATTTAGCACCTGGATGTATCGGGTAGCCCTTAACACGGCCATTACCTTATACCGAAAGGGAAAACGACGTATTAGCACCCAGAAATTAGAACCTGTAATGTTTAAGATAAAAGCGGATGAATACGATGATACCGAGGAACAACAATTAGCCTTGATGTACAAAGCCATAAACCAACTTAATGATATAGATAAAGCCTTGGTGTTTTTGTATTTAGAAGACAAAAACTATAGAGAAATTGCCGACACATTAGGTATTAGCGAAGTAAATGCCAGAGTAAAAATGAACCGCATAAAAACTAAGCTATCAAACATATTAAATCCGTAAAACTATGGATAACCTAGATTTATTAAAAAAAGACTGGAAAAAGCAGGAAAGCCAATTGCCAAGGCTTGACAAATCTGCTATTTCTAAATTATTGCAGAAAAAATCATCGTCTATTGTAAAATGGATTTTTATCATTAGCGTATTGGAACTGGTCGTTCCAAACGTTATTCTGTTATTTACCGGCATTAAAGAAAGTAATTCTCAGATTAGCAAATTAGGCCTGGAACAATTTTTTATCATTTTTTACATCTTATATTACATTATTGTAATCGGTTTTATTTATCTGTTTTTCAAAAATTACAAATCTATTTCTGCCAATACCACTGCCAAAGCATTAATGCAAAATATTGTAAAAACAAGAAGAGTAGTTAAGTATTATATTTATTTTCATCTGGCACTTATTCCGTTTTTAGGAATAATTATCATTAGCCGTACTTTTGAATCCCAATCTTTTTTAAACAGTATTCCGGAAAACACAAATATGATTGTAGTCTGGGTTATAGCCATTGGGTTTTTAATCTTTTTTATGTTTTTGTTCTGGCTCTTTTACAAATTGCTTTACGGTATTTTGCTCAACCGGCTTAAAAAAAACTACAAAGAATTGATGGATTTATAAATTTCCAGATTAAAAGCACAAAATACCTTAATAACAATTACAAATTTCAAGAAGACGTTAGACTCTAAATTCTAATTTGCAAACGTTTTCGCTATTAAATGATGTCTTACTACATCTAAACCGCTGAATTTATCTATCTTTACGCCGCAAAAAATATATAAATTATGGCACACAATATTAAACCGGGGGTAGCTACCGGAGATCAAGTACAAGAAATTTTTAAATACGCAAAAGAAAAACAATTTGCGTTACCTGCTGTAAATGTGGTGGGTTCTAACACCATAAATGCAGTATTAGAAACTGCGGCAGAACTCAATGCTCCGGTAATTATTCAATTTTCTAATGGCGGTGCTCTGTTTAATGCCGGCAAAGGATTATCAAATGAGGGTCAAAAAGCTGCCATATTGGGTGGAATAGCAGGAGCAAAACACGTGCATCTACTGGCCAAAGAATACGGTGTACCAGTTATTATGCACACAGACCACTGTGCCAAAAAATTATTGCCTTGGATAGATGGCTTATTAGATGCCGGCGAGAAACACTTTTCAGAAACCGGTAAGCCACTGTACAGCTCACATATGATTGACCTATCCGAAGAACCTATCAAAGAAAATTTAGAAATCTGTAAGAAATATTTAGAACGGATGAGCAAACTGGGGATGACGCTAGAAATAGAATTGGGTATCACCGGTGGCGAAGAAGACGGTGTTGATAATACCGATGTAGATAGTTCTAAACTTTACACACAGCCGGAAGAAGTGGCATATGCTTATGAGGAACTGATGAAAGTAAGTGATAAATTTACTATTGCTGCGGCTTTTGGCAATGTTCATGGTGTTTATAAGCCGGGCAATGTAAAATTAACCCCAAAAATTCTAAAGAACTCTCAGGAATACATTTCAGAAAAGTACAATGTTCCTCATAATACTATAGATTTTGTATTCCATGGTGGTTCAGGCTCTTCTTTAGAAGAAATCAGGGAAGCTATCGGTTATGGCGTTATTAAAATGAATATAGATACCGACTTACAATACGGCTTTACCACAGGCATTAGAGATTATATGAAAAAATATGAGGCCTATTTGCAAAGCCAAGTTGGCAATCCTGATGGTGATGACGTGCCAAATAAAAAATATTACGACCCCAGAAAATGGCTTAGAGAAGGAGAACTCACCTTTAAAGCCCGTTTAAAAAAGGCATTTGAAGACTTAAACAACATAAACACCTTATAAAATAATTAAATGAGGTATTAGACTTGGTATTAGTCCTTAAACAATTTAAACTTAATTTTTTTTTCACCCTTTAGTAACTTATAAAGAGCATCTTTGTTCCGCTACTAAAGGGTGTTTTACATCAGGCTGTTTTATTCCACCTTATTTTTACAAATTTCTAAATTTTCTTTTTGAAGTGGTTTAATAATTTTTATTACCTTGCAGTATCAATTAAAATTTTTATATGTCACTTTGGTTTAAACGAAAAGATAAAGGGATACAAACGCCTACCGAAGACAAAAAAGATGTACCTAAAGGCCTTTGGTATAAAACGCCCAGTGGAAAAATAGTAGATACAGACGAGCTAAAAGAGAACTTCTATGTAAGCCCGGAAGACGGCTACCATGTAAGAATAGGCAGTAATGAGTATTTTGAAATACTTTTTGACAACAATAAATTCAAAGAATTAAATGCCAAACTTACGGCCAAAGACCCGCTAAAATTTGAAGACACAAAAAAATACACAGACCGGTTAAAACAAGCTCAGGAAAAAACAAAATTAAAAGATGCGGTACGCACAGCTGTGGGAAAATCCTATGGCAAAGACCTGGTAATTGCCGCCATGGACTTTACCTTTATAGGTGGTTCTATGGGTTCTGTTGTGGGTGAAAAAATATCCAGAGCCATAGACTATGCCATTAAAAAAGAATTGCCTTTTTTAATGATTTCAAAATCAGGAGGGGCCCGGATGCAGGAAGCATCTTATTCGTTGATGCAATTGGTAAAAACATCGGCTAAACTAGCACAATTATCAGAAGCCAAACTGCCCTATATCTCTTTATGTACAGACCCCACTACGGGCGGCACTACTGCTTCTTACGCCATGCTGGGCGATATTAATATAGCAGAACCCAATGCGTTAGTTGCTTTTGCAGGGCCACGGGTAGTAAGAGACACTACCGGAAAAGACCTACCCGAAGGCTTTCAACGCTCAGAGTTTGTTTTAGAACACGGTTTCTTAGATAAAATTGTAGAACGGAAAAATCTAAAAAAACAGATAAACTTATTTATAGATTTAATACAAAATAATCCTGTCCGTACAGAAGAAGACATAAAACAAGACAAAAAAAAGAAGGAAGAGAAGTAAACAAATTGTTTTAACCTCAAGTAAATCAATATTTGTATTTAACCTTTGCAGATTTTAGGTTTAAAAGCCTTTATTGGAATTCTTGCCTCTTTGTACTATAAATTCAAAATAATTATCTTACATTTGCCGCTCGAAATATTTTTTCGATACATAAAAATTATTAATCCAAATTAATGTTAGCATGTATTTAACAGCAGAAAAAAAAGCAGAAATTTTTAAAAAACACGGGAAGTCTGAAAAAGACACCGGTTCTACAGAAGGGCAGATAGCCTTATTTACGTACAGAATTAATCATTTATCCAATCATCTTAAAAGCAACAAAAATGATTTTAACACAGAACGGTCATTGGTAAGATTGGTAGGAAAACGAAGAAGTTTACTGGATTACTTGATGAGAAAAGATATTGAAAAATATCGTGAATTAATTAAAGAACTAAATATTAGAAAATAAATTTATTAAAAAAGAGGTGCGGAAACATGACTCTTTTATTTTTTTCGGCCGGAAATACGGCTAAAAACCCTCTCATTTTTTCATTGGTTAACACACAACACACGCGGTTATTACAAAATAGCCATACCAATTGTTTAATACACCCCTCTATAACGGGTTAAAAATTTTATTTATGATTCCAAAGGCATATACCGAAACTATTGACTTGGGAAATGGGCGTACCGTTTCCATAGAAACCGGAAAACTGGCAAAACAAGCTCATGGCTCTGTTGTTGTAAAATCCGGAAACTGTATGCTGTTGTGTACAGTAGTATCTAATTACAAAGCCTCTGATGTTGACTTTTTACCCTTAACCGTAGATTATCGGGAAAAATTTGCCGCTTCCGGGCGTTATCCGGGCGGATTTTTTAAACGGGAAGCCCGCCCCAGTGACGGAGAAGTCCTTACCATGCGATTGGTGGACAGAGTACTGAGGCCCCTTTTTCCAAAAGACTACCACTCTGAAACTCAGGTAATGATACAAATGATGTCTCATGATGATGACGTGATGCCCGATGCTATGGCCGGACTGGCGGCTTCTGCAGCCATTCAATTATCAGACATCCCTTTTGAATGCCCCATTTCTGAAGTTAGAGTAGGACGAATAAATGGTGAATTTATCATTAACCCTACCAGAAAACAATTATCCAATTCTGATATAGATATGATTGTGGGTGCTTCTGAAGAATCAGTAATGATGGTAGAAGGTGAAATGAGCGAGATTTCCGAAGAAGAAATGGTAGAAGCCATAAAATTTGCACACGAAGCTATCAAAGTACAGTGTAAAGCACAAGTTAAACTGGCCGAAGCCTTTGGCAAAAAAGAAGTTAGAGAATATGAAGGCGAAACGGAAGACGAAGATTTAGAAAAGAAAATTCACGAATTGGCCTATAATAAAGTATATGAAATAGCCAAATCCGGTTCTGCCAAACAAGAACGCAGTGCTGCCTTTGAAGAAATTTTGGAAGAGATAAAAGCCGGTTATACCGAAGAAGAGTTGGAAGAAATTGGCGATTTAGTAGCTAAATATTACCACAAAGCCGAAAAAGAAGCCGTGAGAAACCTGACCTTAGACCAAGGTCTGCGTTTAGACGGCAGAAAAACTGACGAAATAAGGCCTATATGGTGTCTTGTTGATTACTTGCCTGCTACGCATGGTTCTGCCATCTTTACCAGAGGGGAAACACAAGCTTTGGCTACAGTTACTTTGGGAACTTCTCGTGAAGCCAATGTAATAGATATGCCGTCTTATGAAGGGGAAGAAACATTTTATTTGCATTACAACTTTCCACCGTTTTCTACTGGTGAAGCCAGACCCATAAGAGGAACTTCACGAAGAGAGATAGGACATGGAAATCTGGCTCAAAGAGCATTAAAAGGAATGATTCCAGATGATTGCCCTTATACGGTAAGAGTAGTATCTGAGATTTTGGAATCTAACGGTTCCTCTTCCATGGCTACAGTATGTGCCGGCACCATGGCATTAATGGATGCAGGGGTACAACTAAAAAAGCCGGTGTCCGGTATCGCTATGGGATTAATTTCCGAAGGTGATAAATATGCTGTATTATCAGATATTTTAGGTGATGAAGACCACTTGGGCGATATGGACTTTAAGGTAACCGGTACCGCTGATGGAATTACCGCTTGCCAAATGGACATAAAAGTAAAAGGCTTGTCTTATGAAATTTTAGTAAAAGCTTTAAAACAAGCCCAAGCCGGAAGATTACACATATTAGGAAAACTTACCGAAACCATTGCAGAACCCGCTGCAGAGGTAAAACCTCATGCCCCAAAAATGGTCACCACTTCTATACCGGCAGAGTATATAGGAGCTTTAATTGGACCCGGAGGAAAAACCATTCAGGAACTTCAAAAAGAAACCGATACCACTATTGTTATTAATGAAGACGAAATTACCGAAACCGGTATTGTTGAAATACTGGGTACAGACCAAACCGGTATAGATAAAGTATTGGCAAAAATAGACGCTATTACATTTACCCCTGAAAAAGGCAGTATTTACGAAGTAAAAGTGGTAAAAATTCTAGACTTTGGTGCAGTAGTGGAATATGTAGAAGCTCCGGGCAACGAAACCTTACTACACATTTCTGAATTGGCATGGGAACGCACCAATAATGTTACCGATGTGGTAAATATAGGTGACATTATAGACGTAAAGTATTTTGGTTTTGACCCAAAAACGAAAAGAGAAAAAGTTTCCCGAAAAGCCGTTTTACCAAAACCCGAAGGTTTTAATGACAGGCCAAAAAGGCATGGCAATAAAAACCACAGGCAAAAGGAAAGAAATTCCAGAAATTAAACGAGAATAATATATTTCTAAATTTTAATTTTTTTAGCTCCGAAAGGGTTTAGAAACCCTTTCGGAGTTTTTTTTAAATATAAAACACTGTAAAACAAAATATTAAGCTACATAAAACCTTCGATAAAAAATTTATCAATAATCTTTGTAACATTTTCTTGATTTCTTACGTAAATATAAGTACATGGCCAAAGCCCATGTATTATAAAATAGGAGAACCCAAAGAAAACACCCTTAACCCTTAAACTTTTAAGATTAAATGAGACAACTGAAAATTACAAAGCAGGTAACCAATCGTGAAACGGCGTCATTAGACAAATATTTACAAGAAATAGGCAAGGTTGACCTTATCACGGCAGACATGGAGGTGGAATTAGCCCAGCGGATCAAAGCCGGTGACCAAATAGCCTTAGAAAGATTGACAAAAGCCAATTTACGATTTGTGGTTTCTGTTGCTAAACAATACCAGAATCAAGGTTTAACATTACCCGATTTAATTAATGAGGGCAATCTGGGTTTAATAAAAGCAGCCAAAAGATTTGACGAAACCAGAGGTTTTAAATTTATTTCTTATGCTGTTTGGTGGATAAGACAGTCTATCTTACAGGCCTTAGCAGAACAATCCAGAATAGTGCGATTACCTCTAAACAAAATTGGTTCTATTAATAAGATTAACAAAACTTATGCCCGATTAGAGCAGGAAAACGAAAGGCCGCCTTCTGCAGAAGAAATAGCAAAGGAATTGGACATGACCATTAACGATGTTAAAGAGTCTTTAAAAAACGCAGGTAGACATGTGTCTATGGATGCACCTTTGATTGAAGGCGAAGATTCTAACCTATATGACGTATTGCGTAGCGGTGAATCACCAAATCCAGATAAAAGCTTATTACACGAATCTTTAAAAGTGGAAATTGAAAGAGCTTTAGAGACCTTAACCCCGAGAGAAGCAGATGTAGTTGCTTTATATTTCGGCTTAGGCGATGCTCACCCAATGACTTTGGAGGAAATTGGCGAAACGTTTGATTTAACCAGAGAACGGGTACGCCAGATAAAAGAAAAAGCCATTAGGCGATTAAAACATACTTCCAGAAGCAAAATTTTAAGAACCTATCTGGGTTAAATCTATTAACCTGAGTTCGATTAATAAAAAAACACCTGTTTTCTTAAGAAAACAGGTGTTTTTTTATGAACTTTTTCATAAACTCACCTTGGCTTTTTATCTATTTAGGCCTGCTGGGACGTACCTCTATTTTACTTGGTAAAGTCCTCGGATGCATTTTTAGTAAATCTACTACAAGTTTACCAATGTCTTCCGGTTGTATTTTCCAGACATCGGAATCATCAGGTGTGTTGTTATTAAAATAGGTAGCTACCGAACCCGGCATAATGGTAGAAACCTTTATCCCATAAGAACGTAAATCTAACATTGCGGCTTGTGTAAAGCCTACTACACCAAATTTAGAAGCATTATATCCGGCTCCTTTTGCAAAAAAATTTGTACCTGCCAAGCTGGCCAAAGTCATATAATAACCTTTGGATTTTTTGAGGGCTTCCACACTGGCTTTTAAGGTAAAAAACACACCTGTAAGATTAGTATCTATCATCTGATGCCATTGCTCTTCTGACAACTCATCTATCGGAGCAAAATTACCCACACCTGCATTGGCCAATACCACATCTAAATGCCCCCATTTATCTAATATTTCTTTAACCGCTTTTTGTTCATCAGACAGGTTGCTCACATCAGATTCTAATGCCAAAACTCTATCGGTATTGCCTAACTTATTGGCGGCTGCCATCGCAGTTTCTAAACTCCGACCACTTATAGCTACACGCATACCTTCGGTTAACAAACTTTGGGCTACGCCAAATCCGATACCCTTTGTCCCTCCGGTAATATAGGCCACTTTATCTTTTAATATAGTCATGTTTTTAATATTTTAAGTTCTATGAAATATAATAAAATTTACGCTTTAAAAAAATTATTTGAAAGGAATTTGAAAAAAGTGTAACTTTATAAAGTTTGTAAAAATTGTGGCCGATGA
>PDQE01000023.1 GCA_002747735.1 Flavobacteriales bacterium | reverse complement strand
AAAAAAAGCTGCTCCATAACAGAACAGCTTCTTCATTATTTTAGTTTGATTTTGAGTTAATTCTCATATTTTTCAATCAAATTATGCACCTCATCACCTTCTGCGGCTTCTACAGTTACGTCTTTTTTACCATTTACTTCAGTGGTAGCTATAATGGTAACGTTCTTTTCTCCGTTTACTTCTTTTAAGAGAACTTTTAAATTCTTATTTACCTCCTCGTCAGTTAATTCATTTGAAGTAAGTACTTGCTCTATTTCTAAGTTATTCTTTTCTTTATTATACGCAGCCACATCATCCGCAGATATAGCTATACTTGGAGCAATTACCAGAGCCACAACGGACATTAATTTTAATAAAATATTCAAAGAAGGCCCTGAGGTATCTTTAAACGGGTCTCCCACAGTATCTCCTACTACCGCAGCTTTGTGAGCTTCTGTACCTTTTCTTCCCTGTTCTTCTATCATTTTTTTCGCATTATCCCAGGCACCACCGGCATTGGATTGAAAAATAGCCATTAATACCCCTGCAGTGGTAACACCAGCCAATAATCCTCCAAGCATTTCGGCACCACCAATAAATCCAATTAACACGGGAACTGCAATGGCCATTAAACCGGGGATTACCATTTCTTTTAAGGATGCTTTAGTAGATATTTCTACACATTTTTCATATTCTGCAATACCATCGGCAGCGTCAAAAATCTTACGGTCTGCGTCATTGGCCTTAGACATATCAGAGTTGTATTTTCGCATTATTTCCAAGGCTCCTTTGAGTTCCGGAATATCTCTAAACTGTCTTCTCACCTCATTAATCATAGACATTGCTGCCCTTCCTACGGCATTCATCGCCAATGCAGAAAAAACAAAAGGTAACATACCTCCTATGAGCAATCCGGCCATAATATCCGGCCTGGATACGTCTATTGCTGTTACATTTGCAGTTTCCATAAAAGCGGCAAAAAGTGCCAAAGCTGTCAAAGCTGCAGAAGCAATAGCAAAACCTTTTCCAATAGCCGCTGTGGTATTTCCTACCGCGTCTAATTTATCTGTACGCTGTCTTACCTCTGCAGGGAGTTCAGACATTTCGGCAATACCTCCGGCATTATCAGAAATTGGGCCATAAGCATCTACTGCCAGCTGAATTCCGGTATTGGCCAACATCCCTACAGCTGCTATTGCAATTCCGTACAAGCCGGCGAAATAATGTGATATAATAATTGCAGCAGCAATTAAAATGATGGGTACGGCAGTGGACATCATACCTACGCCAAGCCCTGCAATAATATTTGTTGCAGAACCGGTTTCTGATTGATTTACAATACTACTAACCGGTTTTGTACCTGTTCCTGTATAATATTCGGTAATTTTACCCACTAACAATCCGGCCACCAAACCAGCAATAGTGGCGAGAAATACACCGAGAGATGTAAATTCTTTGCCATCGATAACCCAAGTTTCGGGCAACATCATATCAATAACAAAATAAGAAGCTATCAGCATTAAAGCTGCAGAACCAAATTCACCAATATTTAATGCCGTTTGCGGATTACCACCTTCCTTTACCTTTACAAAGAAAGTACCTATAATAGACATTACAATCCCGATTGCAGCCAATACTAAAGGTAAATACACAGCACCTAAACCATTAAATGCAGTTTGAAATTCGGGTAAAGTGGCATAAACAGCTCCCAGAACCATAGTACCGATAATTGAACCTACATAAGACTCAAATAAGTCGGCTCCCATACCAGCTACGTCACCTACATTATCGCCTACGTTATCCGCTATTGTAGCAGGGTTAAGCGGGTGGTCTTCCGGAATACCGGCTTCTACTTTACCAACTAAATCAGCACCTACGTCTGCCGCCTTGGTATAAATTCCACCTCCTACACGGGCAAAAAGTGCAATGGAAGAAGCCCCCAATGAAAATCCTGACAGTACATTTAACACTTCAACCAAGCCCCAACCTTGGGAACTGTAAATCATAAATAAACTGCTTAACCCCAAAACACCTAAGCCAACAACACCCAATCCCATTACTGAACCACCGGCAAAAGCCACTCCCAGAGCCTTAGCTAAAGAAGTCTGTGCTGCATTGGTAGTTCTTACATTTGCTTTTGTAGCCACTCGCATTCCTATAAAACCGGCCAGAGCAGAACAAATAGCTCCAACAATAAAAGAAACGGCTACCATTCCATTGGAACCAGCCTCTGCACTACCCTTAAAATAGAGTAATACAGCAACGGCTAATACAAAAATGGACAACATTTTGTATTCTGCCTTTAAAAAAGACATGGCTCCATCTGCAATATTTTTTGCAATACGAGCCATTTTTTCATTTCCCACCTCTTGTTTGGTTACCCAAATGTTTTTTATCCAAACAAAAAGTAAAGCCAAAACTCCAAAAATTGGTAAATAGTTTACGATAAATTCCATGTTAGTTGTGAATTAGTTAATATTTTTTATGCTAAGAAATTTCAAAATTTTCTGACTGAAAAACCTAATAATTGACTGAAACCCTTACAAAATTAGTAAAAGTGAAGGGATTAAAAAAGGAGAAATAAAAATTAGTACAACTAACTCGTTAAAGCATTTCCGATAATCCAATAGGTAAGAAAAAGAAATTGCAAGGCCGCAAAGGTTTCACCTTTGCGGCCTTGCAATTTTATCCATTAAAACAACAAGCTATAAAGCGTAATTAAATGGTAAAAGTCCGCTTTTTTTTATGCTCACTATTTTCATACCGTTCTACACTTTTGTAGTATATTTCAACAGCCTTTTCGGCATTGCCCCAGCCGCCTACATCTACTTTTTTTTCTTCTAAGTCTTTATAAACCTGAAAAAAGTGTTCTATTTCTTTTAACCTGTGTGGGGTAAGGTCAGAAATATCTTTACTGTCACTCCAAAGCGGATCAGAAACCGGTACGCAGATTAATTTTTCATCCGGCCCTTTTTCATCGGTCATGTGAAAAACACCTATAGGACGTACTTCCATTACCACCATTGGGTAAGTAGGCTCTGTATTAAGTACCAAAACATCCAACGGGTCTTCATCAAGAGCTAATGTTTCCGGTATAAAACCATAATCTCCGGGGTACATCATTGAGGAAAATAGGGTACGATCAAAACGTATTTTATTTAATACAAAATCATATTCATACTTGTTTCGGCTTCCTTTTGGAATTTCTATCAAAACATCAAAGGTTTCTTTAATATTATTTGTCATTTTTTCAATTTTGGGCAAAAATACAAAATAGTGTTTGTTTTAACACAAGTTAAAGCATATTAAAAATTTAGTAGATTCATCAACCAATTGCCATTCAATTATAAACGGTTAAAAACTATATCTAAATCTAAGAAAAATGCTATTAGCCAAATTGGTAATCTTATCATTTTCTTTACCATAGAACAACTGTCCCGTAATATCAACATCCCAGTTTTGAGCAATATTATAACTAAACTGAGGCATGGCAAAATATGCATCCAATTCCTTTGCATAAATAGCAGAAAAGGAGGCATTTATGGCGGGTGTGAATGCTTTTGAAGCTTGAGCAAAAAATGACCATTTGTTGGGCATTAGTCGTTTAGGGCTTACTTTTACCGAACTGAATTCAGAAATATCCAGATTTGTTATTTGCGAAATACCCGTACTGTTATAAAGGCTTCCCAAATTGATTGCAATGCCATTTTTAAAATAATAATCAAGGGATAAAGCCCCTACAAAAGTATTATCAAATTCCTTGTCTTTAGGGCTAAAATAGCTCAATTCGCCTTTAAACCCTATATTTTTAATAACACCTTCCCAACCCAATCCCATCATAAAATCACGCAGATATTTAGCAGTTAATATCTGGAAATCGTAATTGCCTGCATGAAAATTATACTTTAAAGCGAGTGTATTGTCATCCCAATTTTTTTTATAATTGATAGCTGTCTCAATACTAGAATTGCCTGACAAATAATACTGAACCCTAAGGGCATCTGTACCGGGACGTTCTTCATAATCAAAATCAAAAAAATTATAGGTATTAAAAATGTCATTGGGATTCCAGGCCAAGTTCTTTCCCCAATTAATACGTTGCCTACCTATTACAACATGCCATTTTTCATTGGAAAAGTCAAAATTCAAACGGTCTATTTCTAAAAGCATTATAAACCCTTTTTCTTTTACGGGAAAAAAACTAAGGTCGATACCATCGTTATTACTATCTAATAATTCAGGATAATTTGGATATAAGTTCAGGGTGTTACCCCACACCATTCGGTTACGCATTTCTGTAGTAAAAGTAACATTCTTATTTATATAGGCCTTAAAGTTAAGCCTGTTGTGAATGAGGTTATCTGACAGAATAACATCGAGATTCCTAAAAGATGAAGTATTCATATATTTGAGATAACCTGAGAATGACAGATACTTTGAAGCCCAACTGTCAGCGGTTTCCTGTCCAAACATAATATCACCAGCCAGTACAGTATATACAAAAACCAATATTATTTGAATGCGTATCATTTTAGCTTTTGAATACAATCATCAATTATTTTTCCATCTTCCAGCGTAACAATACGGTGTGCCCTGTCTATTACCCGTTGGTCGTGTGTGGAAAATATAAAAGTAGTCCCTTCAGTTTTATTAAGGTTTTCCATAATTTCAAGCAGCCCGGAAGTCGATTTCGAATCGAGGTTAGCCGTTGGCTCATCGGCCAATACAAACTTCGGTTTTGAGGCCAAAGCTCTGGCAACCGCTACACGTTGCTGTTGGCCACCACTCATCTGGTTGGGACGTTTATCTTTTTGCTCTGTAATACCAACAGCTTCTAACAGGTTTTGTACCCTTTTATCTATTTCTGCTTGTGATTTCTTTTGCAACAGCATAATAAACCCAATATTTTCAGCAGCTGTAAATACAGGAATTAGGTTATACGACTGAAATACAAAGCCTATTTTATTTTTCCTGAAATCTATGAGTTTATTATCAGAAAGTTGCTGTATGTCAACCCCATCAACAAGTATGGTACCTTCCGTTTGACGGTCTAAGCCCCCAATGATATTTAACAGCGTAGTTTTTCCCGAACCCGAAGGGCCTACAATAGCCGTAAATTCACCTTCTTCAATTTTGAGGTTAACGCCTCTTAGTGCATGAACAGGAATCTTATTAGGATTATAAGTTTTTGTGATATTTTTAGCAGATATTAACGCCATAATGATTTACAATTTAGATTTCTTGTTAAAGAATTTGAAAATAAACCCTTTTTTAGCTTGGAAACTACCCCTAATAGCTTCTACAGGACTCAGCCTAATCGCTTTAAAAGCCGGATATAACGACCCAATTAATGCCGTAAAGGTAATGGCCACAACTAATTGTACATAAATCGTTACCGGTACTGTAGGATAAATAAGATTATCGAAGCCAAACTGACGCAGGCCCTCTTCGGAATAAAAGAACATATTCAATCCTTGTTTATTAAAATACGCATTTGTGGCATATCCAAGCAACAATCCTATCGGTGCAGCAATCAATGCTAAAAAGAGTGTTTCAATTACAATCATCATAAAGACCCTATACCTATTCATACCTACAGCCATTAAAACCCCAAGTTCGCGAACTCTCTCTAATACAGCCATCATCATGGTATTGATAATACCAAACACCAGAGCCAACATAAAAATAATCATATAGATAATACCTGACATTTTAATCTGTTGCTGAAAAAGGGCAAGTTCCGGTTGTATCTCTTTATAATTTCTAACCAAATAATTTGGGTACCTCTTTTTAATCTTGCTTTCAATGGTATTCAAATCTTTAAGGTCATCAATTAAAATAGCCACCTCATGTGCCACATCTTTAGCCTGTAAAATACGGTTCATATCTTTGAGCCTAACAAATACGGTAACGTCATCGTACATATTATTTCCGGTATCGAAAATCCCCGATATACGAAAAGCACCCATAGTAATATCATTTTCGAAATTCTGAAAAGTCAATACCAGTTTAGAACGTAATTTTACTTTAAGTTTCTCAGCCAGACGTTTACTGATAATAATCTTATTCTTATCTGTATCAGACAAATAGGTTCCCTCTACCATTTTTTTATGGATACCCGACACATCCGTTTCTAAAGAAGGAACAATCCCAATAGCCGTACCTCCTCTGTTAGAGCGTCCAGAACTAATCATAACATTGGTTACGGTCTTATCAGATACTGATTTTACACCCTTTATGGTATCTATAGCCTGAACTATTTGTGATGCATCAGGGATATTGTATTTTACTTCTTTGTTATCGATAAATTTAGGATGTTGGACTTTAATATGTGACACTTCATTTTTAATGGTATTATCAATATAACCTTCTACCATTCCGTTGACCATTCCCACCAAAAAAATAATAGACCATATACCAATGATTACAGCCCCCATAACTACCAAGCTGCGGGTTTTATTACGCCAGATATTTCGCCACGCTATTTTTAATAACATTTCAGGGTGATGTTTTTGTAATACTCTTTCATTTTTTACTCCTGCATCGCTTTGATGGGTTTTAATTTAATTATTTTCCAAATGGCATATCCGGCCAAAATTGTTGTAATAAGAAAGACCAATAAGGCCTGTGAGTAAAACAATTGGCTTTCAATAACCGTTGGAAATATGGGGTCAAAGCCCCATTTTTTATAGGTATTGGCCATTTCTTCACCAAATTGTGAAAAATCAATCGGGTTTTTATAAAAATAAAATACCAGTGGTAAGGCTCCAAGAATACCCAATAAAGCTCCTATCATAGCCATAAAAATTATCTCCAACCAAGTGGTAAGTGCTAATTTAGCCCTGCTCATACCAATTGCCAATAAGACTCCAAATTCATACATCCGTTCTTTGACCATCATAAGAATGGTGCCAAATACCCCAAAAGAAATGATTAGATATAAAACAAATAAGAAAATATAATTTCCGGCCGTATCTGTTTTTTGAGCTTCTACCAAATCCGGCAGCAGTTCTTTCCAGTCCATTACTTCATATTGTTCCATATCCAAAACCCCGGTAACCTGAGCAACTACCTGCGACAGGTCATCACGAGAATCCAACTGAAGTGCCAATGAGGTCAACCGGTTTTCTGCACCCAATAAGTATTGCACTTCTTTTAAGGGCAAATACACCATTGATTTATTCAGTTCGGGTGATGCAAAATGTACAAAACCCGTTACGGGATATTTTCCTGCAGCCTGTACACCCCTAAACCCTTGGGTCATCACGATAAGAGTATCACCCAATTTTATTTTGAGCAAGTCTTTAACACCATCCGCCACCAAAAGTGATTTGTCATCTGCCGAAAAATAAGCCCCTTCGGTAATCTTCTCTTTAAGGGCTGTCAAGTTATTCTCTTTCTCAGGATCGGTACCAACCAACATCAAAGCATTAGTATATTGCCCTGAGCTCAACAGGGTAAATGTTTCTAATCTGGGAACCATATCTTTTAGCCCCTCTATTTTATTGGGCAATTCATGGAGTTCATGAGTATAGTCCATTGAATCGTCTATTGTTCTATCTTCCCAATATCCGTTTTGATGTATTTGGGCATAGCCATAATAATAATTTACAATATTATCGAGCATACGCACCCAAGCCCCTTTTTGAAAAGAATTCATAAAAACCGAAAACAAAACTGCAAAGAAAATAGAAGCTACGGTGATTAAGGTTCTCCGTTTATTACGCCAAATATTTCTCCAGGCCAGTTTAAATAACATAGTTATTGTTTTTAGATTTAGCTACCTTATCCTTTTCATATAGTTGGTAGTAAAATAGCTGTCGGGAATTTTCAGGTCAAATTGCAAGACATTATAAGTCATTACCGTTTCCTGCCCGTCCTTATCAACAGGAATTATCCGTAGTTTTGAAGGTAATTTCTTTCCTTCAAATACTTTTACATCACTGCCTACCATTTTATTGACCAGATAATCATCTTCATCATAATAATCTGTTTGCATCATCATATATTCTGTTTTATCCACCCAGATTACTACTTTGCCCCAAACCACAGGTGCATTTTCTTTTGGCGTCAATTCAATTTTCCAACAGGGATAGCCCTCTTTTGTTTCCTCTCCGGTAATCTTGTGGGTATAATCTTCTATAATAGAAGATTGTTTAACCAGATCGTCATTCGTAAGATCTGTTCCCATCCAGTTCTGTAACATCATTGAGGGCGGGAATTTTATACTCCGGTCTATATTAGGAATATAGTTCCAAACTTCTTTATCACGCATCAAAAAAACAGTACCTTTTTCTTTAGCAGGTGCAGTAATTATAGAAACCGAATAATCATCACCTTTTGACCATCCTTTAAGTTTCATCTGTTTGGTCCATTTAGGACGGATAATGTCAATAGTCATCTCTGCATACGACGTTTTACCCCTAAATTTTTCATCGGCTTTTTTGATAATCTCGTCAGCAGTCTGAGCAAATGATAATCCTGATATAAAAAAAAGGAATATTAAAAATTTTTTCATTGTAGATTTTTATTTTTTTAAATATGTATTGAGTATGTTTTCTTTTATCTGTTGTAAAGGATATTCTTTACCAAAAATAAGATATTGGATACCTATACCGTCAAAGACAGCACCCAATTTTATGGCTTCATTTTTTGGGTTTTCATGTCCTATAAGTACAAACAGTTCTTCCATTTGTGCCAACAGTTCTTCATATACCAATGTGATTGTATTATAGACTGACGGAATGGAACTCACATGAATAGCCACAGAGACAATCAGCCGCCAGAGTTCTTTTTTTTCTTGGAGCAAATCAAAATACCCTTCTATGGCTTTTTTAAAGATATCCTGAGGATGTAAGCCTTTGAGTTCTTCTTTGGGCATATACATTTGAGCACCTTCACGCAGGGAATAGGCAATAACTTCGTTTAACAATACTTCTTTACTCTCAAAATAACTATATAAAAGCCCTTTAGACATCCCCACAGTTTTTGCTATATCACTTACGGAAGTATTGAAATATCCGTTTTCAGCAAAAAGAACTAATGCTTTACTTATAATCTCTAACTTTTTTTGTGCTCTAAATGTTTTGAGCTGTTGAGGCGTACGAGGACTCATTTTTTAAATTAAACGATTGGTCAAAGTTAAAAATTACATTAACAAAAACAAAATAAAGCGTATTAAAATTAAAAAAATCAGACAAAATATATCTTTTTTAACCTGCTCCTGCCTATTATTTTAGCTGTTACCTCTGGAGAACAATTGTAATACCAAATCTAATGTATAATGATATATTGGATTTGGGGGTAAATTTTTACTTATACAAGGCGAAAAACGCAGACATAGCCTTAGCTATGGCGAGTATTTTTAACGTAGTAGAAGTGAAAATTTATCTAATTATATGTAGCATTATATATTAGATTTGGTATAAGATTAGTTGAAAACCTTTTCCCTTTAGAAAGGGGATAAAAGAAGAGGTTGATAAAAACAGTTCTACATTTTTATGTCTCAATTTATATTA
>PDQE01000022.1 GCA_002747735.1 Flavobacteriales bacterium | reverse complement strand
GGCCAGTGACCATATAGATCATGTACGCACACAACTGCCTTATGCTTTAACAGGTGGGGCATTGGCAATTATTTTTTATCTGATTTTAGGATATGTATTAATATAATTACCATTAGTTACAAGGTGCTTAGACTGGCTAAAGGTTAATAAAAACTTTATAAACCTGTCCGCCTTTCCTATCTTTGTAAAAAACATTTAAAATGCCACATAAAGCTGGTTTTGTAAATATTCTGGGTAATCCAAATGTGGGCAAGTCCACTCTAATCAACGCTTTTGTAGGGGAAAAGTTATCTATTATTACATCCAAAGCCCAGACTACACGGCACCGTATTTTAGGCATTGTTAACGATGATAATTTTCAGGTGATTTTTTCTGATACGCCAGGCATCATTAAACCTGCCTATAAGTTACAGGATGCCATGATGGACTTTGTAAAAACTGCCTTAGACGATGCCGACATTCTCATTTATATGGTAGAAATAGGCGAAAAAGGGCTTAAAAACGAAGACTTTTTTAATAAAATAACCCAATCTAAAATCCCAGTATTGCTACTCATAAATAAGATTGATAAATCAGATCAGGAAAAGGTTACGAAACAGTTGAAATACTGGCAGGATAAAGTTCCCAATGCAATTATCTTTCCTGTCTCGGCCATAGAAAAATTTAATATTACCCCTGTATTTGAAAAAATTATCGACTTGTTGCCAGAGTCACCGCCTTTTTTTCCAAAAGACCAATTTACCGATAAACCGGAACGATTTTTTGTAAATGAAACCATCCGGGAAAAAATATTGCTACATTATAAAAAAGAAATTCCCTATGCTGTAGAGGTAATTACCGAATCTTTTACAGATGAAAAAAACATCATTAAAATAAAATCGATTATTATGGTGGAACGTGAGTCGCAAAAAGGCATTATCATTGGGCATAAGGGTACAGCCCTAAAAAGAATAGGAACTGAGGCAAGAAAAGATTTAGAAAAATTCTTTGGTAAAAAAATATTTCTGGAAATTTTTGTTAAAGTCAATAAAGACTGGCGTTCAGACAACCGTCAACTGCGAAAGTTTGGTTATAAAGAATAAATGGATAACCTCTTCTAAAAATCGTAAATTGCGGTAGTAATACCAATTGTATTACAAAAATTAAACCGCCGCCACTGCCTCATAAAATTCTGCTTCGTCTATACCCATGTGTTGGCATATCCATTTTATGCCTATAAGACACCTTACCACAAAGGCATCATTTATAGTAATGGGCAAATTTCCCTCATCGGTTTCTAAAAAAATCTTTTTAGATGTTTCCGGAATAACCAATTGATTATATGGGTATTTTTTTACTGGTTTTTTATACTTATCTACAGCGTCTTTCAGGTTATTGTCATCTTCATTAAACACCAACATTCCACCATCGGTAATATTTTCTAACAATTCTTCCGCAACAGAATAATCATTGGGCATTTCACAGATTAACACAATATTCAGAGCCAATTCTGCCACTTGCTCTGATTGTATTATAATAAAATCACCATTGGACGAAAAACTTGATTTTCCGCTATTTTCCAAATAAAAATCCACAGGCTTATCCCAATAATCAAATATTCTTAACAATAGTTCTGCAATGGCATTACCTTTTTGATTGTGCTGTAGCAACACTACGGTTTTATTAAATGTTTGTTGGTATAATTGTTGTGATGTAAGCATTATAGAATTATATTTATGGCAAAAATAGGCTTTTAAGCTTAAAATTACAGAAGTAGTATTAACTTAATGAAACTACCATTTTACTTTAAATATAGCTTTGTTTGCACATTTTGGCTTGAAAGATTTCAAATTTTAACCTTATTTTGAGCATTATAAATACTTATATCATGCAAAAATATATCGCAATTTTAACTGTAATACTCACCTCCTTTGTGGCAAATGCCCAAAACAATACCAACAATTCTTACACAAAACAATGGTTTGAAGTAGAAAAATTAGAATTGGAAGGCTTACCAAAATCGGCCTTAGCCTTAGTGCTTGAAATTTACAATAAGGCCAAAAAAGAAAGGAATGATGTACAGTTGATTAAATCTCTAATTTATAAATCAAAATTTGCTTTAACGCTTGAAGAAGATGCTACGCTACAAATAATAACCGATTTAAAAACAACTGCAAAAAATAGTACAACACCCATTTCCAACATTCTACACAGTATTATTGCCGATATTTATTATCAATATTACCAACAAAACCGATGGCAGTTTTACCAACGCACCCATACAGCCACAAAAGTAGATTCCATAGATTTTAGAACCTGGGACTTAGCTACTATTTTTGCGGAAACCGGAAAGCATTTTAAAAAGTCTTTGAAAAGTGCATTGGAATTACAAGAGATAGAATTAGAAAAATTTAACGGCATCCTGCATCTTGCAGAAAATTCCAAAAAACATCGGCCTACCCTTTACGACTTTCTGGCTCAGCGGGCATTAGATTTTTATACAACCGATGAACAATACCTCACCCGGCCTGCCTTTAAATTTGAGTTAGACAATCCGAAATTTCTATCTGACAATAAAGAGTTTACCAAGATACAATTCAAAGCCAAAGACAGTATGGCACAAGCCCTTCAGGCTTTAAAAATTTTAAAAAACATAACACTTTTCCATCAAAAGAGCAAGCATCCGGAAGCGTTAATAAAAGTGAGTTTACAACGTTTACAATTTGTATTAAACAACGCTGTATTTAAAGATAAAGACAGCCTGTACATCCGCACCTTAGAACATTTAAAACGGCAATTTAAAGACAACGGTATCGTTACGGAAGCAGACTATGCCTTGGCTAATCAGTACTACATCCTAGCAGAAAAATATAAACTGGGTATTTTTGAAAATTACCGTTTTTATAAACGGAAAGCATTGGAAATTTGCCTTAAAGCAGCAAACACTTATCCAAAAACTACAGGTGCTGAAAAATGTAAAAGTTTAGCCGATAAAATCACCAATAAGGAACTAACTATTACCAATGAACAGTTTATTCCCATTAAAAAGCACTCTAAAGTATTGGTAAACTATAAAAATATAGACACCCTGAATTTTAAAGCTTTTAAAATAAGTCTCAACCAATGGGAAAAACTCAATAAAATATATTCTAACAGTGACAGAATAAGTTTTATAAAAAAACTGAAAGAAGTAGCAAATTGGCAAACTGAGCTTAAAGACGAAAGAGATTATTTAAACCACAGTTCGGAAATAGCCGTACCTAAATTGGAACAAGGAAATTATCTGCTTTTTGCATCTACAAAAAAGGGGTTAAATAGCGACAACACCTTTGCTTACAATATTGTACAAGTTACTGATATTGCCCTCATTGAAAATATTATGTTTGGTAAATATCACTATCAGGTAGTAAACCGAAATACAGGCAAACCACTACAAAACGCCACCATAAACTTAAAAAATTACCAAACCGGCCGGTATAACAAAGCCATTAACCGAAACATGGTTACTGATAAAAACGGGATGGCAGTATTTACTATTGATAAATATCGAACTAATGTAAAAATAACGATAGTTCACAAAGGTGACAAAGCTGTATTTGGTGATTTTTATCTCTACGAAAACAACTATCATAAACCCATTAATAATGAAGCCTACCGGCAAGTATTTTTATTTACAAATCGCAGCATTTACAGGCCGGGACAAACCGTACATTTTAAGGGTATTGCAGTAAAAATGGAAAATGCAAAATCAGAAGTAATTGCAAACCGTAAGGTAACCGTACATTTATTGGATGTAAACCGACAGGAAATTAAAAAGTTGAGCTTAAAAACTAATGAATTTGGTTCATTTTCCGGTGAATTAATCCTACCCAGTAGTGGACTAACCGGTACATTTACTATTGAAGTAAAAAATACTGACGTCTTCCAATACGGATTTGGAGGCAACACATCTATCTCCGTAGAAGAATACAAAAGACCAAAATTTGAAACCAGTTTTAAACCCGTAACGGAAACCTTTAGGCTCAATGACAGCATTACTATAAAAGGTACTGCAATAGCCTACGCCGGCAGCAATATCACCAATGCCAAAGTGGCCTACCGGATAGTAAGGACAGCACAATTTCCGGACTGGTGGTATTGGAGACGGCCATATTATTCTAGTGAGGAGATGGAAATTACAAATGGTATTACGGAGACTAACGCACAGGGAAGCTACACCCTTACATTTAAAGCCATTCCGGACACTTCTATAGATCCTAAAACACAACCGGTTTTTAATTACAGAGTTATTGCCGATGTAACAGACCTCAACGGTGAAACCCGTACTGCGGAAACCGTAGTAAACGTTGGGTATCACGCATTAACCATAAACTTGGACACCCCCTCACAACTGGATAAAACTGTTAAAAATCATCAAATAAAAATAGCAACAGAAAATCTAAATGGGCAGTTTGTTCCCATTAAAGGCGAACTAAACATTTACAAACTCATCGCCCCGAAAAACACATTGCGAAATAGGCCATGGGAAACTCCGGATTATCAACTTGTAAATAGAGAAAAGTTTAAAGAAATGTTTCCATACGAAGCCTATAAAAATGAAAACAATCCTGAATTTTGGGATATAGGCCAAAATGTTTTTTCAAAAGAATTTAACACTAAAGACAACAAAGAAATAGCTTTAAAAGAACTCAAAAATTGGGCCTCGGGAAAATATAAAGTGGTGGCTCGTGCCAAAGATAAATTTGGGCAAGACGTAAAAACCGAACAAATCATCACAATATTTAGCCCAAAGGACAAAAAAGTAACTGACAATCAATTAATAAACGTAAGCACTGATAAAAACGAATATCTTCCGGATGAAAAGGTAAAGCTAAAAATAGGTTCGGCATCAAAAGACTTATGGATTACGGTTACCGTTGTAAAAAAATATGAAATTGTAAAACAGGAGGTTATTCATCTTTCGGATGAGATAAAAACATTGGAAATTCCGGTTACAAAAGACGATTTGGGCGGGTTTTCTATTTTATATCAATTGGTAAACATCAACCATTTTCTTAATGGCCATGAACAAATTAATGTGCCCTATCCCAAAAAGGAATTAACCATAGAAACCAGTACATTCAGAGACAAATTACAGCCCGGACAAGAAGAAACTTTTCGTTTTACAATCAAAGGCGATAAAAAAGACAAAGTTACTGCAGAAATGTTAGCGTCTATGTACGATGCTTCTTTAGACCAATTTAAACCACATTATTGGTATTTTTCGCCAATTCGTTATCCCGGTTATTATCTGTATAATTACAGCCATGCCAACCACAGTTTTGGTACGGATAATTTTAAAACAATTATACAAAATAACAGCTACATTAGCTTTAACCCACAAAAATATGATAAGTTAAACTGGTTTGGCTTTAGCCTGATTAATTCTTGGGCTAATAACAGTTATCTAGATGTTATTAGGCAAAAACACGATATAAAACCTGCCGATTTTACCTCCAAAATAGAACCCGACAAAAAAGATGGTTATGTATTTGGCCAAGTTACTGACGGGAAACACACTTTGCCTGGAGTAAACGTTATAATTAAAGGTACTACCCGAGGCACACAAACTGATTTTGACGGTAATTTTAAGATAAAAGCTAAACCAGGAGAGACTTTAATTATTACTTATGTAGGTTTTCAATCGGTAAAACTAACACTTAGTGCAGACAATTTTTATAAAATAGCCCTTAGTGAAAGTAAAACTGCTTTAGATGAAGTGGTGGTAATTGGACATGGCACTAAAAAAAGAAAAATGATAAGAGGCGTAGCCCCTGCATCAACTGAACGCGTTATGGATAATTTGGAAGAATTAGCAGAAGTAGAAGAGGAAGTCATGGAATATGCTGATAAGGCTTTACCTGCTCAAATGGCAGAAATAAATAAAGAAAAAAGAGGAGAAGGTGACAAAAATAAAACGGACATGAAGTTGGATATTGGAAATATAGCCGTGAGAAAAAACTTAAAAGAAACTGCCTTTTTCTATCCACAACTCACTACAGATGCAGACGGCAACATCAGTTTTAACTTTACCGCACCCGAAAGTTTAACTAAATGGAAATTGCAGTTGTTAACCCATACTAAAGACCTGGCTTTTGATCAAAAAGAAATGACCGTGGTAACACAAAAAGAGCTAATGGTAATACCCAACCCGCCACGTTTTTTCAGGCAAGGAGACACTATTGTTTTTAGTAGTAAAATTGCCAATTTAACTGAAAAAAAACTCACCGGAAGTAGCCAATTATTTCTATATGACGCATTTACAAATAAGCCAATAGACCAAAAACTGGGCAACAATACTGGTAAGAAAAATTTTGATGTAGCCGCAAAAGGCAATACCCAAATTAGTTTCACCTTACAAATTCCGGATGATATACAGGCTGTAAAATACAAAATAGTGGCTAAAGCCGATAATTTCTCAGACGGGGAAGAAAATGCCCTTCCGGTACTTACCAATAGGATGCTGGTTACCGAAACACTGCCCTTGTGGGTGCGTTCTAACCAAACCAAAACATTTACGCTGGATAAGATGAAGAACCATAATTCCACCAGTTTAAAAAATTACAATTTAAGTTTGGAAGTGACTTCCAATCCCGCTTGGTACGCAGTGCAGGCATTACCTTATCTCATGGAGTATCCTTACGAATGCTCAGAGCAGACCTTTGCCCGTTACTATGCTAATGCTCTGGGAAGCCATGTAGCAACAAGCAATCCCAGAATACAAGAAGTATTTGAGCAATGGAAAAATAGTGATGCCTTATTAAGCAATTTAGAAAAAAATGAGGAACTAAAATCACTTATCATTCAGGAGACCCCTTGGCTACGCAGTGCCCAATCCGAAGCGGAACAGAAAAAACGCATTGCTCTGTTGTTTAATCTGAATAAAATGAAAAATGAGTTAGATGCTGCCCTTAGAAAATTAGAACGTATGCAAATGAACAACGGCGGTTTCCCGTGGTTTATGGGTAGCCATTATCCCAACCGCTATATTACCCAATACATTGTAACCGGTTTGGGACACTTACAGCACCTAAATGTTATTTCAAACAACAGCGATAAATCCGTAACTAAAATAACAGATAAAGCCTTGTCATTTCTGGATAATGAAATCTATGACGATTTTAAAAAACTAAAAAAACAAGCCAAAAAGATTGAGAAGAGAGCCACAAACAAAGCCGAGGCCAAACGCTTAGTAAGAGCATTTTGGGCAGACAACCATACCGGCACTGTTCAGATTCAATATCTGTATATGCGTAGCTTTTTTGGAAACAAGCCTATCCCAACAAAAGCACAAAAAGCAGTAAGCTATTTTACCAGGCAAAGCTATAAATTCTGGATGGATAACAATTTATATTCCAAAGGTTTGATTGCTCTAATTGCCCACAGGAATGGTGAAAAAACCATAACTGAGAAAATTTTAGCATCGTTAAAAGAAAATGCGGTTTATAACGAAGAATTAGGTATGTACTGGAAAAAAAACCAAGCCGGATATTTCTGGTATCAGGCTCCGGTTGAAATTCAGGCTTTAATGATAGAAGCGTTTAGCGAAATAGCTGCAGATACCAAGACAGTAGATGAACTCAAAGTCTGGTTACTTAAAAATAAGCAAACCAACAGTTGGAAAACCACAAAAGCTACTTCCGAGGCCGTGTATGCTTTGCTGTTACAAGGCAGTAACTGGCTGGAAGATACAGACTTGGTAAAAATGAAAATTGGCAACAGCACCATAGCACCTGAAAAAACAGAAAATATTAATGCAGAAGCCGGTACCGGATACTTTAAAACCTCATGGAAAGGTGAGGAAATACAACCTGAAATGGCTACCGTTACCTTAGAAAAAAATACGGATGGAATAGCTTGGGGAGCCTTGTATTGGCAATATTTCGAAGATTTAGACAAAATAACTTCAGCGAAAACACCATTGCAATTGTCCAAAAAATTATTTTTAAAAGAAAATACCGCCACGGGCGAACAACTAAAAAAAATAGCTCCGGGAATCACCTTAGAAATTGGCGATTTAATTAGGGTAAGAATAGAAATAAAAGTAGATAGGGGAATGGAATTTGTACACATGAAAGACATGCGAGCAGCCGGTTTTGAACCCGTAGATGTATTGTCTCAATACAAATGGCAAGATGGCTTAGGCTATTACCAAAGCACTAAAGATGCCGCTACCAATTTCTTTTTTAGCTATTTACCCCAAGGCGTTTATGTGTTTGAATACGATTTACGTGTGAATAATGCCGGTAATTTTTCTAATGGCATCACTACTATCCAAAGTATGTATGCCCCGGAGTTTAGCAGCCATAGCAAGGGAGTCAGGATTGAGGTTCAGTAATTTGTTTTTCTTTGGTTAGCAATAATTTAACCTGGATTATACACTAAGCAATCTATTATAACCCGGCTCCAATTCAAAATAAGATTTATTATTTGGTTGTGCTTTGTTGCTATATTATTGGGAATATGCCTTAATTACAAGACAACTCATTTTATGGTATATTCACTACACACTTCAGACTTAGGAAAAGGCTAAATTTCAACCCAACACCTTGTCAAAATGAGGTTCTAAGTGCTGCCGCATTGCCAACCGAAATGAGTCTGGAGTGCCGTTTTTTAATTCGTTGAGTATATCTCTGTGGGAGACAAACTTTCCTGAAGAATATTCAAAATCTTCCACATCCTTTAGCATGTTCTCGTGTACAAACCTAAATACCGGCAACAATAAATACTGGAAGCGTTTTAAAGTAGTATTACCAGATATTTCGTAGAGTTTTCCGTGAAAGGCAATTTCCAAATCCAATGAAAAAATGGTAGCATCGCATTCATTCTTTTCTTGTTTTGATACTATTTTATCTAAATCCTCCAGATCTTTTTCCGTTTTTCTGGCAAAAAGTAAATCGGCCATGCCCATTTCCAAAATCAACCGGAGTTCAAAAATATCTTTTAAGGTTTCATTTCCCAATAAGTTAGACTCTATGGCTTTTTCAAAGTTTTCAATAATATCGGGCTGGGTAAGTATCATACCCTTGTGCTTTTTAGATTGAATAAGCCCAATGGTTCTTAACCGCAACAAAGCCTCTCTCACCACAGTCCTGCTAACACCCAAAGCTTCTGCAAACTCCATCTCTTTAGGTATAGAATCGCCTATTTTTAACTTATTTTCTTTTATAAATTGCATCACTCTCATTTCCACCTCATCCACTAAAGAGATATTTTTTATAGGTGCAATTTTCAATTTTTTAGTCATCTATTTAGAATTAAGAAATTTTTGTGAAATTATCTTTATAGAACTCGTTTAAACTTTTTTAGAATTCATCCTAATTTTTTAGTTTTAACCAAAAATGAGAAAAAATTAAGATGAGCTCTATTAAAAACAAAAACCATAACAAAGATTTGATGAATGATCCGGTTTAAACAACGTAATTATATGCTAAAACGGGTTAAAAGTATAAAAAATTTCTTTAAAATATTTAATTTTTTTCGTATTTTCGTATTATGTAATACATATTGAATAATGTATAGCCAATTATACAAAAGCACTCTATTAGATGATGTAATTCCTTTTTGGGAAAATAATTCTATCGACTATAAAAACGGCGGATATTTTACCTGTTTAGACACTAAAGGCAACATCTATGATACGGATAAATTTATCTGGCTCCAAGGCCGTCAAGCTTGGACTTTCTCCATGTTATATAACAGGGTTGAAAAAAATGAAAATTGGTTAAAAATAGCAAAAAACGGCATCGATTTTTTAAAAAAACACGGCAAAGACAAAGCCGGTAATTTCTACTTTTCCACTACCGCAGAGGGTAAGCCATTGGTTAAACCATACAATATTTTCTCCGATTGTTTTGCTGCCATGGCTTTTAGCCAATACGCCATTGCTTC
>PDQE01000055.1 GCA_002747735.1 Flavobacteriales bacterium | reverse complement strand
TTCATCTTACAATAATAAAAAAATTATTTTAAAATTATCTAAGTTTTTTGATAAAAAAATTTAATTTATTGATTTTAAGATTGTTAAATTTTATTTCACGCGTATTTTTGGCAACAGTTTATCCTAAATTATTCATATAAGGTTGAACTACTTTGTTACATGTTATATCAAATCTTTGGATTAAACTTTTCAATAGTAATTAACAAAATTATTAAAAAATAATCTGTCATAATATATTTGGAAAACTGCTAACAACCCAGAAAAAGAATATGAGAAAAATAATTAACTATCTACTAATATGTATGCCGGCAATGTTGTTTTCCCAAAATGGCGGGAGCATAATCAACTTTTCTACAACCAGCATTGCGAATTATTCCCATGACAGCTTGATAAAGAATAATTATTCGGAAACTTTTACTACGGAAATTTTAAAAGAACGATTAAAACAACTAAATAACGATACGCCTTTTATCGTGGAGCACAATGCTACGGTAGAACGCATCATCAGATTGTATTTAAAAACCAGAAAGGAAAATTTAGGAGTTTTATTAGACAAAGCCCAATACTTTTTTCCCATGATAGAGGAACAATTAGACAAGCACAACCTGCCATTGGAATTAAAATATTTAGCCTTGGTAGAATCTGCATTAGAGCCAACAGCAAAATCTAATATGGGAGCCACAGGAATTTGGCAATTTATGTACCACACCGGGAAAGAATACGGCTTACAAATAAACTCGTATATAGACGAACGAGCGGACCCATTAAAAGCTACCGAAGCGGCCTGTAACTTCTTAAATGATTTATACCAACGGTTTGGGGATTGGGATTTGGCCATGGCTGCATATAACAGTGGCCCAGGAAACGTAACTAAAGCCATTAGAAGAGCCGGCGGACTAAGGAATTATTGGAATATACGTCAGTTTTTACCACAAGAAACCAGTGGATATGTTCCGCAATTTTATGCCATACTTTATCTATTAGAATACGCCAATGAACATGGTATCTTTCCAAACAATGAGCAATTGGCTTACGCCGAAACAGATACCATCCACATTAACAAAAAAATAGATTTTAAATTATTAGCTACTAAGCTTAATACCCCAGTAGATTTCATAAAAAAATTAAACCCTCAATACAAGAGAAATGTTATCCCGGCAAGCCGAGACAAAAAATATGTTTTAAGTCTTCCCAAATCCCAGATAGCTGATTTTATTGCAATTATTGAACGAGAAAATCTGAGTCTTACACCAAATAGGGAACCTAACAAACGAATTGAAATCAACCCTGCCAACAGTTATACTTTAAAAAACAACGACAACCTAAACCGGGTAGCCAAAAAATTTAATATTACACTAAGTAATCTAAAAAAATGGAACGGCCTACAAACTGATTATGTAATTGCAGGCCAGACTCTGGTAGTGGACAAAGATGCCAAATCAAAATTAACAGAAAAAAACATTTCTATACCGGAGCCAAAGAACGTGATACAATACACCGTCCGGGAAGGCGATTCTCTATTTATTATCTCCAGACGATTTGAAAATATTTCAGTAAATCAACTCCGCAAATGGAATAATTTAGAGGGTAAAAACTACCTAATGCCGGGCACCACAGTTAAAATTTTAACATCTACAAAATAATTTGTGTCATTATTTTGCGTTATGCCATTGCATAAACCATTCAGTTTGCAAGATAATTGTTAAAAATAATTCAATTTATTTTTATATTTTTGTTTTGCTCAAAACTAAACTTATCGCTTAAAAAACTTAAAAATTATGATTAGAACAATTTGTTCTTGGCTTTTTTTCTTTGCCCTGATAGTAGCTTATGCACAGGAAAAACAGACATCTAAAGATATAGAAAACAATAAAATCAAAACTTTAGAAATTGCTACTGACAGCAAATCAGACAGTATCCACAACGGCAATATCAACTTACAAGACCACAAGGAAGCTACGCTAATTGACAGCCTTTGGCTAAGCAACGTTTACAATTCTCCGTTATATGACGATTTTCAATATGTAGATCCTGATGAGGAAATTACGGATACAGTATATAGTGAATTGCCAACAGAGTTACTTAAAGAACGACTGGCTCACCTAAACAGTAAAACGCCATTTCACGTAGAGTACAATCCGTCATTAGAAAGGTTAATAAAACACTATTTAAAGACAAGAAGCAAAACTTTGGGTAATATAATGACTAAGTCTGCATATTACTTTCCGCTTTTTGAAGAATATTTAGATAAATATGACTTACCATTAGAAATAAAATATTTAGCCATAGTAGAATCCGCTCTAAGGCCACGGGCTCGTTCCAGAGTAGGAGCTACGGGCTTATGGCAGTTTATGTACTACACCGGAAAACAATATAGACTGGATGTAAATTCCTACGTGGACGACCGGTACGAACCACTTAGGGCTACCGAGGCAGCCTGTAAATTTCTATCTAACCTTTACACCATTTTTGGCGATTGGGATTTGGCCTTAGCCGCCTATAATAGTGGACCCGGAAATGTCTCTAAAGCCATAAGAAGATCTGGCGGTAAACGAAATTATTGGAACATCAGACATAACCTTCCAAGAGAAACTGCCGGTTATTTACCTGCCTTTTACGCTACTTACTACTTGTTTGAATACGCTGAAGAACACGGCCTAAAACCCACGGAGAACATTCTGAGAAGGTTTGAAACGGATACTGTAGTGGTAAAACGGCAAATTTCTTTTGAGCAGATAAACAAAGTATTAAATACTAACGATGAATTGTTAGAATTTTTAAACCCTCAATACAAACTAAACATAATCCCTTACATAAAGGATAAAAAATATACTTTACGGCTGCCTAAAGACATTATAGGAAAATTTACCTCTAATGAAAAAGCTATTTATGCCTACGCCGAAGCGGATGATGCTAAAAGAGAGAAACAACTTCCAGCACTTACCACTTCGCCGGAAAGGATAAGATACCGCGTTAGAAAAGGTGATTATCTGGGTAGAATTGCCAAAAGATACGGGGTTTCGGTTTCCAAATTAAAAAGATGGAATGGCTTGAGAACCAATAGACTGAGGATAGGCCAACGGCTCACTATTTATCCGCGAAATTATCGTGGCAATACTATAGCCAAGACCGCTAAAAAAAGGACTGCCTCCAGACCAAAAGGAGAATATACTACCTATGTAGTGAGAAAAGGTGACTCACTTTGGTTAATTTCTCAAAAATATCCTAAAGTTTCTATTCAGGAAATTAAAAAATGGAACAATATTTGGAGTGTTAAAAGTCTAAAACCCGGAACAAAGTTAAAGATTTACAAAGGTTAATTCTTTTGCCCTAAATCGGTATAAAAATTTAACTAAAAGTTATCGGGCATAACCTTTTTTAAACTTACACTGATGAAAATTTTTATTCCCCTGTTTGTAATTTCTATATTGCTCTTATCTTGTGGCAATGAAAACAAAGAAATCACACTTCCTGCTTCTACAGGAGCTATTAATGATGTGTTAGTGGTTATGGATGACAGCATGTGGAAAGGCAATGTGGGCGATTCCGTACGAAACATTTTAGCTGCCCCGGTATTGGGACTACCTCAGGAAGAAACCCAATTTAGCATTACCCAAGTAACGCCAAAGACGTTTAACAACCTATTTAAGGCCAACAGAAATATTCTCTTTGCCGGCACCGATAAAAGCACCGGATTTTCCGTTCAGCAAAAGATTTATGCATCGCCACAAGTAGGCATTACCATAATTGGAAAAAACAAAAATGAGTTAATAGCAGAACTTGGTAAACACAAAGACAGTATATTACGTACTTTTAAAAACGGGGATTTAAAAATGTACCAAAAACGGTTTACCCAAAACTCATGGGCAACCTCGGAAGTAGAAACTTTTAAAAATTTAGGCTTTAAAATAGACATTCCGCAAGATTTCGCCAAAGTAACAGACACCGGAGATTTTTTATGGTTTAGGAAATACATTACCAGATCTAACAGTATGAATATACTGGCTTATACAATGCCTTTACAAGTTAATGATACCGTAATAAATACGATAGTGGCCAACAGAAATACCATTGGCGAAAAGTACATTCCCGGACAGTTTGAAGGCTCCTATATGATAACCGAAGCTGCTTACACCCCATTTATAAAACCAACTACAATTGCCGGTAAAAAAGCCTACGAAACCAGAGGAAAATGGGAGGTTAAAGGTGATTTTATGGCCGGGCCTTTCTTAAACTATACCATATTGGACAAAGAAAACAACAGGCTGATAGTAATTGAAGGATTTACCTATGCCCCTTCCATAAAAAAACGGGACTATATGTTTGAATTAGAAGCCATTTTAAAAACCATCCAATTTACAAATTAGGTGTAGAATAAGTTGCCAATTTATTTTCATCATCAGTAAAAATAATATGGCCTTTTAGGGTTTTATTATTGGCAAAAAAAGTTTTAGCTTCTGTTAATGACATGGCCATAAGTGCAGTAGCATAAGCATCTAAATCAGCACAATCTCTTTGCCCTATTACTGATACACTTAATAGATTATTTTTAACAGGATAACCGGTGATTGTACTAATGATATGTGAATATTTTCTGCCGGTACTGTCTATCTTAAATTTCCTGTAACTACCGGATGTAGCCATGGCTTCATTTTCCAGATTTATTATCTTTTCTATGGAACGTGTACCGTCAAAATTAGGGTTTTCAATGGCCACTTGCCAAGCAGCATTTCTTTCCGGTTGCTGCCCCCGGCTTCGTATTTCACCACCTATTTCCACCAGGTAATGCTCAATTTTATTTTGTTCCAAAAATCTACCTGCAACATCCACAGCATAACCTTTGGCAATAGCATTAAAATCAAAATAAATATGAGGGAATTTTATAAATATTTTTCCTTTATGCAAACGCACTTTGTCAAAACCAACCCGATGCAAAACACTATCTACTTGTGCACTGTCCAGAGCCTTTTGATTATTTTCAGGGCCAAAACCCCAGGCATTTACCAGATTTCCGATGGTGGGGTCAAAAATGCCGTTGGTTTCTTCATATATCTTTTTTGATTTGTTAAAAACCTCTTCAAAATAATAATCTACAACTACCGTGGTATCACCGTTATTAATTCTAGAAATATCAGAGGCAGGGATGTAGGTAGAAAGCGATTGGTTTATCCCATTAAAAAGGCTATCTATTGTTATGGTAAAATCACGATTCTCAGTATCAAAATAAGTAATGGAAAAACGGGTACCAAAAGCATTACCGTTTAAATCTACCCGCTGTAATTCAGTAGATTCAGAACACGATAAAAGTATTGCCAATGGAGCTATGCACTTTAGAAAAATTATTCTTAAGGAGTTCATAATTCGTTTTAATTTTAGTATCTTTACCCCAAAATGTAAATATATATAATAAAGTATCAAAACTATTCTATTAAAGTATTTTAGTGTTTATTAAATTCAATAACTTCGCAAACCTAATAACTAAAAAAGAAAATTATCAATTATGAAAAAATTATTTTTGCTTTCTTTAACCTCAGCTATTCTGCTATCAAGCTGTGTTTCTCAAAAGAAATTTACCGATTTACAAAATCAATATGACGTAGCTAAAACTGAATTGGCAGAAGCCAAATCTAAGGTTTTGGAATGTCAGGTAGAAAAAGATAAATTTAAAAATAGGGTAGAACTTTTAGAAAACGAAAATAAATTCTTAAAAGAAAGCCAGGAAAACAATATTAAACAAATAGAAAACCTAACTACCTTATCGCAGTCTGCCAGCAGTAATATTAAAGACGTAATTGCTCAGTTAAGCGAAAAAGATAAATATATTAATGGTATAAGAGGAGCGATGAGCAGAAAAGACTCCATTAATCTGGCTTTGGCTGTAAATCTGAAAAACGTTCTGGCTGACGGCATTCAAGATGAAGATATTATTGTTAACGTAGAAAAAACTGTAGTTTATGTTGAAATTAATGACAAATTGCTTTTTAGAAGTGGCAGCTCAGTTATCTCTCCAAAAGCCAAAGATATTTTGGGCAAAGTAGCTCAGGTAATTAAGAGCCGTCCGGAAATGGAAGTGATGGTAGAAGGATATACCGATAATAAACCTATTAGCACTGCAAGAACCAGAGACAATTGGGATTTGAGTGTACAGCGTTCTACCGCGGTAGTAAGAGTATTGCAAAGTAATTTTGATGTAAAACCAGAGCGTTTAATTGCTGCCGGAAGAAGTGAATATATGCCATTGGCTTCCAATGACACCGCAGAAGGCCGTGCCAGAAACCGAAGGACAAGAATTGTTATCTTACCAAAACTTGACCAGTTTTTTGATGTTTTGGAACAAAAACCTGAAGAAATAAAAGGTTCTTCAGAATAACCTTTTTTCTGATAAAATTTCTTAAAAAAGACATCTTTTGTAAGATGTCTTTTTTTATTCTAATCTTCGGGACAGCACCTCCTGATACAACTTATATTGCACCAGATTATTATGGCTGCCGCCGGGGATAGTTATAAATTCTTTATTTTCTGAATTGGCCAAACGGAAAAGTTCTAAACTATCATCATAAGATGTAATAAGGTCTTCCGTACCGTGAAAAAGAGTTATGGGACAGTCCACTTGAGAAATATATTTATCCGTCTCAAAATTGAATTTCAGTAAAGACATGGGCAACAATGGAAACCGATACCTCCCGGCCGAAGCCAAATTGGCAAACGGTACTTCAAGCATAAGATGTTTAGGATGGTTATCAGTTGCCATCTTTGTGGCAAAGGTGGTTCCCATAGACTTGCCGTAGATGACAATTTCACTTTCAGAATATTGTTTTTTTAAATAGTCATAACACAATTGGGCATCTTTATACATCAATTCCTCATTAAAACTGCCTGTACTTTTGCCATACCCTCTAAAATCCATTACAAGAACATCGTAATGATACCGGGAAAAATAATCAACTACATTCCCCCAATTAGATAAATTGCCGGAATTTCCATGAAAATACAGTACTACCCCTTTGGAACTGTCTAACTTAAAATGTAAGGCATTTATGTTTTCGCCATCAGCCGTTTTTAGATTGACTTCCGTAAACGGCCTGTCAAACTTAAAAGTATAATCTGAGGGCAGCGAAGAGGGATAAAAAATAAGTTTTTCCTGAAAAAAATAAGCGAACACAACAAAACAGAGATGAATTATAATGAGCCATTTTACAATCTTGATAATTTTTTTTAGCATAAACCTTTAGGTAAACAAAATGTCAAATTAAGGAATTATTTTTACAAAATCTTCAAAAGCTACATAATACGGCTGGCCTTTAAAAACCGGCATATCAATATTTTCTGCATTGGCCAACCCTACCGAAGCAAACCAGACTTTTGCTTTTTGTGCGGCAGCATGTTTTAAAAACTTTTCCAAAAAAGCAGCTTCATACGCCTCATGGTAATCTTGCACTTCCTGCACATTGTTTGTTACTTTAACCAATACAAAGATTACTGACTCTTTTGTGTAATGCAACACAAACTGCGGGTGTTTTTTTAATTGGCTGTTTAATGCCAAAAATTCATAACCCATTTTTTTGAGTCGCTCCCCTACAATGTTCATAGCCAAATTGTGGAGCTCTTGTTGAGTGAGAGGGGTCATTTCTGTATAATTAAAAACAATTTATTGTACAAATATAGATAGAATATATTTCTATTTGTAAAAACAAATCGAAAAGGGGGTACGACAAAATTCACTCTAAAAAGAATTCTTCAAAATATTGATTCTTTCAAGCTATAGCCTCTTATACCAAGTCTAATTTTTAAATAGATTGTACAACTTCTTCCAGTTCAAAACGTGATTTTGGTAAAACTTTTGGATTTGCCCAATCATTTTTATCTGCATAACCCACCGTAACAGCAAAAAGCGGAGTATAATCATCTTGTGCCAGTATCTGCTTATAGGCTTCAAGGTTAATGCCTTCCATTGGTGTAGCATCAAGCCCCATACTTATACAAGCACTCAAAAAATAGCCTAGAGATAAATAAACTTGATGTTCCATCCAAGATTTTACTGCCACATTACCTTTTGACTTCACCATTGGTTTATAGAAATTCGTTATCCACGCCTCAGGAAGAATGGAAAGATTTCTCTTTTCAAAATACTCAACATCTTCTATTACACTAAATACAACTAAAAGGCCAACGTCATTAACAGACTGTTCATTTATATAGGATTGTGAAGCCAATTTCTTTTTTACAGTTTTGTTAGTAACAAATGTAAATTTCCAAGGTTGACTATTTATTGAGGACGGACTTAATCGTATTATTTCTTTTAGTTCCTCAATTTGTTCTACTGAAACTATTTTTGTAGGGTCATATTGTTTTGTTGCATATCTAATCTTTGCAAGATCTAAAAAACTCATGATTCTAAATTTTAATTAAACTATAATTTATATAGTTTCAAAAATAATTATAGTTATTTATCTTTGCAATAACGGTTAAAAAGGATAGTAACAGATGTATAGTATAGATGGTAAGCAATTTCCCTGTAGTACAAGTTTGACAATGAAATATATAGGCGGAAAATGGAAAGCGGTCATTCTTATTCATTTAATAAAAAAAAAGCGATATAGTGAATTAAGAAAAGAGTGTAAAGTCATTACAGAGCGAACTTTGAGCCTTCAATTAAAAAAAATGGTTGAAGATGGTTTGGTTAAACGTACTGTTTATACAAGTAAACCTCCTTTAAAAGTTGATTATGAACTAACAGCGTTTGGAAAAACTTTAATCCCGTTACTCAATGCTATTGCAGAATGGGGAAGAGAAACCGCAAAAATAAATAATAGAATAAATATCATTAAGTAATTTCTTTTTGGGGGTGTTTTGGCTATTTAATTTTCAGTAATGGATATGGCAAGTAGAGTAGAAGAAAAAAATTAGTATTTCATATCTTAGCACATCTTATGAAACTAAAGAAACTGCATTGGATATTGCTTATTGGGTTGATAATTACGATTATAGGTTTGTTAACCGGACAGTATTTCTTTCTATTTTTAGTACTGCCTTTAGGCTTTGCTTGGCGTACTGAGCCTAACAGGAAAAATGATTAGAAAATTTCTTTCGCAGTCTATTTTGAAATTAGCTGTTAATTGACATCATTAATCCGTATTAGACTTGGTATTACTCACCCATACACTTTATTTCCGGCTAAATCTACCATAGAATAAGCCACTTTGTTTGATTTGGCTCAATTACCATTTTGTGATAAACAATAATGTGGATTAAAATTGTTTTTTTTTCTTGGGCAAACCTTTAACCACCAAATCATAAGAATGATTAATAAGTTCCATATACATCTTTTGAGGTAATCTATTATTTAACAAAACCGTATTCCAATGTTTCTTACTCATATGGTACCCGGGAATAATGATTTCCGAATAATGTGCTCTAAGCTCCAATGCTTTTTCCGGATCGCATTTAAGATTTACGGAAGAAGGCACCCTTTCCAAGTTTGTCAATGCAAACATTTTTCCCATAACCTTAAAAACAAGGATTTTGGCATCAAATGGAAAACATTCTGCAACATGTTTCTTTTTTAGGCAATAGTTCCGAAGCGTTTCTATGTCCATAGAAAATACTATTTTTTAGAAAATCTAATTTAAAACTTCATACAAAACAGGCTTACTGGGACTGGCATTGTTCTCAAAAGGGGCTATTTGCAGGTTTAGAAAATACTTACCGTCTTTTATATTATTTGGCACATAAACAAGTTCAGTAATAGTAGCACTTTTTCTAATTTTTCCTTTGGTATTCCAAAAAGCATTGTGAGATAATAACTTACCATCATCCTTCTCTTTATCTAAGGAAGGTAAATCTATTAATAGATGTTCTATACCTTTATCACGCAAAAATATCGCCGCTTCTTCCAATAAATAAGGCGGATTAGTTTTTGAATATTGCCTGGAAATTTTATCCATAAGATTAGGAAGCGTTCTAATAACAATGGCTTCTCTCTTCTTTTGGCCAAATAAAAACTGTAATTGTTTTTTTGAAATTACAAAATCGGATTGTTGTCTCTCCGGGGCTACGGAAACAACCTCGGCCAGAAAAAAAAATGAGGTCAACTGTTGATTTACACTATAAAATTCTTTGGTAATATGGCCTACACATTCCGTATGTGTTCCATGGGCATGGGGTGTTTTAAACCAGGTGGTTTTTGCCCCCAAGCTGTTAAATTTTCCTTGGAAGTACGTAATGGAATAGAAATATCTAAAGGCTCAGAAAGGTTAATCTTTAGTTTCTGTGAACCGTATTGTATTGTTGTAAGCATAGAATATTTTGAAGATTAATAAAAAACCATGTGAACGCAGGTAACAACTATTTCTTTATTTTTTTACAAAATTTAATAAAGTCTCAAAGTTAGCAAAAAGAAACGAAAAATTGCGTTTACCCATCATATGGGTGTACGACAAATTTCACTCTAAAAAGAATTCTTCAAAATATTGATTCTTTCAAGCTATAGCCTCTTAGATAGATTTGTTCATTTTTTTCATTGATAATAAAAATCTTCTCGATGCCATTAAGATAGACGGATTACGACAGTTTTGCAAAAATAATTGGGACGGGATTGACCTTAAAGCCAAAAATTTTCCTCATCCAGCACTGCCAAAAATGGCAGCTCTAACCTCTACTAATACCAAATCTAATATATAATGCTATATTGGATTTGG